>JBAXMH010000093.1:0-16759 GCA_037134395.1 Chloroflexales bacterium
ACAATCGCACAGATCACCGGAGGAGCGGTCATCTCGGCTAACACACGCTACGTTGAGCGTGAGCGAGATGCCACCACCAGGACGACCTCCTGGGATCCGGGCTGGCTGCCGGCGATCACCTTCATCAGTGCTGTTGGGCTGATGCTGGTGGCGGCGGCCTATAACGGATCGCGGCTGAACGCGCCCTGGGCGCTGTATCTCTTTTGGGTCGGGGTGATGACGATCATCGCGCCGGTGACGGTGCGGCAACTGATGCCCGATGTCGGTCGCGGCGAGCGGGCGAGTCTGGTCGTCTGGCTCGGGCTGAGCCTCTACATGCTCAAAGTTCTCCAGAGTCCCCTGGGATTCGCCCTGCACGATGAGTTCCCGCACTATCGCACGGCTAACGATATCCTGATCACCGATCACCTTTTTCATATCAACGCCCTCCAGAATATCAGTTCCCTGTTCCCCGGCATGCAGATCGTAGCCAGTGCCCTATCCCAACTGAGCGGTCTGCCGATCTACCCTTCGGCCCTGATCATCATCGGTGTGACGCGGGTGATGGTGGTGCTGTCCGCCTTCCTGCTGCACGAGCGCGCCAGCAGGTCTACCTGGGTGGCGGGGGTGGCCTCGCTGATTTACTGCGCGTACCCCAACTTCGCCTACTGGAGCGCCCAGTTCGGCTACGAGTCGCTGTCTCTGCCCCTGGCAACAATGCTCCTGTTCCTGATCATGCTCGGTGAAGAGACGCAGCAGCGCTGGCGCTGGCCCTGGACACTCGCCCTCATGACCATCGGCGCGCTGACGGTGACCCACCACGTCACCTCGTATGTCATGACCGTGCTGCTGATCATCCTGGCCGCGCTGACCTTCTTCCATGCACGCATTGTGAGTACGGGCGAGCGGTTTTTTGGCGTTATCCTGGGCAACCGCATCGTGCAGCCGCTGGTGCGCTGGGCGGGCGGGCCGATCTTCCCGTCGCTGCGCGACCCCGACCCGCCCGGTATGCACCAGCCCGAGCGCCGCAGGGTCGGGATCTTCTGGCTGGCCTCGCTTGTCTTCACGATCACGTGGCTCTTCACGGTGGCCCAGCAGACGATCCCCTACCTCGGCCCACACATTGTGAAGGCGGCCCAGTCGGTGGTCAAGCTGATCGCCCGCGAGGAGAGCGGGCGCACCCTGTTCCGCTCGGCCTCGCCCGAGTATACGCTGCCCACCTTCGAGCGGATCATCGCCCTGGCCAGCGTCGGACTAATCACCCTGGCCATTCCCTTCGGGCTGATCTTCGCCTGGCGCCGCTACCGCCACCATCCGATGGCGCTGCTCTTCACGGTTATGGGCGGGATTTTCCCGGCTACCTTGATCCTACGGATTTCGTCGAGCGGTGCGGAGATCTCGAACCGCTCATCAGACTACCTGTTCATCGGGGTTGCGCTGGTGGTGGCGGTGGCCATCGTTGAGTTTGTGGCGGCGGTGAGGCTGCAGCGTATGCGCCATGCGGTGACTGGTGGCGCGATCATGCTCATCATCATGGGCGCAATCATTATCGGCATCCCGCCCTGGGCGCGACTGCCGGGGCCATATGCGCTCATGGGTGACACCCGTGGAATCCAGCCCGAGAGCATTACGGCGTCGTATTGGGCACGCGACCGACTACCGAAGGGTTTTCGGCTAACCGCCGATAAGACAAACTGGCTGCTGATGGGCTCGTATGGCGAGCAAGATCCGGTCGAGACGCTCTCGTGGATCTTTTTCTCACCACGTATGGCTAAGCTGGAGATCCACGATTTGCGGCGCGACCATGTGCGTTATATTGTCACCGACCAGCGGATCACCCTGGGGCTGCCGGTCAACGGGATCTGGTTCACCTCGGGCGAACCAGAGGCCAATCAGCATAATGACCCGTTCCCGATGAGCCGACTTGCGAAGTTCAACAACATTCCGCAGCTCAGCCGAATTTTCGATAGCGGGAATATCCAGATCTACGATGCAAACCTGTTTCTCGATCAGGCACCTCGCCCGTAGGGAGTTCGCTCATGCGCGTGCTGCTTGTCTCGAATATGTATGCCTACCCAGGGAACTGGGATAAGCTGGATGCGCTGGGCAAGCGGGTCGAGCTGGGTGTGGTGATGCCATCAGCGTGGCACACGAACGAACTGCACCCGGTACAGGCAGTGCCTGCCAACGCGCCCGATGCGAGCTGGAAGCAGTATCGCCTCGATACGTGGTTCCAGTTTCAGGGCAACCCTTTCCGCTACATCTACCAGCCCCAGCAACTGGCCGCTGCAATCGCGCAGTTCCAGCCGGATCTGGTTCACGTTGAGCAGGAACCCGAGAGCCTGAGCCTGCTTCAGCTAAGTGCGCTGAAGCGTCGCTACGGCTACCGCCTTATCTTCGTGGCCTGGGAGAATATTCACCCGCTGCGCCTGGGCGTGGTATTCCGCATGCTGAACTATGCGGCTGCCGACGCCGGGATTGTGGGCAATCAGGAGGCGCATCGGCGCTGCCGCCGACTGGGCTTTCGCAAGCGGCTTGATGTCATCCCGCAGTATGGCTTTGCCATTGATCCAGCCCGTCCACAGACCGCCGACCCCAACCGACCTTTTGCCATCGGTTACGCGGGCCGACTGGTGCCCGAAAAGGGTATTCACACGCTGTACGATGCTATCCGGCAGTTGCCTGAGATTCACGTGCGGATTGCGGGCGATGGCCCCCTGGCCGAACTGCTGGGCCGCGATCCGCACTATGAACTGCTGGGAACCTTGCCACGCGGCGAAATGCGGCAATTCTGGCAGAGCATTGATGTTTTGGTAGTGCCCTCACTGACCACGCCGCGCTGGGCCGAGCAGTTTGGCCGGGTGATTGTGGAAGCGATGGCCGCCGGTGTCCCGGTGATCGGATCGAGTTCGGGGGCAATCCCTGAAGTGATTGGAGAGGCCGGGCTGATCTTCCCTGAGGGCGACGCCGCCGCGCTGGCGAATATGATCCGCCGCCTGCACAACAGCCCTAGCCAGCGGGCGGCCCTTGTTGAGCGTGGCTACGAGCGCCTGCGCCGCTGCTACAGCCACGAGGTAGTTATGGGGCGCACGGTAGATTTCTACCGCGACGTGCTGGCCGCAACCGGAGCGACTAGCACACCGATGGTGTCGTGATGCGTGGGTCACGTGATCTGTTTATCGTGATGGCGTTGGCGGTGGCCGGGTTAGCCGTGGCCCTGTGGCCCGCCGCCCCTGTCGCGCTGAGCGCGCCGCTGGGGATTGCGCTGGCACTCTTTCTACCGGGCTATGCGCTTATCGCCGCGATGGATTCCAGGCAGGCGACGGGGCGTGTTGAGTTGCTCACGCTGCGCCTGGGAGTGAGCATCGTGATCACCATTCTCGCAGGGTTGCTGCTGAACCTGACGCCCTGGGGACTCCAGCGTCAGCCGTGGGGTATTCTGCTGGCCGGGATCACGCTGGCAGCGGCGACAACGGCGATCCTACGGCGACGATCCGCCGCCTCTGCGCTGGGCGATAGAATCCCTGCGCCCACCCTGCGGCTCCAGCCTATGCAGGCCGTTCTGCTGGTTCTGGCCGCACTGCTGCTGGCGAACGCGGTGAATATGGCCCGAAACGGAGCCATCAACCAGCCCACCCAGGGATACACCCAACTCTGGATGGTGGACAAGGCTGATGCGGCACCGGGCACGGTGCGGCTCGGCGTGAGCAACCAGGAGCAGAAACCGCAGCGATACCTGCTGCGCGTCACCGATGACGGGCATATGCTGAGCGAGTGGACGGACATTGATCTCCAGCCAGGCGCACAGTGGGAGATCACCCTGGTGCTACCACCCGACTCAAACACAAAAACGCCGGTCGAGGCGTGGCTCTATCGGGCCGAAGATTTGAACACCCTCTACCGCTATACCGTGCGCTGGTCGGGGCCGGGTGCGCCGGGGACGTAGAAAACAGGAACGACTATATGCGCCTGATCGCCCGCCTGAAGCGGATCGGCAACCATGACATCCTGATCAACACCGGCTCGCTGGTCGCCACCACGGGCGTCTCGGCTGCTCTTGGATTCTGCTACTGGTGGCTGGCGGCGCGCCAATTCTCCGCGCCCGAGGTGGGGTTTGCGGCGGCGGCGATCTCGGCCATGACTCTGATCGGCACCATCTGTATGCTGGGGCTAGGGACGATGTTAATCGGCGAACTGCCGCGCCGACCGGGCCAGCGGGCCGCGCTGATCTCCGCCGCGCTGATTGTGGCCGGGGTGGCCGCGACGATCACCGGGACGTTCTTTGCGTTCCTCTCTCCCTACCTCGCCGCCGACCTCAGACTCCTGTCGTCCGACATCGGGATGGTTGCCGCTTTTGCCATTGGGACAGGTCTCACGGCGGTGGCGCTGGTTCTCGATCAGGCACTGATCGGGATATTGCGCGGCGGGCTCCAGTTCTCGCGCAACACCATCTTTGGTGTGGTGAAACTGGCGGCGCTCTGGCTGGTCGCCAATGTGCTGGCCAACACCACCGGGATGAGTATCTACCTCACCTGGCTGGTGGGCAATCTGGTCTCCTTCGCCATCCTGATCGTCTATATTGTCGCGTGCCGAGGCATTGCGGGTATCGCCCATCCCGAGTGGGGGGTGCTGCGTAGTTTGGGCATGAAGTCGCTCCACCATCATATGCTCAATATGGCAATTCTTGCGCCGGGCCTGGTGATGCCGCTGATCATCACCGCTCTGATTTCAGCATCGGCAAATGCCTACTTCTACACGGCCTGGATGCTCGCCAGTTTTGTCTCGGTTGGGCCGGTATCTTTGGCAACCGTTCTCTACGCTGTTGGGTCGGGCAACCCGCAGGCGCTCGCGCAGCGGTTGCGTTTTACGATGGGAACTGGGCTTGTGATTGGGCTCGCAGCAAATCTGGTGATCTTTCCAGGCGGCGAACTGCTCCTCTCCCTCTTCGGCAAGGCGTATGTTGCCGAGTCGCTCTGGCCACTGCGCATCCTTGGGCTGATTGTGTTTCCCCTGATCATTCGCGAACACTACGTGGCGATCGCCCGCATTCACGGCCAGACGCTGCACGCAACAAGGTTGGTGGCAACATCAAGCCTCTTCCGGGTGCTGCTGGCGACGGCGGGAGCCTACCTCGACGGACTGGTTGGCGCGTGCCTCGGCCTGCTGATCATAGAGACACTGGCATCGTTGGTGATGATCCCACTGGTCTATCGGACGGCAACCTTTGGCCAGATAGCGCCGAGCGCCACCGCAGAGCAGGTAGGGTGATGGAGATCGCTTTCGCGGGAATGCATCTGGTTCTGATTCTGCTGCTTTGTCTCTCTGCCGCGTATACGATCACGCTGGCCTATCGCCACGGCACACATGCACGCCGGAGTAGACGTAGGTCGCCACCCGCACCCCCTGAGCGTTGGCCAACGGTGACGCTGATCATCCCGGTGTGGCGCGAGCAGGGCACTATCGAGATCCTGATGCGCCAGTTGCACAGGCTCGATTACCCGGATTGGGACGCGGTACTGGTGGCGGGTGGCCCTGATGGTACCTACCAGTCGGCCCTAACTGCCACCGCCAACGACCCGCAGATTCATGTGATCGAGCAGCGGCCCTGTGGTAAGAACGCGGCACTCAACGACGGGATGCGCTTGTCCAGCGGCGAGATTATTGTTATCCTGGACGCCGATGCCCAAATCGGGCCGTGCTGGCTTCACGCCATAATCGCACCCATCCAGGGCGAGGTATTCGCCACCACCGGCAACTACATCCCGCTGCGCACAACCCCATTCTCGCTCCACGGCCAAATGGAGAAGATCGAAACCTATGAGATCCGTGGCTTGGTTTACCTTCAGGGCAGCGGGGGCATTGCGCTGCGCCGCGAGGTGATTGAGGCCATCGGTGGATTCCCTGAGGATGTACTGGTGGGAGTTGACTGGGATCTCGATGCCCGGGTCACAATGGCCGGGTATACCCGTGCCTACTGTCCCGACGCTATCGTGTATACTGAGCGTCCAGCCACCCTGCACGAGTGGTGGACAAACGAGTTGCGTTGGCGGCGTGCCCACCTGGCCTCGCTCATCCGCATGCGCTCGCACTTTCTCTCCAGACCCCGTGAGGCACTGGCCGCCTTTTATCCGTATATCATCGCGTGGTTGAGCGTTGGCCTCACACTGGCTACCCTGGCGGCGACGCTCCAGCCCTGGATCGAGACAGGCGACCTTGAGATCACACTCTGGGCCACAGCGCTGATCTGGATTGGTATCTCGCGGGTGCGGCTGGCGGTTATGGTCGCCGCATACGACGGGCCTACCCCGTGGCTGGCGCTCGTCTGGGTACCTGTGATGCTCTGGTACGTCACGCTGGCTGCGTCGTGCATTGCTACCCTCAGTGTGCGGGCCACAACCATGCATTTTAAGGGGCCGCGCCACAGCATCGAGCGCACCCCGGTGTGAGGAGTGCGATGCCCTTACCTGCCCGAGTGCCGAAGCCGAGATGCTGCGGCTGGATCGCCGGGCTCCTTCTGGCACTGTTCATGCTGGTTCAGTGTACTGGTGAAGTACCGGTACTCACTAATCTCGATCAGAATATACCCACTGCTCGTAATGAGAACCGCTTTATCCAGCGTCGCGGCAGCGGTCTCGCCATCGGTGACGAACCCTTCCGCTTCGCCGGGGCCAATATCTACTGGCTTGGCATTGACGAGAACGTCGGGGGCGTCGGGTATCCTACCCCCTTCCGCGTCAATGATGTCCTCGCCACCGCCAAAGAAATGGGTGCCACTGTTATCCGCAGCCACGCCGTCATCTCCGTCGGCTGCGAGTATTGCATCAAACCTACGCTGGCTAGTGTCAACGAGGAGGCATTTACCCATGTGGACTATGCCATCGCAACCGCCCGCCGCTATGGTCTGCGGCTGATCCTGCCCCTTATTGATAACTACGCCTACTACCACGGCGGAATCTCCACCTTCACTCATTGGCGCGGGCTACCGAAGGAAGACTTCTACACAAACCGTCAGGTGATCGCCGATATTGAGGCGTATATCACGCTCATTCTCAACCGCGTGAATACATATACCGGCGTGGCCTATAAGGACGACCCGACGATTATGGCATGGGAGACGGGCAACGAACTGCGCCCGCCCACTGCGTGGACGAACGAGATTGCCGATCTGATCAAGAGCATTGCCCCCCATCAACTGGTGGCCGATGGTAATGTTCGGATTGATGCCGCCGCCCTCCAGATCTCCAGTATTGATATGTATTCGCTGCATTTCTACCCGATGGATCGACTGAGCATGGTTCGTGGTGCCGAGAAGGTTGTCACAGCCGGCAAGGTCTTTTTTGTGGGCGAGTACGATTGGAACAATGTGAAGGGCGGGGATAGCCTTGTCCGCTTCCTCAACGAAATTGATGTCAACCCGATCATTGCGGGCGATCTCTACTGGACTCTCTTCGGCCACAACGATCACTGCGGCTATGTGCATAGCAACGGCGGCTACAAAATGCACTATCCCGGCCAGACCGCCACTATGCGTGATCGCGCCCAGCTTCTGCGCGCCCATGCCTACAAGATGCGCGGGATCGCCGTGCCCGCCAACAGCATCCCCGACGCCCCGTTGATCACGGGCATCGGGGAAAAGATCAGTTGGCGCGGTGTGGTCGGCGCGGACACCTACTCCGTCGAGCGTGCGTTGTCCGATCCCGACGGCCCCTGGCAGGTCATCTGTGATCGCTGCGCTACTGACTACAGTACCCCGTGGCTGATACCTCCGCCCACCGAAGTGCCAGCCTGGTATCGTGTCCGAGCGTATAACCTCGATGGCCAAGCTGGCCCGTACTCAGAGCCACAGATGTAGGGCGGGTGCCAAAATATAGCAATCCTCTTGGAGCCGAGAAGGGGAGTCAAGGCTTCAGCCGGCTGAAGCCTTGACTCCCCTTCTCGACCGGGATAGGACTGCTATAGCGTGTACGGCGCGTAGAATCTGTGCAATGGGTTGACAAAAGTAATGCAAATATGTTATATTTAGCACGAAGAATTATTCTGACAGGAAATACCCAGGAAGAACTCGATGACATCTATTAAGCGATCTCCCCTGATCTTCATATTTCTCACCGTTTTCATTGACCTGCTCGGCGTGGGTATCGTGGTGCCCCTGCTGCCCTACTACCTGAAGATCATCGAGCAGGCCGACGCCTCCTGGCTCTCCAGCAGCCGCGCTCTGCTGGTTGGTGCCCTGGCGGCCAGTTTTTCGCTGTTCCAGTTTATCTTCTCGCCGGTGCTGGGGGCGCTGTCCGATCGCTTTGGTCGTCGGCCAGTGCTGTTGATCAGCCTGGCGGGCACGGGTATCTCGTATGTTGTGTTTGGCCTCGCCGATCAACTGCTGCCCCTGGGCATTGGTACGGTGCTAGCGGTGCTGTTTTTCGCTCGTATCTTAGACGGCATCACCGGCGGGAATATCAGCACGGCCCAGGCGTATATAGCCGATGTGACCCGGCCCGAGGAGCGAGCCAAAGGCCTGGGATTGATCGGCGCGGCCTTCGGCCTAGGTTTTATGCTTGGCCCAGCGATTGGCGGGCTGCTCAGCACGATCAGTCTCTCGGCACCGGCCTTCGTCGCCGCCGCACTCACTTTCGGCAATGTCATCTTCGGATTCTTCCGCCTGCCCGAGTCACTGCCTGTTGAGCGTCGCATCAGCATCCCCTTCCGCAAAATGAACCCGGTTAGTCGGCTGCGTGCGGTGGTCGGCAAGACTAGCATCCGTCCGCTGCTGGCGGGCGTACTACTGCTGAACTTCGCTTTCGCCGGAATGCAGAACAACTTCGCTGTCTTTAGCGATGTGCGTTTTGGCCTGGGTCCCACCCAGAACGCCTTTGTCTTTGCCTTCATTGGGCTGACAGCGGTGTTTATGCAGGGCTTCCTGATCCGCAAGCTGCTACCCCGCTTCGGCGAGGCTCGCCTGGCCGTTACCGGCCTAGCGATGATGACCCTCGGCTTCGCCCTGATCGCCGTGGTGCCATTTGCCTGGATGCTCTTCCCCGCAATGGGCATCCTCGCCGCCGGGTCGAGTATGTCCACACCCTCTCTAACCAGCCTGATCTCGCGGCGCGTAGCCCCACAGGAGCAGGGCAGCGTCCTCGGCGGTGTCCAGGCATTCAACAGCCTGATGATGGTGCTTGGCCCACTCTTTGCGGGTATAATCTTTGATCAGATCGGCCCAGTCGCGCCCTATGTCAGCGGCACCCTGCTGGTCGCCGCCGCCGGTATCGTGATCACCAGCGCCGTCCGCTCGCAGCTCATCGCTCCCATCGAGCCTGTCCGCGCTCCCCTGGAGGTCGGTCAGCCCATAGCGCACTGACATGACACATGAGCCGGGAGCCATGAGGCATACTACTTTTCAAATAAGGGATTCACCACCGCTCAGCCCTCACCCCCCAGCCCCCTCTCCCAGAACGGGAGAGGGAGGGCCGAACGCGCTCTGGTGCAGAAATCTCCCCTCTTCCACCAGGGGAGAGGGGCAGGGGGTGAGGGGGAAAGGTCGGCATGGGATCTGCAATCTGAAATCATGTCTATGAGCATAATCGTCGCCGAGGGCTTAACCAAACGATTTTCAAGCGATTCGCGCCCGGCGGTTGATGCGGTCAGTTTTGCGGTGGATCCGGGGGAACTCATCGTTCTGCTCGGGCCGTCGGGCTGTGGGAAAACCACTCTCCTCAAGATGATCAACCGGCTCTATGAGCCGACGAGCGGCCAGTTGTTCATTGATGGCATTGACGTACGTAGCCTGCCCGTCACTCAATTACGGCGACGTATCGGCTACGCCATCCAGCAAACCGGCCTCTTCCCGCACTTCCGAGTCGAGCAGAATATCGCCGTGGTGCCCCGGCTCCTGGGGTGGGAACGTCCGCGCATCGAGGCCCGTATCACCGAACTCCTCGACTTGGTGGGACTGCCGCAAGACTTTCGGCAACGCTATCCGCGCCAGCTCTCGGGGGGCCAGCAGCAGCGCGTTGGCCTCGCCCGTGCCCTGGCGGCAGATCCGGCGATCATGCTGATGGACGAACCCTTTGGTGCCCTTGACGCAATCACCCGCGCCCGACTCCAGGACGAACTGCTGCACATCCAGCGCAAGGTGCGCAAGACTATCCTTTTCGTCACCCACGACATTGAGGAGGCGCTGCGTCTGGCCGACCGGATGATGGTGATGAATCACGGGCAGATTGTGCAGTTTGATACGCCGCTGACAATCCTGACCCGGCCATGCAACCCCTTTGTAGAGCAGTTGACCAGCGCCAACGATGTACTACGTCGCCTGAGCCTCTTGACGGTGGCTTCTGCCCTCAGCCGCGAACGCACGCCCACCGCAGACAGATTCGCAGATCTGCCGCCGCTGCGTCCTCAGGACGATCTGCGTTTCGCACTAACCCAACTGCTGGACGCTAGAGAATCCAGTCTACCCGTGATGGACGATGGCCGCGAAGTTGGCCGACTCACCCTTGCCGATCTGCGCGCCATGCTCCCGAGTACTATCGCCGAGTTAGAGGGGCACGTGCCCGTATAGCAATCCTCTCGGAGTTGTTGCGTGGAGTCGAGGCTTTAGCCGGATAAGGCCGCCTAAAGGCTCGACTCCTTGTCATGATCAGTTTAGGATTGCTATTATCTGGAGCGTGACCGGGGGGACTCATGGGTTATCTGCGCACGAACTGGGCCTATGTTGGAACACTTCTGCTCCAGCATCTCTGGCTCACCGGCTCGGCCATGGCCATCTCGGTGGTGATTGCGCTACCCTTGGGCGTGCTGCTGGCCCGCGTCGCATGGCTGCGCGGGCCGGTGCTGGGCTTCCTCGGACTCCTCTACACCATCCCCAGTCTCTCGCTGCTGGTACTGCTGATTCCCGTGCTGCGGCTGGGCTACTGGCCCGCTCTCGTCACACTGGTGATCTACGCTCAGCTCGTTCTGGTGCGCAACGTTGTGGTTGGGATGGTCGGCATTGATCCGGCGGTGATCGAGGCTGCGCACGGCATGGGCATGAACGGCTGGCAGCGTCTGATGCAGGTGGAATTGCCGCTGGCCCTGCCGCTGCTGCTGGCGGGACTGCGCATCGCAACCCTCTCAACCATTGGGATTGCCACCATCGCGGCGTTTGTCAACGCGGGTGGGCTGGGGATGCTGCTCTTCGACGGAGTACGCACCAGCAATCACGAGAAAATTGTCATCGGCGCGGTCGCTGTGTCACTCCTGGCAATTGGGGCGAACGTGCTGCTACACCGGGCTGAGCTGTGGTCGCAGCAGAGCCGGGGCTAAGCTTACTTCCGCTTGCTTACCAGATACAGCACAAACCCCCCGATAACAATGCTCCAGAAGTTGATCAGCCGGTCGAGCAGGGTGACAGCGATGCCCAGATGCTTATCAACGCCAAAGAAGGTGAGAACCACGGTGATCGCACCCTCCACCACGCCCAGTCCACCGGGCGTGATCGGCAGTGCAGTAAGCAGTGACGAGGCTAGGGCCACGAAGATCACCGCCGACAGGCCAAGCGAGACTCCCTCCTGGTCCATCGCCAGGATCACGAAGTAGAGCCGCGCCCCTTCCAGCATCCAGACCGCGCCGGTGAGCAGGACGAGGCGTGGCAGGATGGCCGGGCTAAACGAGCGCAGGGCGGCATATTCAAAGCGACTATAGAAATCGTGCAGGCGGGTCGGCACCACCCGCCGAATCAGCGGACTGAGCCAGCGCATCCCGGCCAACCCGACCAGGATACCGACCACCAGCAGCGCCCCGAAGCCAAAGATGATCTGGGTACCCTCGGGCATGCGCGCACCGAAGGTCAGCCATCCTGAGACCAGCAGCATACCGAACAGGCCGATCATATCCAGCAGACGCTCGGCGAAGATCGTGCCGAAGGCCGATGAAAACGACACTTTGCCGTTATGCTTGAGCAGGTAGGCCCGGTAGGCGTCGCCCAGCTTGGCCGGTACGATACAGTTGGCAAACCACGATAGGTAGAGGTACTCCATCAGCGCGGGCAGCGTGGCCCAACTGCTACGGCCCTCGTGAACCGGTACATGTGCGTTGCGCAGCAGCATGCGCCAGCGTATCGCCCGTAGCGGGAAGGTGGTGTAAAAAATGGCCAGGCCCAGGAGCATAAGCCAGGGATTGGCCCCGCGCATATACTCCCAGGTTTGGCCCACGTCAATATTCTGCCCGCGTAGGGCGAAGATCACGATGGCGAAGACCAGCCCGAACGAGATCAGAGTGCGTGGGCTGCGCAATCGCTGTCCCAGCGAGAATCCCTCGCTCTCCACCTCTGCATCGGTTGGCGAGCCTACCGGATCATCCGTCTCGGTCGTCATCTGGCCCTTGGCATCATCCATCAACATCCTCTGTGGGTTCCTATCGATTGTAGAGTGCAGATTGCAGATGAGGGAAACGAATCTCTATGCCCAATCTGCAATCCGCAATCTGCAATCTACAATCTACAATCTTACCTACGCCGACAGCACCTCAGCCTTATACCATTCCCAGAAACGAGCTAGGCCCACCTCCACCGCCGTCGTCGGGGCGAAGCCAAGCAGGCGGGCGGCTTTTTCGGTATTGGCGAAGGTGATCGGCGGCTCGGTGGCCGGGAGGGGCTGACTCTCGATCTGCGCGACGTGGCCGGTGATCTGCTCCAGCAGGCCCACAAATCGCCGCATTTCTACCGGGTTCGCATTGCCCAGATTGAAGATCTCGTAGCCCATCGGGCGATCAAGGGCAGCTACCACCCCGGCCACAATGTCGTCAACGTAGGTGTAGTCGCGGAACAAATTGACACCGCCGTTGAACAAGACGAAGGGTTCGCCGCGCACCATTCTATCAACAAAAAGATAGGGCGTCATATCAGGGCGTCCACGCGGCCCGTACACGGTAAAAAAGCGCACCACGTTCACCGGGATGCCGTATAGGCTATGGAACGTGTACGCCAGCACCTCAGCGGCCTTCTTGGTCGCTGCGTATGGCGAGAGCGGTTGGTCGGTGCGGTCGCTCTCCTCAAATGGCAGTTTCTCGGTTTTTCCGTATACCGACGAGGTCGAGGCCATCACAAAGCCTTCTACCGCGTAGCGTCGGGCCAGTTCCAGCACCCGCACGCTGCCACCCACATTTACCGCTTCGTAGAGCGATGGACTGGCAATGGACGGGCGTGGTCCCGGCATCGCCGCCAGATGCGCCACCCGCGTAGGCCGATGTGTGGCGAACACACCCTCCATCGCCTCGGTATCACGTAGGTCAGCCTCGACCAGGGTGTAGCCAGGTTGCTGAGTCGCCCAGGCGATATTGCGCCGCTTACGGGCCGGATCGTAGTAGTTCGTAAAATTATCCAGACACACCACCCGCTCGCCTCGGCGCAGCAAAGTATCAACTACGTGGCTACCGACAAACCCGGCACCGCCGGTAATAAGGTACGTCATAGGAAGATCGTCCCTTCTTTAACTTGTACAGTAATGAGTGTATCAGCTTCGCTGATACACTCATTACTGTACAGGCTTTTCAGCCACCACCAGCAGCGCCCATATCGTGCCGAGCTGTAGGCCCATATTCAGCACGTGCAGGTTCTCAAAAATATTATGAACTGCCACCGCCGCTACCACACCGGCGCAGCCAATTGCGACACCACGCCAGAGCATCCCTCTGGCAGAACGGATGGCCCGCACCGCCTGGAGAGCAACCGCGCCGATCAGCACGACATAGGCCGCCGCGCCGATCACCCCGGTCTCAGCGGCCATATTGAGGTAGTAGTTGTGCGCGTGTCCACGTGAGACATACCAGGGTCGCACCGTGATCGGTGCATCACCGGGGCGGGGAGCCTGATTGAAGGCGGCGCTAAAATTCCCTGGCCCGACGCCGGTAATCGGGTGGCGCACCAGCATGTTCCATCCGGCCTGAATGTGGGCCATCCGCTCAACCACCGCGAAGTTCTCGGGCGTGATCATCACTCCGCGTACGTCAAAGATGCGCAGGTTGGCCGTAATACTGCTCATCCGCGAGGACAGGGATACGGGAAGCAAACCGCCGCTGCCCAGAGTCAGTACCAGGGCCAACCCTCCCACAGTCAGGGCGGCGGTGCGCCAGGCGATCCGGCGCAGGCGCGGAGCAAGGAGCGGAATGACGGCCAGGATCATGGCGACCGCGCCACCTATCGCCCCAACCCAGCCGCCCCGCGAAAAGCTGGTGAGCAGGGCCGCCAGCAACAGCCCAGCCACACCACTCACTACGGCAAGGGCGATTAGCCCCAGACGCCGTGGCGCGCCCCGCCACAGCCAGATCAGCGCGACTCCCATCAGGCTGAAAGCCAAAGGCCAGGACTGATTCATATACCCGGCAAACGAATTTGGCTGTCCAATCGTCCCGGAAGAGCGCATATGCCCCCCGCCGATCCCGAAACTCGGTGGCCCGATGCCATACCAAAACTGCACGAGTCCCACCACCGCATCGGTGGCCGGGGCGAGTAGCAGACAGGCTAGTAGACCAAGGAGTTTCCATCTGACTCCCGCCTCCCGCCTCCCGCCTCCTGCCCCCTGCCCCCCGCCTCCTGCCCCCTGCCCCCTGCCCCCTGCCTCCTGCAGTGAGCGCAGCGTCAGCAGGTAGATCAGCGGCACCGTAGACCAGCGCAACGTCTCGCGCAAGGCGTCGGTGCGACTATAGGGCGTAAAAACTGTCGCTGCAAAGAGGGCCAGCATCAGCAGGGCCATCGGGAGAAAGAGTCGGCCAAAGGGTATACTGCGCTCTGGGTCAATGAGTGTGTGCAGGATCAGGGTACCCACAGCCAGCAGCAATGCCGCCTGAGTGACAGAAATGCCACCGGGGAGCGTCACCAGTTCCTGCACCGGCACCGATAAGATTGCCACATAGACCGCCCAGATCGGATCAATCAGCGCGAGCAGCACGACAGCGCAGGCCAGCGCTGTCCCTACCGCGTAGGGCAGCGGCAGCATGGCCAGGGGGATCACCAAAAATAGGGGCGCAAGAGTGACGCCACGCCACTCTTGCGCCCTTACGCTAGTACGCTCCATGCCCGCCAATCACCGCCGGGATGATCATAATCAGGATGCGCAGATCCATACCAATTGACCAGTTCTCGGCGTAGTAGAGGTCAAGGCGCACCTGCTCATCAAAAGAGACATCGCTGCGACCAAGGGCTTGGCTGAGTCCCGCGCAGCCGGGGCGCACCTCAAGGCGACGGTGCTGCCAGTGCTCGTAGCGCGCCACCTCCTCGGGCAGAGCCGGGCGCGGGCCGATCAGGCTCATCTCACCACGCAGCACATTCCAGAGCTGCGGCAACTCGTCCAGGCTGCGGCGGCGCAGGAATCCCCCAATCCGCGTAACCCGTGGATCGTCGCGGATCTTAAACAGCGGGCCGTCGGCTTCATTCAGGGCGTGCAGATCCGCCTTACGCGCCTCGGCGTCGGGCACCATCGTGCGGAACTTATAGCAGGTGAAGAGATGCCCGTCCTTACCCACTCGCTGCTGACGAAAAAGCGCTGGCCCACGTGAGTCCAGCCGGATCGCCAGAGCGATCAGCATGGCCATTGGCAGGGTGATTGGTACGCTAAGCAGCACCGTCCCCACATCAATCAGTCGCTTGATTGCCAGGTTTGTCCCATTTAGCGAAATTTCTTTCGGGCGCAGCAGGGGTACACCGCTTAGTTGGAGCATATCAACCCGATCGAAGCTGAGCTGATAGAAGTCGGGGGCCACCTGGTAGCCTATCCCCAGGTCACGGCATGTCTGCACCAGATCGGGCATACGTCCGTGTTCCCAGAAGGGGAGGGCGATGATCACCTGCTGGATCGTATGCGCCGCGATAGCCTGCTCTAGATCCTCGATCTGGCCGATATGGCGGTAAACTCGTGGGGTCCGACCATTCGCCACAATTGGCCGGTCATCCAGATATCCGACTAGGGTGTAGCCGAGTCCGGGCGAGGCGGCCAGGCCATTCATCACCTGCTGGCCAAGCCCGGTGCCGCCCACCACCAGCACCCGCTCCTGCGCCACGCCACGCGACCAACACCAGTGGCGGTAGCCAGAGAGTGCGATGCGCCACGAAGTGAGCAGCACAGTAATCGTCGCGCCAGAGAAGATGAAGATCAGTCGTGAGTAGTAGAAGGGTTTATAGAGAAAAACAAAGACGATCAGTGTAGCGATAACGGTGAGTGTGCTGCTCACCAGGATGCTGATCTGGTCAATCAGGCTGATCCGTCGTGAGCTACGGTAGATCCCCCGCGCCGCAAAGCGCAGACCCAGCAGCACCATCATCGGGAACAAGATCGGCAGAAAGGCGAGGAAGGCGACCTGGTTCTGCGTGGCTACCTCAACAACGATCCGATTCAGTGGCTCGGGCCAAGCAGCCAGGTAGCGCATCCAGTAGGCGATGGCGAAGCCAATGAAGATCAGCGCCTGATCTGTCAGCATGAATCCAATCGCGGCCATACGCCGCGACCGCCGGCTAACCCAATCCGGCGGATCTACAGTGAGCGCCGGCCCAACGGGGGGTCGCAGGCTACGATCCATGGCTTCTCCAAGTGCCGATCGGTACCAAACGTGCGACACAGCGGCCATGCGCCCACAGGAACCATCGGCGTGGATTGTACCACACCGCGAACTACCCCTCGCCAGGACATCATCCGTAGCAGTCCCATCCCGGTTGTGGCAAACGAGAAGTCAAGGCTTCAGCCGGCTAAAGCCTTGACTCCCCTCGGCTATCGGCTATCGGCTATCGGCTATCGGCTATCGGCTATCGGCTATCGGC
>JBAXMH010000094.1:0-16618 GCA_037134395.1 Chloroflexales bacterium
CCCGCCTCCTTCCTCCCCCCCCCCGCCCCCCGCCTCCTGCCCCCCGCCTCCCGCCCCCCGCCTCCTGTCCCCCTACCTCCTCCTTGCCATCTTCGCAATCACCCTCTGGGCACGTATCTCCCAGGTGGAAGGGCTGGCCCTCCCGGCGTGGGTTGACTCAGTTCACCACGCCCTGATGGTGCGCGTCGCCGCTGAGACCGGAATGCTGCCCACGTCGCTGCGGCCATACCTGCCGGTGGACGATCTGCCCTACCACTGGGGCTACCACGTTTTTACGGCCACTCTACTGCGTCTGAGTGGACTGGCTCTCCCCGATACGATGATCTTGTCAGGGCAGATCCTCAACGCTCTCTGTAGCATGGCGGTCGCCGCGCTGGCTGGTTATCTGTGGCGACGCCCATCCGCCGCCGTGGGCGCGGCCATCGCCGCCGGGCTGATCTCGATCATGCCCGCCTACTACGTCTCTTGGGGGCGCTATACTCAGCTCAGCGGCCTGCTGATGCTGCCGGGGCTGGCTATCGCTTGGGGCGAGGCGCTGCGCGGGTCGGGGCGCTGGCGCTGGGCGCTGGCAACCCTGCTGATCGCCGGGCTGAGTCTTGTTCACATGCGCGTGCTGATCTTCGCCCTGGCCCTGCTTGTGGCGCAGGCGATTGTTTGGGGCGTGGGGCAGCCGAGGCATGTGCTGCGGGCGCGGTTGCTGCCGGTTCTGACCACGGGAATCGCTGCGCTGGCCCTCACCGCGCCGTGGCTCTGGCTGCTGGCCCGCCGCGCCCTGCTGCCCGCCCTGGCGAGCGCGGGTGGGCTGGCCGGTGGCGGTAGCTATAACGCCCTGAACAATGGCTTGCTCTGGACAACCCAAAACGAACTGATGATCAGTGCGGGCTTGCTGGGAGCCTGGCTCGGGCTGCGCCGACGGGCGGGCGCGGCGGCGGTGATGCTGATCTGGGTGACGCTGCTGGCTATCGAGAGCAACCCCTGGCTGATCGTCTACCTCACGCCGGGTGCCGGTGCGCTGCTGCTGATCTGGGGGCTGCGCCAACGGCGGCTGCCCGCGATCCTTGTCGGGATCAGCCTGCTGTTGCTTAATCCGCGCAGCGTTGCGCTGCCCTACCTCTGGCTAATTACCAGTGATGTGGTGGTGATCAGCTTGTTCGTGCCGCTAGGGGTGCTGGCGGGAGGCGGGGCGGCCCTGCTTTCCACGGCCCTGCCTGTGGCGCGGCGCTGGCCGCGCACCGCCGGACTGATCGCCGCTGCCGTCTCTCTGGGCGTGGCCGGGTACGGCGCATTCGCCCAGCGCGATGTGCTTAACCCGAGTACTGTCCTGGCAACTGCAGATGATCGCGCCGCCATTGAGTGGGCTGCCGCCAATACCCCGCCCGACGCACGCTTTCTGGTGAACAGCACCGGCTGGCTTGACACTGCCCGCCGTGGGGCCGACGGCGGATGGTGGCTCATGCCCCTTGCCGGACGTTGGACGACTGCACCGCCGGTTCTTTACACCTACGGCGATCCCGACTATGTCCGCCACGTTAATGCCGTATCCGATAGTGTGGCTGGTTACACGCCAGGGCACGAGCAGATCATCCTCGATCTGATCGTCAGCGAGCGGATCACGCATATCTACCTAGGGGCGAAGGGCGGCGTTCTGAAGCCAGATCTGTTTATCGGGCGGCCCGGGTTCCATACGATCTACGAGCGCGGCGGCGTGACGATCATTGCGGTGGGGTCGTGAGGCGACATCCGCGCCTGCATAGGGCCACCAGCCCCAGAATGCCGAGTCCGGCCATGGTTAGCCACACCTCGCGCCCCAGCGGTGCCATCTGCGCGCCCCATGCGCGGCGGACTCCGCTACGATAGACGGGAATAGACAACCAGGGCACAATGACATCGCTGGAGAGGTAGCTGATCCAGGGAACGGTCGAGCGCGGCTGGGCGGTCTGCGGGCGAGGTTGTGCATCAGGCAGGCTCACCGTAGCGACCGTAAAGGCGTCTCCGGCGTCGGATGGCACCTCGGAGAGTACTTCGCCGGTTGCTGCCACCACCTTACAACCTGCGGTGATCGCACAGCTCATCTGCATATGTTGGGCAGAGGGCAGGTGGCGTGCGAGCGCGGGAGCCAGAAGCAGAAAGGAGAGCAATGTGGACAAACCATTGGGGATAGCTGTGGTGATCCGTCCCGCGCCAACCGTATTGACGACAGGGACGCCCAGCCATGCGGCCTGTTCATTGATCATATCGCCGAAGAGCCGTTGCGCGCTCCCTTTCATCAGACCAAAGATCGGGCCGAGATCATCAAAAGTCAGATGGACATCATTCGGGAAGTGGTAGGTGGGCTGCGCAGCATCCGGCGGACAACTGCTGATCAGCACCAGATCCACCCGACCGGCAAACGCACGCCACAGGTGCCGGTGGGCGCTGTCCCAGCAGATCAGCATCCCCATCGCCCCAAGGTCGGTCTGAGCGATTACGCTCTGCCGCGCCGGACGGAAATAGCCGCGTTCCCAAGCCCAGGGGTAACGTTTATCGTAGCGCCACATGCGCCCGTCAGGAGCGAAGAGTAGCAGGGCGTTGACGATGTCACGCCGCTCGCGCAGCATCAGCGTGCCAGCCAGATGGATACCTAGCGCCGCCGCTGTCGTGCGCAGCCACGCGACGGTCGGGCCGTCCAGGGTCTCGGCATTGGTGTAGTTCGTATCCGCGTAGGTATAGCCCGTGTTGAACAGCTCAGGAAGCACAACCAGATCGGCACCGGCGCGGGCCGCATCTTGAACCAGGCGTTGCGCACGGGCCAGACGCGAATCCGTCGGAGCCGGATTCGCGTCCATCTGCACTGCAGCAATCGTTACCGTGCGGGGCATTGATGTCCCTACCTCTCTGATCAAGCCTCACGCCGTCGGGAAAATCCCCGGCATCCACCAGCCCCGCAGCAGGTAAGCGAGCAACCCGTAGCCCAGCAGCACGGCAAGCAGCACGCCATCCTCGCGAGTGATGCGGCGGCGCGGGCGGACAACTTGGAGGGTGATCCAGAAAAGGATGATCGTCGCCGCCCCATAGATCATCATCGTCACACGGTGGGTTGGCGCAATGCGGCCATTTCCGGTGTCAATCAGCCCGTTTGAGAGCAACCCGAGCAGCACCAGCGGGCGGAATCCCCCGGTGAGCGTGGTTGTGGGCGGGCGTACCGGCGCGAGGGCGGTGGCCATCGCCGAGAGCGGGTTAGCGGCCACGAGCGCCGGTGGGGCGGCGGTCAGGCCGTTTATGAGCGACCAGACGTTGGCCGCGAAGAGTGAGCCACCGATCAGACTGATCAGTAGGGCGTAGCAGAGCAGTGTGGCGCTATAGGTTTGCCGGGTGATGGCCGAGCAGCACAGCCCGAAGGCGCAACCGACGACGGCGGTGATCAGGATGGTGCCGAGAACCCGCAGCACATCGCCAATCTCGACACCGCCGAAGAGCATCACCAGGGTGATGGCGGGCGCGGCTGCCAGCAGCAGCAGCAGCATAAAGGCAATGGCGGCGATCAGCTTGTCGGCGATCAGCCTGCTCGCTGAGAGCGGTGTGGTAAGAATGAGCTCGAATGTACCACGCTCATACTCCTGACTGATCGCGTTCACCGTGGTAGCCGGGGCCATGAAGATCGTCAGCGCCTGTAGTACCAGGCTCACGCCGATAAAGAGTACTTGGCCGATCTGGGCGCTGAGCAGCGGCGTGCCACGGTCGAGTTGGGCCGCAACCATGCCGTAGAGCAGGCGTGCGGCGATCAGCACCAGACCAACGTAAAGCGTAATCAGCAGGGCGGCCCGACTGCCTCGCAGGTGTGTGGACAGTTCTTTGAAGAGTACCGGGCCAAGCACGTCGCGACGGATCATGGCAGCGTCCCCTGGAGCTTTGCATTGATGGAGAGACATCCGGCCCGCTCAATCGGGCCGCTCAGGCGTAGCCGCAACTGCCCCTGCACAAGATACGGTGCGGGAGAGGCAACTTTCAGGTCACCCGGCCCATCGAAGCTCTGCGCAACCCAGGCCCGCTTCTCCCAATCGTACAGCTCGGTGGTGATACCGGCGTTCGGCCAGGTATTCGTGCTGCTAAGGTTGATCGTCAGCGCGTCAGCGCGCAGAAGCGACAGGTCGGGCGGCAGGCGCAGCGTGATCGTGGCCGGGGCGGGCCGGGCATCAATACCGACTCCCGTGCCACTAGCGCAGATAGACCGCTGGCTGGCCACCGGGTCGGCCCGCAACCACCCGTTTGGCAAGCTAACCAGGCCACTGCCGCGCAGATGCGGATGGATGACTAGCAGGGTCTGACTCTGGTGTGTCGCACCCTTCGCATCAATCGTCACATCCAGCGGCGATTTCTCCATCCACGCCAGTACCAGCGGGCCTGGGTCGGTGTTGGAGGGGCCACGGGCCACCGCCGAATCGATCATCGCCCGCAGCACCTGATCACGCCGATCCGCCGCCTGCCCCGCCTGGAGCGGCACCGATACATCGCTGAGGACAAGCGAGCTGATCGAGTTGCTCTGGCTGTCAACGACGATAGCGGGCGGCCAGCGGGCGCTGGCTTCCTCTTTCGACTGGATGTTGCCCAGCCGCACCACATGATCGGCGTAGACGGCGACCACGTCACGCAATTGCTGATCGCTGGTATTTTCTACTTTCAGCAGGGTACCGTCTTTATCAAGGACGATCTCGGCATTAATGCGCTCCATCGTCACAACCTGCTCCGCCAGCAAACCCTGGAGCCTCCAGGCGCTCACGTGGATCGGGGTGTTCGCACTCTCTTGGGTGATCGGCCCGCCAACACCCTCCACCGTGCCGTAGATCCCGCCAGCGCCGCGCACTGGCCGAGCGAGGGCACCAGGGTTCAGGCTGGCCGTGAGAGTCTGATCTTGTGGGGCGAGGACTCCGACAAATGTTCGCGTGCGGGCTTGCCCCTCGCCCAAGTAGTTCACGATGCTGACTTGCGTGATCACCCGCGAGTCGGCGCGCTGGTTGATCGCCAGCGAGAACAGCAGTGCCCCAAAACCGACCGCTATCGTAGGCACCATGAGCCATGACCACGCCTGACGGTCAATTCGACGCAGGCCAAGGGCCAGGATCGGCCCAATCACGATCGTGTAGATGATCAGGATGAGGAAGAACACATCAACGGGTGGTTGCGCAACAGTGGGCAAGGCGCTCAGGGCACCGACCAAGATCTGTTCTTGAATACTATCGGTGTTCGTCTGCATGCCGAGCGGCGTGCCGATCATGATCGCGGGTCGCAGCAGCTTGTCCCAGAAACTCGGTGCCGCCACCCAATTGCGCATGGCGGGCAGGCCGGGGTCAAAGGCGAGTTGTGTGATCTGCCCGTTCCCAAGCGGTTTTTTTACCCAGGCCGGAGCCTGGGCCGAACCAGTCGAGACGCCGCCAGGTAGCGGGGTGAGGCCGACGGCGGGCAGTGCCCCCGGCCCGACCGCGCTGGCCAGTTCTTTCAGCGGTGCATCATCGAGCTGGATCGCCGCGCCAGCGGTGGCTGCACGAAGATCGACAGGGAGCCACGATTCAGCGGCCTTCGCCGCCGGACCGCCGCCGAGGATGAGGTGTCCCCCTGCGTGAACCCACGCCCGCAGCGCGATGATCTGCGCCGGGCTAAGGCTGGTGGGCGGAATATCGTTGATTAGCAGCAGCCCCAGGCTTCCCAGCCCGATAGCCCGGTCGGGTAGATCTGCCGGGGCGATCTGCACAGTGGTGAAGGGCAGACTGGCAAGATCCTCCCGTCGGGGGAGAACGAGGTGTGGGTCGGTGCTGGCGATGACGCCGAGCATCCGCTCGTCGGCCCGTGGTCGCACCGGTAAAGTCTGATCTGCCAGCGTGCTATCACCCGCAGTGACCAACAAGCGCAGTTCACGAACCGACTGCTCCATAGGTACGTAGAATACGATCCGCTGGGTTTCACCGCCCGCCAGTTGATGCTCTTGAACATAGCTCACCCCGCCCACACCCGACAACTCGGCGCTGATCTGGGCGACCACCGATGGGCCATTGTTCGTGATGCTGAGGGTAATTGGGAGCCAGGTGCCGGGGACGTAGTTGCCCTCAAAGGCGGGGGTGGCGACAAGATCGATCTCGCCGCGTGATCGGGCTGGCGTCGCAGACAGGAGGGTGGAGGCACAGGCCAAAAAGAGCAGAATTCGAGTGAGCACCCGGATCTTCATCGGCAGTCTTTTCGCTATGGCTGCGGCGTGGGGGAGGCGGAGGCTAGCCTTCTGAAACCTCGCATGATAACCTTAATTATACCATAGACATCGTTCAATCCAGCCCTCAAACCGGCCTATCGCAATCCTGACGCGAATCGTTAGGCTCAGGTTGGACGAATATCAGAGCCTGATGTGTTCACTGTGCTATACTTTGTTCATATATTTCATTGTGTCGGATACTCTTTCGCACAGGAGGCCCTGTGAATTTTATTGATTTTATCTTTGTTTTGCTCTTTATCACAAGCCTCGCGGTTGGTTTCTTTCAAGGCATGATCCGACTCGCGGTGCTGCTCTCTGCCCTCTACCTGAGCCTTGTGCTGTCGAGCCTCTATTACACAACAATGGGCGAGTGGCTGATGCGGAGCTTTGGCGCTCATCGCTATGTCGGCCAGTATGTGGGTTTTGCCCTTGTCTTTCTCTTCGGATTCGTTGTACTGTCTCTCGCGGGGCTCTACACCTTCCGCTATGCATACTTGCCTGGTAGTTTGGTCTATTTTGATCATGTCGCCGGTGTGGTGCTGGGGATGCTCCTGGGTACTTTTTTTATCGGCACCTTCGCTGCTCTACTCTACAACCTGATCATCGTTCGCGGCGGCAGCGCGATTGACTTCCCGTTTATGAGATACTTGGGCGGCTCCGTGGGCTCATCCCGGCTGCTACGCCTCTTCTCCACAACCCTGCTTCCAACGGTCTACAATGTTCTTAGCCCGATACTGCCGGTGAGTGCTCGTCTGATCTTTGAGGTTCACTAATCGTTCTGCCGATGGATAGGGCAATCCTCTCGGAGCCGTGAAGAGGAGTCAAGGCTTTAGCCGGCTAAAGCCAAGGGTGAATAACCCTCCCATATATGTGTTGAGACTATGACTATTGCAGAGCAAACCCTCCAAACCCTTGAGTTTCCGAAGATCCGTGCGCAGTTGGCTCGCCATACGGCCTTTTCGGCCTCGCGTGAACTGGCGCTCACCCTGTTGCCCTCCACCGAGATCAGCGATGTCCGGCAGCGCCAAGCTCTCACCGGCGAGGCGCGTACCCTGCTTGATGACTATTCTGATGTGACGGTCGGTGGTGCCCGTGATGTTCGCCGCGCTGCCCAGCACGCCGCCCGTGGCGGGGTGCTGGAGGGCCAGACGTTTCTGGAGATCGCCGCAACCCTCGCCTCCTCCCGCACCCTGCGCACGCGCCTGCTACGCCTGGATTCCGTCCGCTTCCCGCGCCTGATTGAGCAGGCTGGATTCCTGCCCGCTTTGCCGCAGATCGAGGACGAGATCCTGCGCACGATTGGCGACGACGGTGCGGTCATGGATAGCGCCAGCGCCGAGCTTTCCCGCTTGCGCCGCGAGATCCGCATTGCTTTCAGTCGGCTCCAGGAGAAACTCCAGAACCTGGTCTCCTCGTCCACCTATGCCAGTGCCCTTCAGGAGCCGATTATCACCGTGCGCAATGGGCGCTATGTCGTTCCGGTAAAGGCTAGCCACCGCAAGGATGTGCGCGGCCTTGTCCACGATCAGTCCAGTAGCGGGGCGACCCTCTATATCGAGCCGATGGCCACCGTTGAGCTGAACAACCGCTGGCGCGAGCTTCAGTCCGCTGAGGAGGAGGAGGTTCAGCGCATCCTGGCCGCTCTCTCCGACCACGTTGGCAGCGCCGCCCCGCAGATTGTTGGTGCCGTCGAGACCCTGGCCGCCATTGATCTGGCCCTGGCCTGCGCCCGCTATGCCCTGTCTATGCGCTGCGTACAGCCGGAGATTGTTGAGTTTAAAGGTGGGTCATCAGGCGCGTCTGCGCCTGATGACCCACCGCTGCGGTTGATGGAGGCCCGCCACCCGCTGATTGACCCGGCTAAGGTCGTGCCGACGACGATCTGGCTCGGTGGCGAGTTCCGCTTGCTGCTAATCACGGGTCCTAATACGGGCGGCAAGACGGTGGCATTGAAGACAACCGGGCTCCTCGCGCTGATGGCCCAATCCGGGCTACAAATTCCGGCCAGCGCGCCCTCACGCATGCCGGTCTTTGGCCATATCTTCGCCGACATCGGTGATGAGCAGAGCATTGAGCAGAGCCTGAGTACCTTCTCCTCGCATATGAGCAACATTATCCGTGTACTCAAAGCTCTGGAGGAGCAGCCGATCCCCGATGAGGTGTGGGCGGCTGACCGCTACGACCTGCTGAGTGCCGCGCCGCCTCTGGCGCTGGTTCTCCTTGATGAGCTAGGCGCAGGAACCGACCCGGTGGAGGGCGCGGCTCTGGCCCGCGCTATCATCGAGCGGCTGCTTGACCTGGAGGTCTTCGGTGTGGCCACCACGCACTACGCCGAGCTGAAGGCGTTCGCCTATAACACGCCCGGCGTGCAGAATGCCTCGGTGGAGTTTGATGTGGAGACTCTGGCTCCCACCTACCGCCTGAGCATCGGATTGCCCGGTCGCTCGAACGCCCTGGCAATCGCCACGCGCCTCGGCCTCAACCCGGCCCTGGTGGAACGGGCGCGCAGCAGCGTGACCCGCGAAAACGCCCAGATTGAGGATCTGCTGGCGGGAATCCATAAGGAGCGTGAGTCGGCTGCCGCCGCCATTCGCCGCGCCGAGGAGTTGCGCGAGGATGCGGAGAAATATCGCGGGCGCATGGCTACCGAACTGCACGAGTTTGAGGATCGCCGCGAGGCCGAGGCTGAGGCCGCCCGCCAGGAACTCGACGAAGAACTGCGCGAGGTGCGCAGCCAGCTCAAGCGACTGCGTGATGAATTCCGCAGCGTATCGCTCTCGCGACAATGGCTTGAGCAAGCCGAGCAGCGCTTCGCCGATGCCAGCGAGAAGGCGAAGGATGCCGCCAGCAGGGCTGCCAAGGTTCGCACAAATTCCCCCGCCGTCTCCCAGGCTCCGCGCCCCCTCCAGCCCGGCGACACCGTGATGGTGCGTTCAGTAGGCTTAAAGGGCGAGATTGTTTCGATTGACGCGGATGACAGTACCGCCACCGTGCAGGTGGGCGGCTTTCGTATGAGCGTCGATCTGCGCGAACTCAAACGTGAAAAGGCTGGCCCCGAGAGTACGCGGCGCGACTACACCTCCGCTGCACGCAGCATCAGTCTGCCGCCCGCCCCCGATGTCTCAATGACCTTCGACATGCGTGGCTGGCGGGCGAGCGAGATTGGCGATAAGCTCGACCGTTATCTGAACGACGCCTACCTTGCTGGGCTGCGCCAGGTGAACCTGCTTCACGGCAAAGGCACCGGTGCCTTGCGCCAGGTGGTGCGCGAGGTACTCCAGGACCACCCCCTGATCACCTCGTTCGCCTCGGCTGCCGGTCGCGACGGTGGCGACGGAGTGACAGTGGCGACGTTGGTAGACCGCTAGTAGGGGCGCAGCAGCCCCGCGCTGCTGCGCCCCTATGGTACAATGCCCGCGCTATGCCTGAGCCACTCGTTTACCTACTGTTAGCCACGGCCCTGCTGCTGCCAATCCTTAGTGCGGTAGTCTTGCGCCTGTTTGGTACGCGCATCGGCGTGCGCGGTGTCGCTTTTGCGGCGGCAATACTCTTTGGCATTGCCATTACCAGCGCGCTGATTCTCTCGCGCAGTGATGTCGGCATGCTGCGAATCGGCGACGTGAGCCTGTTGCTGCCTGGCACCCGCCCTGGCATCAGCTTTGCCCTACCCGCCGATGTCCACGCCAATGATGCACCCGATGATCTGCCTGCCACCCCACCGGTGGTACTGCCTACTCTTACTCCGCGCCCATCGGTGACGGCCACCGCGACCAGCACTCCTCCGCCTACGGAGATGCCCACGCTTACGCCAGAGCCGCCCACCGCCACGCCAAAGCCGCCCACTGCCACGCCAAAGCCGCCCACGGGCGCTCGCCGCTATAAGGTGGAGTCCGGCGATAGCCTACGCAGTATCGCTGAAAAATTTGGTGTCTCAATCCCGGCGCTGCTCAAGGCCAACGACATGACCCCAGCCCAGGGTGACGCCCTGCGTGTCGGGCAGGAACTGATGATACCCTGAAAATTGTGGATTGTGGATTGCAGATTACGTCTGATGTCAATCCGCAATCCGCAATCCGCAATCCACAATCCACAATCATATGACAACCATACACACTATTGAGCGTAAGCCCCGCGCCGCATCCGATGGCCCGCCGCCCCTGTTGATCATGCTGCATGGCTACGGCAGCAATGAGCATGACCTGTTCGATCTCGGCGACTACCTCGATCCGCGCCTGCACATCATTAGCGCACGCGGGGTCCTCGACTTGGGCATGGGCTTCGCCTGGTACCACCTCGGCGGCGTCCCTGGCAATCTTATTCCCGACCCAACCACCCGCTCCCGTGCCCGTGATATTCTGAGCGCGCTGGTGGCCGATCTGCCCGGTCGCCTTGGCACGAACCCACAGCGCACCTACGTGCTGGGCTTCAGCCAGGGCGCGATTATGAGTCTGGCCCTGGCCGCCCATATCCCTGGCCGGCTCGCCGGGATTATCCCGGTTAGCGGCTACCTCGATCCCGACAGCATGAGTGGCCCCCTGCCCGTCGCCGCCGCCGATCTCCCCATCCTCCAAATCCACGGCACCGAGGATGATGTGATCCCCGTGACGACTGCCCGCCGCACCCGCGACTTCCTGGAACCGGTGATCACGCGCTACACCTACCAGGAGTACCCCATCGGCCATACCATCAGCATGGAGGGACTCTTGCTCATCCAGGGCTGGCTCAACGAGCGACTGGCCGAGTGATTGCAAATTGCAGATTGCAGATTGCAGACAAGGTTTGAGGTGTTAAGTTTCAGGTTTACAGTTCGTAGTGGGCGCTTCAACCGCGTCTTAATCTGCAATCTGCAATCTGCAACCCACAATAATTCAAGGATGAGCTATTGGATCTCGTGTTCTGGCACATCGTCCCGATCAGCCTGGGCACGGTGTTCGCCATCCAGTTGCTCATCGTCAGCGTGCTGCTGATCGAGTCCCGAATACGCCGCCGCCGCATCCCCCCCGAGGGCTTCCCCTTCTTCCACCCCCCGCCCGTTATCGTTGCCGGTACGGAGGTACAGGTTTACAGCGCGGGACGCGAACTCTTTGATGCGATGCTCGCGGCCATTGAGTCCGCCCGCGAGACGATCTATCTGGAGACGTATATCTGGAAGGGCGACGAACTCGGTGAGCGATTCAAGCAGACTCTGATCCGTAAGGCCCGTGCGGGCGTGTCTGTCTACCTGATCTACGACACCTTCGCCAATATTGTTGTCCCGCGCTCTTTCTTCCAGTTTCCACCCGAGCTGCATGTGCTGCCGTACCGAGCCTGGCGTCGCCCCTGGCACGCCTTCGACTTCCGGCGTTACGGGCGCGACCATCGCAAGATCCTGGTGGTAGACAGCGAGGTTGGCTTTGTGGGCGGCTACAACATTGGCGAGTTCTATCGCACCCACTGGCGCGACACGCACCTGCGCCTCGTCGGCCCCGAGGTAGACGACCTCACCAGCGCCTTTGTAGACTTTTGGAATGCCAACCGCTACGCGCATCTGCCGGTCCTTGCTCTGCCGCGCCGCTCATGGTCGTCCGAACTGCGCGCCTACCGCAACGATCCGCGCCAGATGATCTTCCCCATCCGCTCGATCTACATCGAGGCGATTGAGCAATCCCAAAAGCACATTTTTATGACTCAGGCATATTTCATCCCCGATGAGGCCATTCTCCAGGCCCTTAGGCGTGCGGCCCGCCGTGGGGTAGATGTGCGTGTGCTAGTTCCCTGGGAGAGCAACCACGTGATCGCCGACTGGCTGGCCCGCCATTCCTTCGACATCTGTCTGCGCAGTGGCGTGCGGATCTTTGGCTACCAGGGGGCCATGATCCACGCCAAGGCAGCCACGGTTGACTCGGTCTGGTCAATGGTGGGAACAGCAAATATTGATCGGCTCAGCCTAGCTGGGAACTACGAGATCAATGTGGAGTTGTTCAGTCCTAAGGTGGCCGAGGCGATGGAGGCGATCTTCTTGTGTGATCTGACCAATGCGGTGGAGATTCGGCCCGAGGAGTGGGCGCGGCGCTCGTGGCTGGCCCGCGCCTCTGAGTTGGCTCTTGCGCCGCTCTGGCCGCTGCTGTAGGGAAGGGTTCGGAAGCGAGAGACAGGGGGCAGGGGGCAGGGGGCAGGAGGCAGGAGGCGGGGGGCCTGCTCCTGCCTCCTGCCCCCTGCCCCCGAATCCGCATAGGCGGGACACATCCACAACCTGGTACAAACCTTCAGAAAGCTGTACTAATGACTCTGCCCGCCGGTCATCGCTGTTGACACCGTGTTGAGGAGGATACGTCCAGTGGTTGCCTCCACGTAGATCGCTCCCGTATTCAGGGTCACAGCGTAAGCGGTGGTTCCCTTGTAGCTGATCAGATCTGGGGTTCCAACAACCGTCATATGAGGTGCGGTATCGCCCGCAATAATGAGTGCCTGATGGAATGTGATTGGGTAGCTGGACTGAGTAACATCCGAGCCGTCACCGGAGATATTCCAGACCACGTCGCCAGCAAACATCAGCATGATGGCCACGATCATGGATGCGAACATGCGCGTCGTCCGGGTGTTGATATGGGTATTCATCGAGAGCATCATATGTTTTGTTACCTGTATGGTGAGGGCGGATACACGCAGTATAAAGTCGTCAGTTTGGAATTATATGAGACGAGAGTACGATTTCTCTAAGCTGTTTCTTAATTTTTCGTCATCTCTGTCACAAACAGCTTCTATTTCCAGAGGCTATTCCAGAGATCCTGGATCGTTGTCTGCACACCGGCAATTGTCTGGCGTACCGGATCGGGGGAGAGACGGGCGTCGAGTCGGGTGCGGGCGTCCTCGATCACCTCAGTGAGCATCTGGTGCGAATGATGGGCGTAGAGCTGCGTGATCAGGTCGGCGTAGGCATCGAGCATCTGCTCGCGGTCGGCCTTAGGCGTCTCGCTGAGCAGATTATCCAGAATGTGCCGGGTGTGATCGCGAAAGTCGTCAATTGACATAAGGTTACTTCCCTCCATTGCAGCTTGTTGATTCGCCCAGAGCCTATCGAGAAACCATCCCGCGCATACTATACCTTGCATGTGGTACAGAGAACAGTCCCCCAAAAGTCCATAGATGGGTGGTACTTTTGGGGGACGGGCCAAATATAGAGCTACCCGCGCAGCAGCCGCTGAAGCTCAGAGAGCTTGTTGAGTGCGTCCAGTGGTGTTAGTTCGTTAATGTTGAGCCGACGCAGGTACTCTACCACCGGACTTGGTGTGAGGTCAAACAGGGAGAGTTGGGGGGAGGCGGGAGGGGGCAGGGGGGAGGCAGGAGACAGGAAGCGGGAGGCACGAGGGCCGTCCTCCACAGGGTTTGTACCAATATCCCCCCGCGTCTGTATGTTCTCGCCTTCCGTCTCCTGCTCCCCCGCCTCCTGCCTTCTGCCTCCTGCCTCCTGCTCCCCCGTCTCCTGCCTCCTGCCTCCTGCCTCCTGCTCCCCCGCTCCCCGTCTCCCCGCCTCCAACTCGGCCAATAGTGCGCTGGCGCGGCTGATCACCGATTGAGGGATACCGGCCAGTTCGGCGACGTGGATGCCGTAGGAGCGGTCGGCGCTGCCGGTGCGCAGCTCGTGCAGGAAAACAACGCTGTTGCCCTGCTCGACGGCGGCCATGTGAAAGTTGCGCAATCGCGGGAGTTGGCTCTCTAGGGCGGTAAGTTCGTGGTAGTGGGTGGCGAAGAGCGTACGACACTGAAGCCGTGGCTCGTCGTGGATGTATTCGACAACGGCGCGAGCAATGGCCATGCCGTCGTAGGTACTCGTGCCACGCCCCACCTCGTCCAAGATGATCAGGCTGCGTCGGCTGCTCTGCACTAGCAGCGCGGCGGTCTCGGTCATCTCAACCATAAAGGTACTCTGGCCGGTGGCGATGTCGTCCTGTGCGCCAATGCGGGTGAAAATCCGATCAACCAGACCGACCTCGGCCTCTTCGGCGGGTACGAACGAGCCGATCTGGGCCATAAGGACGATCAGGGCCACCTGGCGCATCACGGTGCTTTTGCCAGACATGTTCGGCCCGGTGATGATCAGCAGTTGGGCCTCGTCGGTATCAATACGGGTATCGTTGGCGACAAACGCCTCGGGGATCATCTGCTCGACCACCGGATGCCGCCCGCCGACAATATGCAGGCAGGTGCTGTTGTTCAGGGTGGGCCGAGCGTAGCGCCCGCGCACGGCGACATCGGCTAGGGCGGAGACACTATCGAGGTGGGCCAGTACGCGGGCCACGCTGCGCAGTCGGTCGCCCTGACGGCCCAGCTCTTCGCAGAGGCGGGCGAACGCTTCGCGCTCCATCTCTACGAGTTGCAGCTTGGCCCGATCAATCACCTGCTCGTACTCTTTCAGCTCCTCGGTGACGTAGCGCTCGGCACCTACCAGGGTCTGCTTGCGCTGGTAGTCCTTGGGAATGAGCTTCTCGTCGGCGGTGCGCGAGAGTTCGATATAGTAGCCGAAGACGTTGTTGTAGCCTACTTTGAGTGATTTGATCCCGGTGCGCTCGCGTTCACGACCCTCCAGGCGATCAATGTAATCCTGGGCGTGGCGACTGGCCCGCACCAGGGCGTCAATACGAGGCTCAAAGCCAGGACGAATCACCCGGCGCGGGCGATCACTGCCCTCTTCATCTGCCCGCATGTAATTTGATGCCCCCAGCAGGGCGGGCGGGTCGTCGTCCAGGGCACGCTCTAGCAGAGCGGTGATGTCGGCGCAGGGGTCGAGCTGAGGGCTGAGGGCTGAGGGCTGAGGGCTGAGGCCAACAGGGGCATCCTCGCCGAACAGATCGTCCTCGTCCTCCGCCTGCTCAACCTCCGCTACCTGACCCCCGACCCCTGACCCCTGACCCCTGACCCCTGACCCCTCCGGCACCAACTCACCCAGCGCCTCGCCCACGGCAATTGCTACGGCGGGCAGGGCGCGTAGGGCGGTGCGTAATTGCACAAGATCGCGTGGTGTGGCCACGCTGGTGCCTTGGGCCACGCGGTTTACGGCGCGCTCCATGTCGCCTATCTCTCCCAGAGCCTGACGCAGCTCGGCGCGCATGAGCGTCTCGTCCACACAGCGGGATACGGCGGCCTGACGAGCCTGAAGCGGCTCCAGATCAAGCAGGGGCTGGGCGATCCAGCGGCGCAACAGGCGTGCGCCCATCGGTGTGCGGGTGCGATCAAGAATGTTCACGAGGGCCGTTTTTGCGCCCGAAGAGGTACTTTCGAGCAGTTCCAGATTCCGCCGAGTCTGCGGGTCGAGGAACATGAAGCTGCTGGTCGTATAGACGCGCAGACTGTTGAGTTGGGCCGCCTGGTGGCGCTGGGTCTGGTGGACGTACTGGAGCAGGGCACCAGCGGCGCGAGTGGCCAGGGGCCGCTCATCCAGGCCAAAGGCCACCAGAGAGAGGACGCGCAGTTGGCGCAGCAGAGTCTCCTGGGCGGTCTGAGTATCCCAGCGCCAGGCGGGCCACGCCGTCACGTGGCCTTTAGCCCACCTCGCGTCGCTGGCCTGATCAAGACGGCGGGCGGCGCGCTCGTGGGGCAGCAGCAGATCGCGCTCACCCTTGGTCATCGGGGCCAGATCCTGGGTGAGACGGGCCTCGGCGGGAGCCAGTTCGGGCAGGCGCAGGCGCACATCATCGGGGACAAGAACCTCGGCCACCTGAAGGCGTGACAGCTCGCCGTGGAGTTGGGCAACGGCCCGCTCACCGCTGAACTCAATGGCGGCAAACTCACCGGTACTCAGGTCGGCGTAGGCCAGACCGATCCGCTCGCCCTCGACAATTGCGGCAGCCAGATAGTTATTGGCCGTCGTCGTCAGCATCGAGGGGTCAACCACCGTGCCGGGGGTGATCACGCGGACGATCTCGCGATGCACCATTTTGCGCTCAAAGTCGCCGGGAGCCGTTTGCTGAATGCCGCCGGCAAAAACCGACTTCGGGCGCGTATCGCTACGCGACGACTCGGTTTCGCTCATCTGCTCGGCAATTGCCACTCGGTAGCCACGGCCTACCAGGTCATTGACGTAACGCTCGACGGCGTGGTAGGGCATACCGGCCATCGGCGCAAAGAGCTTCTGCTGATCTTTGGGCAGACTCTTGTCAACCGCAAAATCCTTGCGGGTGAGGGTGACATCGAGCAACTCGGCGATCAGCTTGGCATCATCATCAAACGTCTCATAGAAATCGCCAAAGCGGAAGAGTAAAATCGCATCGGCGGCCTCGGCCTTTAACTTGCGGTACTGGCGGTACCACTGGTGAATCTCTACCTTCGCCATTCGGACACGCTCCGGGTTTTTGTTACGACAAAGGGTCAGGTGTCAGGTGTCAGGTGTTAGGTGTCAGGTGTTAGGTGTCAGGTGTTAGGTGT
>JBAXMH010000095.1:0-16187 GCA_037134395.1 Chloroflexales bacterium
GCGTAGTTCAGAATGCAAGCAGCATTGCGAAGCTCTCAGGTGCCCAGCATGTTACTGAGGAACACGTCGATGAGGCCATCAAGCATATTCGCTTCTCGGGACTCCATACTGAGCCTACGGTGCTTCCCAAAGTAGCTCAAGGAGCACACGAAGCACTTTCTGAGGAGCGCAATGAGGCGAAGCAGAATGGTAAGTAGCCGGAATGAATCCTTTTCTCACCACTTCATTGCTCAATCGTCCACTGTCAGTTGAGACTTGCCAGACGATGATCTTCAGCGCGGCGAACACCATGCCGCGCTTTTCCATACGCTCTGACGAGGATATGCTGGGAGTCCGCGATCTCGCTGGTGTGTACGGTCAAGAAGTTTACATTCTCGACCAATCTCGGGCTGAGCAGTTGTTTCGAGGCGTCACGCTGGCCGTGTATCAGGAGGCCCAGCGCCTGTTTTCCTCGCCAGTATTCCGCTCTCATCATGTCGTATGGCGCATCCTGAGCAAACTCGCCGAAGAGGCACAGGTACTCCCTCCCACACCGGAGGCGATCTGGGCGATTTGCGGCTACCTCAGCACATCACGCAATGAGCGCGTTGGCCCGTGGGTTGTCCAGTCGGATGCCCGATGGCAGCTCAGCTATATACTCCCTGATGTGATCGTTAGCAGCGGAACAGTGCGAACAAGACCGGAGATTACCTGCATCATCGATGAGCAGTTCGGGAAGGTCGTCGCATTTCATCGGCGGAAAATCGGTGAGGCGTTTGAGGAATCTATCGCCACGACGCTCTACGACGCCCTATGCGCGCAGAGACAGCCAGCGCCGCTCACACCCGGAGGGCTTGTCTGGTCACCGCCGAGGCAACTCCGTATCAACGCCGCGAATCTGCAGCATGTCGCTAATTGTTGTGCTGAGTTGGGAATTTCTATCCTGGGTGCGGCAGCACAGCACCCCATCGTCGATGACATCCAGGGTGCCTGGGCCCGTACACTCACTGGGCGCATCCTTTCCGCTGAGCACTTCGATCTCATGCTCGACACCTATCTGAAGAAACGCTACAGGATCGGTCCTCGGACCACCGCTGACGATGCGGACTATGCCTTTCGCCACCTCGATGGCTATAACCGTGACCCAGCGCTGATGCTCCCCCCGATCCGCTGGCTGCTCCCCGCCTACGATGCCACCATCGACGAGCATGTGGCGGTGACTATCGCAGGTCGGCGCTACCGCGACGACCTGCTCCGCTTCTGGACAGACACACCGGTGACCACGCGGGTGTCCCGGCACGATCCACATTTCGCCTATATCTACCTCGATGGCAAGATTCTCTGCGTGGCCTTACAAACCGCGTAGGAAGCCCGCTGCGATCTACCCCTCCCTTTTCCTGATTTTATCGCCTCGGTGCCGTAGTAGCCCGCTCACGCGGTCGCCAGCCAAAAAGTGCAGTGAACCCTCGCCGGCCCGATTTCACGGGAGCGAGGGTTCACTGCACCCGAAAGTCAGCGTCTACTGCAACCAAAAACTGCTACTGCACCCGAAAGTCAGCGATTATTGCACCCGAAAGTCCTCATCACTGCACCCGAAAGTCAGCACCTACAACAACTACAAATCCCTACCCCCGCTTCGTCGCTGCCGAGATCCGCATGAGCAGGCCGATGATCAGGAAGTTGATCAGGACGGATGATCCACCGTAAGAGATAAAGGGCAGGGTGATGCCAGTCAGCGGGATGAGCCGCAGATTCCCACCGATGATGATGATCGTCTGCACGGCAATGATGGTGGTCAGGCCAATGGCCAGCAGTTGCTCGAAGCCGCGAAATCTACCGGGGATGGCCAGGGCGATGTGGTAGCCGCGAAAGATCAGCAGCACGTAGGCGATCAAGACCGCTAGGGTGCCGCCGAGTCCCATCTCCTCGCCCACGGCGGTGAAGATGAAGTCGGTGTGGATCGCGGGGACGATGGCTGGTACGCCCATGCCGAGCCCGGCCCCGAAGATTCCGCCCGATGCGAGGGCGTAGATCCCCTGCACGATCTGGTAGCCATAGCCCTGGGCGACCGCCCACGGATTCAGCCAGATCTCGACGCGCAGTGACACGACGGGCAGTTGTGTGTAGAGAATGTATGCCCCCACTGAGAAGGCCAGCATCCCCGCCAGCACGTAGAGCGCTCGCCCGGTGGCGGTGTAGAGCATGGCCAGAAAGACCCCGAAGAGCAACAGGGCCGCTCCCAGGTCGCGCTGGAAGACGATGGTTGCCATCGCGATGCCCCACATGCCGATGATTGGCACGAGGTACGGCAGCGGCGGCAGGGTGAGCGGGCCAAACCTGTACCCTGCGGCCACCACCTCGCGATGCTCGTTCAGGTACGAGGCCATGAAGATCACCAGGATGATCTTGAGCAACTCTGAGGGCTGGAAGAGGAAGGCTCCGAAGTTGAACCAGACTTTGACCCCGCTGCCGTTCGGGTCAACGCCGAACACGAAGGTGGCGAAGATCAGGAGCAGGCCGATCACGAGCCAGATGTAGCGGTAGTGATCAAGGAAGTCAACTAGCGAGAGCCGCAGCGCCCGGATGCAGATCCTGTCCCACGGCACGAAGAGCATTACGGCCAGTACGCCGACGCCAATGGTCACCCACAGCGATTGCTTGGCCGCCACACCGGCGTAGGTGTCGCCGTACAGAGCGTTGAGGCTGGGGTCGAGCCGCGCTGTGAGCATGAGGCTTAGCCCGGCCAGCAGGGCGACGAGTGGCAGCAGCACCTGATCGGCGTCGGGACTCCGCACGCTCAACCCGATTGAGATGCCGATGAAGAGCAGCAGCGGTAGGGTTGATGGCCAGAGGATGCTTAATACCCCCGGTACGGTGGCGACAAAGTCACGCTGCTGGGTTGCGGTGACGACCAGCAGGTAGCCGGCTGCAAAAAAGAGCAGCACCGTCACGAGCAGTTGAAATTCTACCCCGCGAAATTGACGTAGCCGCTGGAACCACATTATTTTTCTAGCTCTTCCCGTACGTTGGCGGCTTGGGAGGCCACGAGGCGGAAGCGCCGCGCACTGTCTTTGTCACCATATCCCTCAGCGGCGCGCATAAGCATCCCGGCGGCGTATTGGATCTGCCGTAGCTCCTCGCGTCGTCCCTCTAGTCGCCCCTGCGCGATCTCGCGCTCCATATGTCCAATGATCTGGTCAATGCTGAGCATGATCCCTCCTTGTATATCGTGTCGGCGTATCTCCTTATTTCGGTATTGTACCATCCTGGCGTAGTACACCCTTTGTGTGAGGGCTGATGCACAGTCTTCAGATTGCCACCATCCCCCACCCCCAGCCCCTCCCCCACGCGGGGTGAGGGGAGCCGGACAGCTTTCCGATGCGGGATACCCCCTCTCCTCTGGTGGGAGAAGGGGCAGGGGGTGAGGGGCGGGATCTAACTTTGCGCCAGCCCTGCCCTTTGCGTACGATATGTTCACCATACGTGAAACTATGTTCCCGCCCACTGCTTATAGGCGCGGTAGGATGGATGCCTATCTCTAAATCTAGGCTGGTAACAATGAGTACACATACGGTTTCACAGGATACCTCACAAACTAGCTGGGGTGAGGTGCATCAGATGTCGGTTGCTGATGCCTACGCCGCCCTTGGCACGAGTGCGGGCGGTCTCTCCGCAGATGAGGCCGCCGCACGGCTTGGTCGCTATGGGCCGAATATGCTTCAGGCTCAACCCGGCAAGCCGCTATATCGGATTCTCCTTGAAAATTTTACGCACCTTATGGCGCTGCTGCTCTGGGCCGGTGGGCTGATTGGCTTTCTGGCGCAGATGCCTCAGATCGGCATTGCGATCTGGGCGGTCAATCTGATCAATGGGCTGTTTAGCTTCTGGCAGGAGTATCGGGCTGGGCGCGCCGCCGCCGCGCTGCGGGCGCTCCTCCCGGCCCGTGCGCGGGTGCTGCGCGACGGTATTGTTCAGGAGGTCGCCCGCGAGCAGGTTGTCCCCGGTGACTTGCTTGTTCTTGCCGAGGGTGATCTGGTGGCGGCTGATGGTCGGTTGGTTGAGGCGGCTGAGTTGCGTGTTGACCAGTCTACCCTCACGGGCGAGTCGCGGCCTGTGCCGAAGCGCTGTGAGGCGTATGTGACGGATACGGTTGAGCGGGCCGCGCTGCCTAATGTGGTCTTTGCGGGTACGATGATCGTCGCGGGCACTGCCAAGGCGCTTGTCTTTGCCACGGGGGCGTATAGCGCCTTCGGTATGATCGCGCATCTGACCGAGACAATCGCAGAATCGCCTAGTCCGCTCCAGCAGGAGTTGGGTCGGGTGACGCAGGTTGTCACAATGATGGCGGTCAGTGTCGGGGTTATCTTCTTTGCACTTTCGGTGGGTGTGGCCGGGGTACACGTTGCCGATAGCCTGATCTTCGCGATGGGCATGATCGTCGCCTTTGTCCCTGAGGGGTTGCTGCCTACCGTCACTCTGGCTCTGGCTATTGGTGTACAGCGCATGGCCCGGCGTAACGCCCTCGTCAAACGTCTGTCTGCGGTAGAAACTCTTGGCTGCACGGAGGTGATCTGCACCGACAAGACCGGCACGCTGACTCAGAACGCGATGACGGTTCGCCACATGTGGGTGGGCGGGCGTCGGTTTGAGGTTCAAGGTGGCGGTTATACGCCAGAGGGTGCGATTTTGGATGCGGGCCAGCCAATTCATCCTGCGCCAGACAGCGATCTGAGCCTGTTGCTGCGTGCTGCGGCTCTGTGTAACGATGCGCGGTTGATTGCACCGACTGACGGGCCAAGCTGGACGATTCTGGGAGATCCGACCGAGGCTGCGCTCTTGGTGGCTGCACGCAAAGGCGGGCTTGATCTCGCGGCGGAGGTTATGTCAACCCCACGTATCCACGAGTTCCCCTTCGAGTCGCGCCGTAAGCTGATGAGTACGCTGCACCGTGCAAAAGCGATGGTCGCCTATGTGAAGGGTGCGCCAAACGAGATTTTGGTGCGCTGTGTGGGCGTGCGCGTGAATGGTGCGGTACTGCCACTTGATGAGGCGCTGCGGGCCACAATCAACGCGGAGAAGGATTCTTTCGCCAGCGACGGGCTGCGCGTCCTTGGTGTGGCGATGCGGGAACTGCCGGAGCGGAGCGACATCAGCAGCGTTGAAGCGGTTGAACACGACCTGATCTTCCTGGGCCTCGCAGCTATGTACGATCCGCCCCGGCCCGAGGTGGAAACGGCGGTTACGCAGTGCCATCGTGCCGGTATCCGCATCATTATGATTACGGGCGACGACGGACTCACCGCCGAGAGTATTGCGCGGCGGCTGAAGATCGTGGAAAGTCGCAGCCCGCGCCTGATCAGTGGCACTGAGCTTGAGACTCTCGATGAGGCGGCGCTTGAGGCAGCACTGACGCAGGAAGTGATCTTCGCACGGGCGGCCCCCGAACAGAAGTTACGTATCGTTACGGCGCTCCAGCGGCTCGATAAAGTTGTGGCCGTCACGGGCGATGGGGTGAATGATGCACCGGCGCTCAAGCAGGCCGATATCGGTGTGGCTATGGGCCTCTCAGGTACGGATGTCGCCCGCGAATCCGCCGATATGATCCTGACCGACGACAATTTCGCCACGATTGTCCATGCGATTGAGGAAGGCCGCGCCGTCTACGCGAACATCCGCAAGTTCGTCACCTACATCTTTACGAGCAACGTCCCCGAGGCCATCCCGTTTGTCTTCTTCGCCCTGAGCGGCGGGCGAATTCCGCTGGCGCTCACGGTGATGCAGGTACTGGCCATTGATCTGGGCACCGATATGATCCCCGCCCTCGCCCTTGGTGCCGAGCCCGCCGAGGCAGGATTGATGAACCGGCCACCACGCCGTAGGACAGATCACATCATTAACGGCGGGCTGTTGATCCGCGCTCTGCTCTTCCTCGGCATGATCCAGGGCGTCCTGTCAATGCTGGCCTTCTACGCCTACTACTGGGCCAACGGCTACGCCGGCCAGTGGATTGACCTACCGGGCGATGGCCCGCTCTACCAGACCGCCACCACTGTTACGCTTGCAGCGATTGTGGCAACCCAGATCGGCAACTTATTTGCCCAGCGCACTGAGCGTGCCTCAATCATCTCGGTCGATCTCTTCGCCAATCGGCTGGTGTGGCTCGGCATTGGCGTAGAGTTGCTCCTGATCGTGGCCCTGGTCTACCTTCCCTGGTTGCAGTGGGTCTTCGGCACCGCGCCATTCCCGGCGGCGACGTGGCTGCTGCTGCTGGCATGCACGCCCGCATTGCTGATTGGCGACGAACTGCGCAAGGCCGTGCTGCGGGCGCGGGAGCGCGGTCGTACAGGTTTGACACGTTAGGAGATTGTGATGCGTATCATCATCTTAGGCTGTGGACGTATTGGCGCGGGCCTTATGCAGCACCTGAGCATGCACGGCCACACGATCACAGCGGTTGACCCCGATCCCAGGGCCGCCGCCCGGATTGCGCCAACTTTCCGGGGGCGCATGATTGTGGGCGATGTTCTTGATCGCCAAGTGTTGCTCGACGCGCAGATCGAGCAGAGCGACGCTTTGGCCGCCGTCACGGCGAGCGACGACGTGAACGTGGTTGTGGCCCGGCTGGCCCGTCAGGTCTTCCACGTTCCACGGGTGACGGCGCGAGTCTACAACCCGCGAACCGCCGAGATCTATCATCGCCTCGGCATCCAGACAGTTTCCAGTACGGCATGGGGCATCAACCGAATTGCCGAATTGCTGAGCTACTCGGAGCTGGAGCCGGTGGCTAACCTGGGCGGGGACGCTGAAATTGTGGCCGCGAGCGCACCCGCGTTGCTTGTGGGTCGTCCGGTAAGCACACTTGCGACTCTTGGCGAAGTACAGGTGGTGACGATCAACCGGGGCGGCAGGACGTTTCTCCCCCAGCCGGGGACGATGATCGAAGCGGGAGATCTGCTCTATCTGGTGGTGCTTGCCGCCGCGAAGGATCGTCTCGCCGCGCTGCTGCGCTCGTAAGACAAGGTTCGCAGGTACATGAGAGTTTGGGTAGATGCGGCATATAGCAATTCTAAATTGGTTATGAAAAGGAGTCGAGCCTTTAGGCGGCCTTATCCGGCTAAAGCCTTGACTCCCCGCAACACCCCCAAGAGGATTGCTATATCTGCAATCTGAAATCTGAAATCTGCAATCTTGCACAAGGGAGGTTGTATGCACATGCTCATTATAGGCGGCGGTCTGGTAGGTTCCTACCTGGCCGGTCTGCTTCAGTCTGATGGCCATAGCGTCACTGTGATCGAGGCCCGTGAGGCTGCCAAAGATCTGGTTCAGCGTACCGCGCCGGGTACCGGCTTTATCTTGGGCAACGGTACCGATCCGTTCGTGCTGGAGTCGGCGGGTGTACGCACCGCAGATGTCGTTGCCGCTGTGACGGGGGCTGACGAGACCAACCTCGTCATCACCAGCCTGGCACGATTCGCCTTCAATGTGCCGCGTACCGTCGCTCGGGTCAACAATCCTCACCATACCTGGATGTTCACGCCAGTGATGGGCGTTGATGTGGCGCTGAACCAGGCGGATGCGATGGCACACATGATCGCTCAGGTTGTGGAGCGGCAGAGTTAGATTTAGGAGCCTCGATGGATATTAAGCAACTCACCGCCGTGATCAACACGTTTGTGACCGATAAAGGGTGGTACGCTGAAACCAGCACCTACCCACAGACCCCGCGCAACATTGCGATCTCCGTTGCGGTCGAGGCCGCCGAGATCCTGGAACACTTCCAGTTTGCCGATGCGCCGAAAGATAGCGCCGCCCTCGCCGGTGAACTCGCCGATGTGGCGAACTATCTCTTCCAGCTTGCCTATCTGCTTGATATTGATCTGGAGCAGGCGATCCTCGATAAACTGAAGGTGAACTACGAGCGCACCTGGGAGTGAGGAGAATTCTGTGCAACGTGTAACTAGCGTGTAACTCTTAACGGATATACTACCGGCATCGTCCTGTGCAATACCTGGGCAGCGCCTCTTTTTTCAGCCGAACGTCAGTGGAGACCCTCGGCTCTCCGAGTCTCTGATTGATTCCTGGCCGGATCGTGCGGTCTGCCACATCGTTGTGTGTACCTCAAAAGATCGTGAAAGGAACGTTAGTATGTCTCGCGAGCAGCAGATCGCTCAGATTGCCGAGAGCTGGAATAGTCCGCGTTGGAATGGGATTGACCGCCCCTATAGCCCCGAGGATGTGTACCGTCTGCGCGGGTCGGTGCTGATCGAGCAGACTCTGGCCCGCCGGGGCGCGGATCGTCTCTGGCACCTGCTCAACACTGAGCCGTTTGTGCCGACGCTGGGTGCCCTCACCGGCAACCAGGCTGTGCAGCAGGTGAAGGCCGGACTCAAGGCGATCTACCTGTCGGGCTGGCAGGTGGCCGCCGACGCCAATCTCTCCGGGCAGATGTACCCCGACCAGAGCCTCTATCCGGCCAACAGCGTGCCGATGGTGGTCAAGCGGATCAATCAGGCTTTCCAGCGCGCCGACCAGATTCAGCACTCCGAGGGCAAGGGCGATACCTACTGGTACGCACCGATCATCGCCGACGGCGAGGCGGGCTTCGGTGGCCCGCTGAATGTTTTTGAGATGACTAAGGCGATGATCGAGGCCGGTGCCGCTGGTGTCCACTTTGAAGATCAGTTGGCCTCTGAGAAGAAGTGCGGCCATATGGGCGGCAAGGTTCTTCTTCCCACGCAACAGGCTGTGCGCAACCTGATTTCGGCGCGCCTCGCCACCGATGTTCTCGGCGTGCCCACCCTAATCATCGCCCGCACTGATGCCAATGCGGCTAACCTGATCACGAGCGATGTGGACGAGCGCGACCATCCCTTCCTCACGGGACAGCGCTCGCCCGAGGGCTTCTACTACGTGAACCAGGGTCTGGAGCAGGCCATCTCGCGTGGCGTCTCTTACGCCCAGTACGCCGATATGGTTTGGTGCGAGACGGCTGAGCCGAGCCTGGAGGAAGCCCAGCGCTTCGCTGATGCGATCCACGCCAAGTACCCCGGCAAGCTGCTGGCCTATAACTGCTCGCCCTCGTTCAACTGGAAGAAGAAGCTCAGCGACGCCGACATCGCCCGCTTCCAGCGCGCCATCGGCGAGATGGGCTACAAGTTCCAGTTCGTCACCCTGGCCGGCTTCCACGCGCTGAACTTCAGCATGTTCCAGTTGGCTCACGGCTACAAGGATCGCGGTATGGCCGCCTACTCCGAGCTTCAGCAGGCCGAGTTCGCCGCTGAGGTTGATGGCTACACCGCCACCAAGCACCAGCGCGAGGTTGGCACCGGCTACTTCGATGAGGTTTCGATGGTGATCTCTGGCGGCACTAGCTCGACAACGGCGCTGGCTGGCTCGACCGAGGCAGAGCAGTTTCATTAGGGGAAATGGGGATTTTTAAGTATTCCGGCGTCATGTCACGCTGAGCGAAGCGAAGCGTCCCCGCGCACATTATCGTTGCCGGGACGCTTCGCTTCGCTCAGTGTGACAGATTTCCTGTGATGGGACAATTAAGAAGGTTCGCTTCCTTAATCTGAGAAGGATACGATCAATGACTGATCTGAATCTGCCCGCTGGTGTCACGATTACCGGGGCGATTAGCCCCGCCTTCGCCGAGATCCTGACCCCTGAGGCAGTCGCGCTCGTCGCCTTGCTGCACCGCCGCTTTAACGGGCGACGCCTTGAATTGCTCGCCCGTCGCCAGGAACGTCAGGCCCGGCTTGATGCCGGTACGCTGCCCGATTTTCTCCCCGAGACCGCCGCTGTTCGCGCTGGTGACTGGACAATCGCGCCCTTCCCGGCGCAGTTGAACGACCGCCGCACCGAGATCACCGGCCCGGTTGATCGGAAGATGATCATCAACGCCCTGAACTCGGGGGCTAAGGTGTTCATGGCCGACTTTGAGGACTCGAACACACCGACCTGGGAGAATACGATCCAGGGCCAGATCAACCTGCGCGACGCCCTGACCCGTACGATTAGCTATGCGTCGCCTGAGGGCAAGCAGTACGCTCTCAAGGATGATCCGGCGGTACTCTTTGTGCGCGCCCGTGGCTGGCACCTCAACGAGAAGCACGTGCTGGTGGATGGCGAGGTGGTCTCGGGTGGAATCTTCGACTTCGCCCTGTATCTGTTCCACAATGCGCGGCAGGCGCTCAGCATTCAGGGTGGCCCCTACTTCTACCTGCCGAAGCTGGAGAGTCACCTGGAAGCTCGGCTTTGGAATGAGATCTTCGTGGCCGCCGAGGAGTCCTTGGGTCTGCCACTAGGGACAATCAAGGCCACCGTGCTGATTGAGACCATCCTGGCCGCCTTTGAGATGGACGAGATCCTCTACGAGCTGCGCGACCATTCAGCCGGACTGAACTGCGGACGCTGGGATTACATCTTCTCCTGCATCAAGAAGTTTCGCCACAACGCCGATTTCGTCTTGGCCGACCGGGCGCTGGTGACGATGACAACGCACTTTATGCGCTCGTACTCGCTGCTGGCAATCAAGACGTGTCACCGCCGTAAGGCTCACGCGATGGGCGGTATGGCAGCACAGATTCCGATCAAGGGCGATGCGGTCGCCAACGAGGCGGCCCTGGCCAAAGTGCGCGCCGACAAAGAGCGCGAGGCCAGCGATGGTCACGACGGCACATGGGTGGCGCACCCCGGCCTGGTGCCGATTGCGCTAGAGGCGTTCGATAAGCACATGCCGACGCCGAATCAGATTGATCGCGCTCGCGAAGACGTGCAGGTGAGCGCCGCCGACCTGATCACCTTCGGGCCTGAGGGGCCGATCACCGAGGCGGGACTGCGCCTGAACATCAACATCGGCATCCAGTATCTTGGCTCCTGGCTGGCCGGTAACGGCTGCGTGCCGGTTTTCAATCTGATGGAAGATGCGGCAACGGCTGAAATCTCACGCGCCCAGATCTGGCAGTGGATCCGCAGCCCCAAAGGCGTCCTCGCCGATGGTCGCAAGGTGACGGTGGAGATGTTCCGCACCATGCTGCCCGAGGAGTTGGAGAAGGTGAAGCAGATCCTTGGCTCCGGCTACGCTGAGGGGAGATATGCCGAGGCGGCGGAACTCTTCGATGAGATCACCACCAGCGATGTGTTTGTGGAGTTCCTGACTTTGCCGGGGTATGCGCGGATTGACTAGGTACGGACGGGTGTCAGGTGTTAGGTTTCAGGTGTCAGGTTTCAGGTGTCAGGTGTCAGGTCGTAGCACGGGCTTCCAGCCCGCCAACGCGCACCTGTCTGCGGTATAGCCCAACAGCCCAACAGCCCGACAGCCCCTTTTGTGGGGCTGTCGGGCTGTTGGGCTATGTGGAGACCAAGACATGGCTCGCAGACACTTTACAGTTCTGGCCAGAATGTGGCATCTTGATGTGATCGACCTGACACCTGAAACCTCGCACCTGAAACCTTGTCTAATGCGCTAATTCAGACTCTCAACATTACTGGTTGCCAGGAAGATCACCCGCTCGCCAATGTTCGTGGAGCGATCGGCAGCCCGTTCGAGAGCATGGATCACGTCAATCATATCAATGGCCGCCTCAACCTTCTCAGGATCCGCTTTCGCCATTGCGATAATCTCAGCGCGTAGCTGATCCTCCAGATCATCTACCCGCTCATCGCTCTGTGTCAGGCTATGGGCAATCGCCACATCCTGGCGCAAGAATGCCTCCAGGCTTGTGTTGACCATCTGAATCGTAAGGCTGGCCATCTCCCTAATTGCGGGGGGCGGAGTCACAAGCGAGGGGCGACGGGTGGCCCGACGCACGCGCCGAGCGATAATGTTGGCGTAATCGCCGATCCGCTCAAGCTCTCCGGCGATGGCCGTCACCGCCGTGATCAGCCGCAGGTCGCTAGCGACAATCGGCTGCTGGGTTGCGAGCAGGTGAATGGTGCGATCCTCAAGGGCACGCCAGGCGAGATCAATTTGAACATCATCGTTAATAATCTGCTTTGCCGCCACCGAGTCCCAGGTGTTAAGGCTGTTGATCGCCCGCAAAAGAGCCTGCTCGACCATACTGCCCATTCGAAGCAGATCATCACGCAGGCTGCCGATCTGACGAGTGTAACGCTCGCGAACCATATGATCTGTTCTCCTTACGTCGCAATCGAACAGCTATAGATGGGAGGTAGACATGATCTGTGAGCAGCATACCATACTTTATCCCTTTATCTGCTGCGGATGGGTCTTGACAGCAGGGCTGATGCAAAGTCCTCAGATTGCCGCCCGCCCCCTCTCCCCCAGCCCCTCCCCCACGCGGGGGGAGGGGAGCCAGATCTCTTTCTGGTGCGAAATACCCCCTCTCCCCTTGTGGGAGAGGGGGCAGGGGGAGAGGGGATTCACTGACTTTGCATCAGCCCTGGTCTTGACAGGGTTGGTTCAGCTTGTTATAATTAGTGTCGTACTAACAATAATTAGTAACGGAGGCACCCATGACCCGCAGCATCACGCTCAGCACAACGGTCGGCCCGTTCCTGAGCTACCTCGATAATTGGTACGCGAATCTCCGCGCTCCTGATCTGGCGGCGATCATCGGTGACACGCCGGAGCGGGTGGCGATCTTCTCGATTGATATGATCAACGGGTTTTGTAAGGCGGGGCCACTGGCAGGGCCACGGGTGGCAGCTCTGATCCCGACCGTCGTTGCGATCTTCACCCGCGCCTATGCCCTGGGTGTACGCAGCTTTGTTCTCACGCAGGACACGCATGATCCGCAGACACCGGAGTTTGGCTTCTACCCACCACATTGTATCGTGGGCACGCCCGAGAGCCAGACGGTATCTGAATTGGCCGAGCTACCCTTCGTCGACCAGATCACGACCATTGAGAAGAACTCCCTCAGCTCGCATCTCGGCACGCGCCTCGGCGACTGGCTGGCCGAACGCCCGCAGATTGATACCTTCATTATCATCGGTGACTGCACCGATTTATGCGTGTTCAGCGCCGCGATGCACTTACGCCTGGAGGCTAACGCCCTGAACCTCTCGCGACGGGTGATCGTCCCTGCTGCTGCGGTGGACACCTTCGACACCCCGGTAGATCTCGCCCAGCGCCTCGGCATCATGGCCCACGATGGCGACCTGCACCACGTCCTGTTCCTGCACACCATGGCCCAGAACGGGGTCGAGGTTGTGGCATCGCTCTAGGACGACATGGCCACAGAAAGACACAGAAGGACACAGAAATATATTTCTGTGTCCTTCTGTGGCAAAAAGGGGAGTCCAGGCTTTAGCCGGCTAAAGCCTGGACTCCCCTGCACAGCTTTAGGGGGATTGCTATAGTTCGCTATCTTCCATCATGGTGAGTTGCCGCGCAACTTCCTCAACCGCAATGCGCTGCTTCCGATAGAAATCCGACTCACTCACTGCCAAACGATTCGCCACATCACGCACTGTCTTGCGCTGGAGAAAACGACCCTCCAGCAAGTTATAGAGCAGCCACTCTTGCGCAGACGGATCGAGCTGCTCGTGAGGCCGTAGATTATCAATTGCCCGACGCAGCACCGCCTGGAGCGCCCTGGTCGGGCTACCACCCTGCTCATTAAGGATACGCTGCACCGTACGCATCCCGAGCAGTGGGCTATCGGAGAGCTTCGGCCCGCCCCAGAACTGAGTCAGCGCATCCTTGACCATCTGTGGGAGGTCGGGATTAGCCACCACATTAACATCGTCTTCTATCGCTTCCAGATCCGCCGAGGTGGCCTGCTCAATCCGTGACGAGAGCTGCTGGAGGGATTGCATCTCGGGACCGAGGCCGCGTAGGGCGTCGAAGATCATCTGTTGCATCTGCACTGTCGAGAGGGCCAGTTCTATCTGGTGCGCAAGTACACCGATCAGGTGGCGCACACTCTGGGAGAGCGAACTGCCCTGGCGCAACTGCTCGGGCGGAAAGGCCACACCCAGCGCCCCCAGGAAGAGCCCGTCCGGGCTGCGCAATGGCAGCAGGCAGAATCCGCCGCATGTGAGGAACGCATCAGTGGGCGGCAAACCATCGGGGCTATGCGAGGGCAACCGCTCCAGTTGAGGCAGCAGGGTTGGCAGGGGAAAATCGCCCACAAAGCGTTTTACATCGCGCCGGATACCGTTGATCGCCTTCACGGTAAAGCCATCGTCCCCAGAGGCGACGACAAAGCCGGTCTCAACCCGCAGCGCGCCGCAGATCGCCACAAGCGAATTCTCCAGGAGCGAGCGTAGGTCGGCGCGGGTAAATGTGCTACGCGGCAGGTTTCGCAGGTAATCAATCTCATCGTGATCCTGGAGATAGACCAGCGCATCAAGGTAGGGCTTCACCTTACTCACAAAGATCGGCATCAGCACGGTCATAATCATCACCCCGAAGGTGATCAGGGTGTCACGCGGCAAGCCCAACACATGCTCAAGGGCTGGCATCGCCTGAATGAAGAGGATGATCATGATCCCAACAAACGGGCCATACAACCACCAACGAATGAAATCCTGCTTGATTAGCCGATCCGGCAAAAGCACACCGTGAAAGGCCACACTATAGCTCATTACCGTGACCATGATGATCACGATCAAGCTAGCGATGTTTTGTAGGATCAAGATCGTGGTGTCAGGAATCGTACTCGGCGCACCGATCACCAAAAACGGAAACACACCAATCCCGGGCGCGGCAAAAGTCGCACCCAGATAGCCCATACGGCGACGGTGGGCAGGCGTCAGGGCGTACCGCCAGGAATCGATCACTGCGGCAAGCGTGATCCCAATCCCAACCAGAAAGAAGAGGCCATACGACCAGAAGAAGGGCCCGGCACTAAACTGCGCGACCGGCCCGCTAGGGATATTGCCGCTCACAATGAGATCCGTGCCCAGCATCACCAGCAGCAGGTAGATCGCGCTCCCGCCATAGGCCAGCCAGACCAGCCAGCGCATGCGCTCTGCCTTGGCCCGATGCGAGCTGAGCGTAAAGAGTGCGTTTGCGAGGTGTATATACGCCGCAGGAACCAGGGTGATGCCGAACCACTGACTTCGACCGAGGAAGATCATTGTCGCCGTACTGCTCGCACGGGCCAGGAGCAGATCGCCACCGTAGACGATCACCACGCCCGCAAGCAGCAGGCAAAGGGCGCGGGCAATGTCATTACGCCAATTTTGCAGGGCGATGTAGGTAAGCAGCGAAAATGTGACAATCAGCACTGCTGCAGACAGTAACTGATTCACTTGCTCAAGGACGATAGCCATATGATCGCATGATCAGATTCGTTATTGAAAAAGAATTGGCCTTAGACGAAGGTGCCAGATTTTAGGTCTACACATGTCTTCGTGAATTATACCACACGGTCTTTTCTTCACCCGAAGGCACGAAGCGCTGTGCCGCTTCCAGACAGGCAGAAAGTGCTATAATCGCTGCGAGGTGGGAGGCTCAGCACCTCCGCCGCACGTGGTGCCGCAGGGGCGCAGTGTGTCACAACAGGATACAGACGGTATGCTATTCAGCGCCCGCAGCCTTCCCAACCTCCTCGGCCTCTTCCGAATCATCGCCACCCCGCTCCTCGTCTGGTTGATCATCACACATCGCCCAGATCTCTACGTATGGGCCGTTGTCCTCCTGTTGATTATGGCGATAAGCGATATGGCCGACGGGAAGATCGCCCGTCGGCTCAATGTTGTCTCGCCTCTGGGAATCTTCCTCGACACCATCAGCGACAAAATCTTCGTGACCGGGGCGCTACTGCCGATGATTCAGATCGGCCTGATCTCCGGCTGGGTTGCGTTTGTAATCATCGTACGCGAGTTCGTCATCTCTGGGCTGCGATCTTTTGCCGCCGCAGAGGGAACCGTCATCTCGGCAGGAAAACTCGGCAAACAGAAACTCGTCATCCAAGTTGTTGCGCTGATCTGGCGACTCTTAGCGGCCAACGCCGAAGCAGGGGGGATAGTAGCCGGAAGCGATGCGCTCACCCTGCTCCTAAGCCTCTGGCCCATCCCCATGGCACTAGCCGTCTTCTGGACACTCATCTCAGGGATAGAATACCTCTGGAACGCCTGGCCACTGCTGCGCAGCAGTTGGGAGCCGCGACCAAGACTTTGATGCGGGCGAGACGCTCCGGATGCGGGCGAGACACCCGCGCTCCCAGGCCGCAACGAAAGAGCCGCCCCTGACACTGTCAGGGGCGGCTCTTTCGTTTGGTGCAGGTGCGTGG
>JBAXMH010000096.1:0-16184 GCA_037134395.1 Chloroflexales bacterium
TTACGACCAAAAATAAAAAAGGGATTCTGCGTGTAGTCCTTGCCCTCATCGGCAGAAACTGTTGAAGCGATGACATGGCCAGTGTCAGGGTTCATCACAAAGAGGCGAAGAAAAGGCTGGCCTGCACTAACCCGAACCAGGAGTTCATTGTCTAGGCTGACGTGTGCGGTGGTAGGGACACCGATGCCGTGCAATAAACCAACGCTGGCAAGGACTGCAGGTGATTGGCTGAGGCTCAGCAGATCGTCCTGGCGGTCGGCGATCCAGTTTTCAAGGGCGGCACTCTTCTCAAGGGCGGTCGAGGTCAGCCTCTCTTCCACGGCGTCTTTCAGCGCATCCTGGGCGCGGGCATAGGAGAGCCCGCCAAGGCTACCGAGCAGCAGCAAGGCAAAGATCGCGAACAGCAAAATCAGCCGGGGGGTCAGCTTGAGCGCCATAAGCATCCATCTGGCAGTGTGCCAACCCTGACCGCATAAGTTAACACTTTTTGACTCTCTAAACTATAACACGTACACAGCATGTCACAAGGATTAAAAGCGCAACGTGTCACAACGATTGCGCTAGCCCTGACAATCAGTATAGACCCGAAGCAATCACAGCGCACATGCCGTATAATCGGCTGTCGCCATGTGGCTCCGACGCTCATTCCTAGCGAGAATCCTATGAAGCTCAAAGGACGGGTCGCGATCATTGCTGGGGCGTCGAGCGGCGTTGGTTACTCGGCAGCGCGCCTCTTTGCCCGCGAGGGGGCCACTGTGGTTGCTGCTGCTCGCCGCAGAGATCGCCTTGAACATCTGGTATCCGAGATTGCCGCCGAGGGTCGCCAGGGTTTCAGTATTCCCACCGATGTGACTGACTCGTCCCAGGTGCAGCACCTGGCCGAGAAGACACTCAGCCTGCTTGGCCAGATTGACATCCTGATCAACTGCGTCGGCGGGATGATGAAGATCTCGGCCATCGAGACGTTTAGCGACGCCGAATGGCGTCGTGTGATTGATACGAATCTCAGCGGAGCGTTCTACATGGCGCGGGCCGTGGTGCCCGCTATGAAGCGCCAGAATAGTGGCACGATCATCAACCTCGGCTCGCGGGTGGGCAAGATGGGCGTGGCCAACATTGGCCCCCTCTGCGCAGCTCAGTTTGCCCTCGTGGGTCTCTCCCAGTCCATGGCCCAGGAGCTGCGACCGCACAATATCTTTGTCACCACCGTCTACGCTGGGCTGATCAATGCTGACATCCACCCGCTCAACCCTGCCGAGGCGTTTCGCCGCCAACTGATCACCACGGACGATGTCGCCCAATCTTTGCTCTGGGTCTGCACGCTTCCACCAAGCTTGCGGGTGGATGAACTGCCGATCATGCCCAGGCAGGTGGATGCCTAGGGAGGCGGGGCCAGGGGCCAGGGGCCGGCCACCTAATATTAGCGCCAACTATACCCCCTCACCCCCTGCCCCTCTTCCACCAGGGGAGAGGGGAGATACCTCATTAGGACGCCTTCGGTTCCCCCTCTCCCGTTCTGGGAGAGGGGGCTGGGGGGTGAGGGCTGACCGGCGGAAGACTCCTTAGAGGAAAGGCATGGTTATGAGCGAAGCGATGCGCGACTGGTGGGAGGAGCTACTCCAGATCCACGAGTTCGCCCATTACCGTGATTACGCCGAGGATCTGACCCGCCGCGAGGTGGATTTTTTGGCCCAGGCGCTGAGTCTACGCGGGGTTGAGACGATCCTTGATCTGGCCTGCGGCGGCGGGCGACATAGTATCGAACTAGCCCGCCGGGGCATCACTATGATCGGACTCGATAGTGCTGCGCCGGTGCTGGCCCATGCCCGTGCCCAGGCCACCGATCTGGGCCTGAGCATCTCGTTTGTGCAGGGCGATATGCGTGAACTCACCTACGAAGCACGCTTTGACGCGGTGCTGGTGATGAACAGTAGCCTCGGCTTCTTCGATGATGCCACCAACAAGGAGGTACTCGCCGGGGCGGCCCGCGCCCTCGTCCCCGGTGGCCGACTTCTGCTCCAGTGCATTAATCCCTACCAGATCGAGGCATACCTGCGTGAATTCCGCAGAGGCTGGTATCAGATCGGGGCGGGCTATGTGCTGCGCGAGGCCAGCTTCGATCCGCGCAGCGCTGCCCTCGCCATCGGTTACCGCTACCTCGACGCCTCTCAGGGACTCGATGTGCTTCATCCCGGCGACCGCATCCGTCTCTACGGATTCCCCGAAATCGCCGCCTTGCTTGCCGAGGTTGGCCTGCGCCCGCTTAGCATCTTCGGCGACGCTATCCTGCCCCCCGTGCCCTTTGGCGAGCAGAGTGTCTGGCAGGTTATCGTCGCCGTCCGCGACCTACCGCCTGATGCGGAGTAAGATCACTGCTGCATCCCTATCCCGCCCGTTCCACCTGCGTCAGCCCCATCAGCCGTTCAACCTCGGCCAGATCCAGCCTCCCACCGCCAATTGTGAGTGCGTCGGCGCTGCCGCAGGCTACCCCCAGGCGTAGGGCGTCAGGCAGGGCCAGCCCGCGTAGTAGGCCCGCCGACATCCCGGCCAGCAGCGAATCGCCGCAGCCCACGCTGCTAAGCACGTTGATCGGCGGCGGACACGCCCACCAGGTGCCGGTCGCATCGGCGGCCAGCGCCCCGCGTGCGCCCAGCGAGACGGCGGCCAGTTCCACGCCCCGCGCTCGCAGTTCGGCTAGGGCCGCCGAAGCATCGGCTATGTCCGTCACCTCTCCGCGCCCCAGGGCCACCCCCAGTTCCGCGCCATTAACCTTCACGCCATAGGGTCGCGCCGCCAGCGCCGCCGTCAGCGCCGCCCCGCTTGTGTCCACGATCACCCGCCGTCCCGCCGACCCGAGTTGGCCCAGCAACTCACCCAGGGCGGCGGGCGTCACCCCGCGTGGCAGGCTCCCCGACAGTAAACAGAGCTGAGACTCGCATGCGGCGGACAGGGTCGTTGCGCGAAACGACTCCCAGTCGTCGGCAGTAAACACCGGCCCCGACTCATTCAGCGCCGTCGCATCGCCGCCTTCAGGATCTACCAGCAATATGCAGGTGCGCGTCTCGGCGCCCTGGCGGCTCCAGCGGCCCGCAATGCCTTCGGCATCGGCCAAGCGGGCCACCATCTCGCCGGTAAGTCCGCCTAACGGCGCACAAACCAGAGCCGGCTGAGCGAGGGTATACGCCGCACGGGCCACATTCAACCCCTTACCCCCGGCGGCAACCACCACATCATCGGTGCGCTGCACCGCTCCCAGACGCAGGCCGGGGAACACCATTGTGCGATCAAGTGCCGGGTTCGGCGTGATAATCAGGAGCATGTGATCTTTCTCAGACAAGGTTTCGGGTGCCAGATTTCAGGTTTCAGGTGCAGCTCATCAGAATGCCTTATGAGTACTTAAATAGTAAAATACATACGATAATTAGTCTTAATAATATGATTATTATTTTCTTGCCAGCTCGTTGGACACCGGCAGCGTGAAGAAGAACCGGCTACCCCGGCCAAGCTCACTCTCCACCGCAATCTGGCCGCCGTGCAGTTCCACCAGCCCCCGCGTGATGCTCAGGCCCAGCCCGGTGCCGCCAATCCGCCGGGTGTTGGTGTTATCCACCCGGTAAAATCGCTCCCAGATCCGTGGCAGATCATCCTCCGCAATGCCGATTCCCTGGTCGCGCACCGAGACGAGAACCCAGCGCCCCGCCGTATGACCCGCCGGTAACTCGTCTGGTCGGGCCTCGTGGATGGAGAGCTGGATCTCACCGCCGCTCGGGCTATACTTGATTGCGTTGGTCAGCAGGTTAAAAATGATCTGCTTCACTTTGTCGCGGTCTGCGTAGATCGGCGGAATCTCGCTGGTGACATCAATCAGGAGCCGATGGTTCATCAACTGCGTGTTCAGTTGCGTGGTCAGCTCATAGAGTACATTCGTCAGCGAGATCACCCAGCGATTCAGCTTTACCTTACCGGCCTCGATCCGCGACACTTCTAGCAAATCCTCCACAAGGCGCGAGAGCCGATTGGCCTCGGTGTACACCGTGGTGACGAATTGCTGGCGCTCATCCGGCGGGAAATCGCGGTTCAGCAGGAGCTCGGTATAGCCAAGGATCGAGGTGAGCGGCGTGCGTAGCTCGTGCGAAACAATGGAGACAAACTCACCCTTCAAACGATCCGATTCCCGCTCGCGGGTCACATCGCTCACCGCCCAGAGCCGCCCGGTGATATGATCCTTGCTGTCGCGGGTCGGCACCGAGCGCACCTCAAGATCTTGGGCCGGGTGAGTCAGGTGGATGGTTGTGATCAGATCCTTGGCCGGCGAGCGCTGCATCGTGTCGCAGAACTGGGTCAATTTGAGAGGATCGTGCAGACGCGGCAGCACATGCTCAATCAGGTCGAGCGAGACATGAAAATTCTCGCGGATAACGCGACCGTGCAGACCCCACAGCGAGTCCCAGGCAGGGTTTGAGCGCAGCACCTTGCCATAAATATCAATCAGGGCGAGGCCCGTGGGCAGGCTGCTAAACACTTGGCCGAGGTAGAGCGCACTCTCGATGGCTTCCTGGTAATGCAGGGCGCGGCTGAGCGGCAGCGCCGCCCGTGCGCAGAGCGCCTGCACAAACGCGAGTTCGTCCTCGCCGAAGGCGTTGGATCGCGGGCTGCTAAGAATGATCACCGCCGCCGTAGCTGTGCCAATCACGATTGGCGCAGCCAGCTCGGCGCGCAGCCCGATACCTGCCCCGTGCAGACCCGGCTCAACGGTTACATCACGCACCAGCAGGGCACGCCTGCTCTGGACAGCCCTGCCCGCCAGGCCCGTCTCCACACTCCAGCGCTGGCGTGGGCCGTTTTGCATTCCCGCGCCCGCCTCGTCCCCAAACCCTTCAAACGTATGCAGCACCAACTCGTCCCGCTCATGATCAACCAGAGCCACCGCGCCGGCCTCGGCACCGCTCACCTCAAGGGCGCGGCGCAGCAGCAGGCTGAGCAGGGCGTGCAGGTCAATCGCCTCGTCCAGACTACCGTTCAACGCGACAAGCTGTTGCTTATCCTGGGCGCGCAATGTTAGTCCGGTCGGGGTATCGCCCGCCCGCTCGCTGGCACGCTGGCCAGAGGGAGACTCGCCCTCGCGGGCGATGACCGCTGCCAGTTGCGGGAGCAGACCACCAATCAACTCATCCGTCGCCGCCCGCAGGCCATCGGCGTGATCGGCCCGCAGTTCAAAGACACCCCAGAGCCGACCGCCCCACATAATCGAGGCACCCAGGTAGGCCGCCCGCACAGCGGGAAGCTGGGCACCCCCACCGAGCGCAATCACACGCCGGGATATCACACCCTCACGCGCCACCGTGCGAGTCAGCCCGTCGTCCCAGGGGTAGGGCCACGCATCGGCGGAATAATACTGCTGGCGGGTACTGCCTGGCCTGGCGGACTGAAGCCAGCAGGTAAGTCGGGCATCGCGGTGGTGCAGAATATCGCGGAGCAGATCAAAAAAGCGGTGCAGCCGGAGGTGCAACGGATCATCGCCCTGGAGCACACGCGCCGCCGCGCCAAAGGCGGACAGCGTCTGCGCTGATTGGTCGGGCCGTACTGCCATATGCTCCCATAAGTGCTGCTACGACGCTCATTGTAGCGTGTTGCGCAGGGCTGTCAAAAGGAGCATCAGGCGCGGTATAATGTGCGGCACGTCACGCAGATCGCTGGAGGCCAAAAGTCTATGTTTACGCATGTTGATCACATCGGGTTCGTTGTCGCGGATGTGGACGCAGCTGTCGCTCACTACCGCGCAGCGTTTGGCATGGAAGAGTGGGAGCGGATCTCTCTGCCCGAGCGTCACGCAGATATTGCCGTCGCTCGTCTGGGCGACACTCTGCTGGAGCTGATCGCACCCACCTCGGAAGAGGCCAGTTTCGCACGCTTCCTGCGTGAGAAGGGGGCAGGAATCCACCACATCGCCTACCGCGTTGATGATATTGCCGCCGCAATGGCAGACTTACGCGCTCGCGGTGTGCCGCTCATAGATAAAGAGGCCCGACCCGGTATTCATAACACCCTGGTGGCGTTCGTCCACCCCAAGGCCGGCGCGCAGGGCGTCTTGATCGAGCTTGTTCAGCACCAGCAGGGCCATGCGGAGGGGAGTACCCATCCATGACGATTGATTCGGACGAAAATCGGCTTCTGCTCTGTAGCATGAGCCTTGGTTATACGGCGTATCACGTCTGGGCGCTCCAGTCTCGCCGCGAGCGCCGCTACAATATCGCCCGCATTTTCGAGGCATCGAGCTATGTGAAGCGCGTGCGCGCCGAGCGGGCTTTCCAGTCTCTCGGCGAGGTTGGCTCCACGGGCGAGAACGTCAGCCGCGCCCTCGATGGCCTTGAGCCGCACGCCGTGGCCACTGGCCCCGTCACCGGCACCAGCCCGCTCTCCCGCGACCTGCTCAGTCGTGCATCCCACGCACTCGCTGAGGGCCGCGACCTGAACGCCGAGGAGATCGGCGATCTCTACGTCTGTAGCAACTGCGGCGAGATGATCGAAGGCGAGCCGCCCGATGTCTGCACCACATGTGGCACTGTGCGCGAGGGTTACATCCCCTTTCGCGCCGCCGAGGCGATGGGCAACCTTGGCCCCTATAGCATCGTCAGGAAGATCGAGCAGACCCCGGCAACCCTCCGCGCTATTGTTGACGGTCTTAGCAACGAGCAACTCTCGCTGCGCGTTGCAGGACACTCGCTCAAGGAGCTGATGGGCCATCTCACCGACATGGATGTGGTCTTCCGTGAGCGGGCCTGGCTCATCCTAGAGACAGATAATCCGCACCTGCCTAGCGCCCATCCGCCCACACTGTCCCGCGCTACCGGCTATAACACCCAGAAGATCGCCGACATCCTTGAAGCCTTTCAGACAAGCCGCCAGCAATCGCTCGGCCTGCTGCGCGGACTCACTCCGGCGGCGTGGCATCGCACCGGCTACCACGTCATCTACGGTACCATCCCCCTCACCCATCAGGGCAACTGGCTGGTTGACCACGAGCGTGGTCACCTGATCCAGATGGCGCAGATCCGCCACGATCTGCTCCAGCAGCATGGTGGCCCCGGCCAACTGAAGCTGCCGGCCAATCTGGTTCCTGAGATTCTTCAGGGAGAATAACGGATCCCAGGGCCAAAGGCAATCGCTCCGCCCTCACCCCCCAGCCCCCTCTCCCAGAACGGGAGAGGGGGAGCCGAACGCACTCTGGTGCAGAATCTCCCCTCTCCCCTGGTGGGAGAGGGGCAGGGGGTGAGGGGGCAAGTATTGAGGCTAAAGGTAGTTCTTGCCAATAAAGCGCCGCAACAGCTTACGGGCATCGGAGCGCAGGGTGCGGGTGGCCAGAGCAGCGAAGAAAAGGCCAACAAGTTCAAGAGGCGAGTGACGCGGTGTGACCAACGCACGCAGGGCCGCCGGGTCGTTCAGAGGCAGGGGCGAGAATTCGTGTACCTCCACCTTCAGATCATCGCCGTGCCACTCGCGCTCAACCCAGAATAAGTCGGGCATGCTGCGCTGGAAGAAGTAGTAGGCCGGGTTGTACTCGTAGAGGTAATCGAACAGTTCGCCGAACGGCTCGTCTGGCTCCTTAGGGTACAGCACCAGGGTGGTGCCCACCACGTTCACGTACCAGCGGTGGAACGACCAGTGGAAGAGCCGCTCGGCAATCTCCGAGGGACTCTGAATATAGCCAGCGGCACAGGTGCGCCGGAGTTCGGCGGCGAACCGTGTCGGGTTGTCCATATGCTCAAGAATGTGTGAGCAGATCGCGTAGGCGAAGGCTCCGTCCTTAAAGGGCAACTGGTGTGCGTCAGCGACCACAAAAGGTCGGTCAACCACCAGATCACCGCCGCGCTCGCGGTTATCCGCGCCGAGGAAGCGATCAACCAGCACGTTCGAGCGCGGGTTCGGGTTGTCACCGCTGCCAATTTCCAAAACGAGTCCGGTGGCGGGCGGGTTTAGTTTCTGTTTCATTGTGATCTCGCAGGGGCGCAGCAGCACGAGTGAGCCTGTCGCTACAGCGACAGGCTCACTCGTGCTGCTGCTCTCTTACAGTACATGTGGGACATACCTATCTGTGTGTATCGTATCAGCCATCCATTGATGCCCGGCTATCGGCTATCGGCTATCGGCTATCGGCATGTTAGTTCAGCTCATCCCCGCTGAGGCTATCGCGCAGAATATCAATATTCTCCAGGGCCAAGCCCGTACCAATCGCCACGCAGGATGCAGGCTGATCGGCCACATAGCATGGCACCGCCGTCACCTCGGTGAGCAGTTCATTGATCCGGCGCAACATTGAGCCACCACCTGTCATCACCATGCCCTTGTCAATAATGTCAGACGACAGCTCGGGCGGTGTCTCCACGAGGACGGCGCGCACCGCGTTGACAATCGCCTCTAGCGGCTCCTGGATGGCCTCGGTGATCTCGTTGCTGTCCACCTCAATTGTGCGCGGCAGGCCCGCTACCTGATCACGTCCGCGTACTTGGGTTGTCAGGGGGCGATCCAGGGGCAGGGCCGAGCCAATCTCAATCTTGATGCTCTCGGCGGTGCGCTCGCCGATCAGCACATTGTATTTGCGCTTGATATAGGCCGCGATTGCCTCATCAAACTTATTACCGCCCACGCGCACCGAAGTACTGACTACAATATCGTTGAGCGAGATCACCGCCACCTCGGTAGTGCCGCCACCGATGTCAATAATCAGGTTGCCGGAGGGCTGGGCCACCGGGATATTTGCCCCAATCGCGGCGGCCAGCGGCTCGCGGATGAGCCACGCCTTCGACGCGCCCGCCTCCAGGGCGGCATCGCGCACCGCACGCATCTCTACACTGGTGACACCGGCGGGGATGCAGATCATCACCTCGGGCTTCGAGAGGCGGAACCGCCCCATCGCCCGTGCGATGAAGTACTTCAGCATTGCCTCGGTCACTTCATAGTCGGCGATCACGCCGTTGCGCATGGGCCGCACCACCTCGATGCTCTCCGGCTCGCGACCGAGCATCGCCAGGGCTTCGGCTCCCACCGCCTTCACCCGGCTATCGCGCTTGGAGAGCGCCACCACCGAGGGTTCGGAGAGCACAATCCCTCTGCCTTTCACATAGACGAGCACGTTGGCCGTGCCCAGGTCAATGCCGATCTTGCGAGCCATACACCCCTCATATATCCTGGCGCGTTACGCCTGCTATGCACGATTGGGCCTGCCGCAACGCGGCATGGCCGTCGCCATTATAGCCGATCTTCCACTTGATGCCGTGCATACGATCCTGGCCTGGTAGGCGACTGAAGTCGCCTCTACAGAGCCTACGGCTGGGCGTCGGCCTGCGCCGACGCCGACCCGCCCGCGTAGGCGGGCGACCAGCCGTAGGCTCCATAGGCGCGACTTCAGTCGCCCGCCTCTCCGGGAATGCCAGCGTGCGGGCAAAGATCGGGCTGATTGTGGTCGCTTAGACATGGTTTCAGAGGGGCCGAGTTTACTTTACACTCTTGGCATACTTCCCCCCCCTAGCCCCCCCGCAAGCGGGGGGGACAACGCATTGGTTCTCCCCCCGCTTGCGGGGGGGCTAGGGGGGGTAGAACTGTAAAGTATCTGCGAACCTTGTCTTAGGCAAAAAATGCTTTGCCCTGCGCCCTCTGGCACGGTATAATGCCACCCACGGAGGTTTTTTGATGGCAGAGTCTCCCACAGTCGGCGACGCGATTGGGCTGGTGCAGGATGGTCGCGTTGCCCTGATGGCGGGCGATACTTACACCGCACGCCAGTTTTTTCGGCGTGCCCTTGAGGTTGACCCTGAGCATGTGGATGCGCTGATTGGCTTAACGGGGACGGTGCGCGCCTACCGCGAGAAGCGCGAGCATCTGCTCCACGCCCTGACCATTGACCCGGCTAATAGTGAGGCCCGTGCCATTCTCGCGCAGGTTGAGGCGCACCTCGCGGCAGGCGAAGTCCTGGCCCCCGGCGGCGTTCAGGTGCGCAATCCTGTGCCGAGTACTTCTGTTGATACACCCGCGCAGACGGGGACGCTGTATTGCTGTAATCACCCTAGGCGTGAGACGGGGCTGCGTTGCACGAGTTGCGACCGACCGATCTGCGCAGAGTGTGTACGGATGGCGGCGGTAGGCCAACTCTGTCCCGCATGCGCCCGCGCCCGCCGCCCAGTGAACTATCAGGTTTCGGCGGGGAGCCTAGCCCTAAGCGCGGTGGTCGCCCTCGTCTATGGTCTTTTTTCCAGCGTTGTGGCCGGGTTTGCACTGGGGATGATCGGATACTTTGGCCTGTACCTCGCACTTATTTTTGGCCCGATGGCGGGCGAGTTGCTCGTGCGGTTGTTGGAGCGAGTCAACCGTAAGCGTGGGCGATCAGTTCAGATCGTCGTTGGCCTCTGTTATGGGCTGGCGGCTGCACCCGTGGTTCTCTTCTTCTTCAGTCTTGGCCTGATCATCTTTGCTATTGCGACCCTTGTGACAGCGGTGACGCGCCTGCGGTAGATGATCCCGCCGGATTCGCGATCACATCAATGGTTCGTCCTTTTTTAGCGCTGATAGCCGGAAGGGGCAGGTATGATCTACAATACACGTGGGATGTCGCTTGCACAGCGCGGTGACAAAAACCCGCTTGATGTGGTTGAACATAAGATCCGTGAGCAGATCTTCGGCCAGGAGCGGGCAATTGAGAGCGTGATCCGTGTGCTGAACCGCGCACGGTTCGGCTTCTCAGCGGGGAACCCGCGCCGTCCACGGGCCACGCTCCTCTTTCTCGGCCCGACAGGTGTTGGTAAGACAGCTACCGCCCGTGCGCTCGCTCAGTTGGTTCGCCCTGATGGCGAGGCATTCCTGAAGATTGACTGCTCGCTGTTTAGCCAGGGCCACGAGGTGAGCGCCCTGGTTGGTGCGCCGCCATCCTATGTTGGTCGCGACCAGAAGCCGCTGCTCAACCCTGATATTATTGAGCAGGAGAACAGCGTGATCCTGTTCGATGAGATCGAAAAGGGTCAACCCGAACTGTGGAACCTGCTGCTCCAGGTGATGGAGGATGGCGAGATTCTGCTGCTCAACGGCGGTCGGCGGGTGAGTTTCCAGAACAGCATCGTGGTCTTTACCACCAATGTTGGCGCAAAGGAGATGGTAGACTACCTGGATCGGCGTACAATCGGCTTTCGTACTCCGCATCAGGATGTCGAGGCCACCGGCCAGCAGATCTACCAGATCGGTTTTGATGCGCTCCAGAAGGTCTTCCAGCCCGAGTGGATCAACCGGCTCGATGAGATCGTTGCCTTCCGCCCGCTCTCCAGCGAGGTGCTGCGCCAGGTACTCGATCATATGCTGATGGAGAGCAATGAGCAGTACTTGCGCCACGGTATTCGGATTGAGGTGAGCCCCGAGGCCAAGGAGTATCTGCTCGATAAGGGCTTCGACTCGCGGTTTGGTGCACGCCCCCTGCGCCAGCGCCTGCTGAAGGATCTGGATGCGCCACTGGCGGATCTGCTCTCGTCGGGCGGGGTGCCGATAGGCAGCAAGGTCCTGGTCGTCTACACAGGGGTGGACAAGCACGGTCAGGCGCTACACTTCTACTACGAGGCCGCACCGGAGTTGCTGCGGCAGGCCGAGGAGCTACGGCAGGCCGAGGTGGGCCGGGTGAACGTGGGCGCAGGTGACGGGCCACAGCCGCCGAGCGTGAGCTTGAGCAGCGAGCGTGGAAACGCCGCCGAGAGTTCGGCTTCCTCTGGGCTGTTCGGCTCTCGCGGGCCGCGAATTCTGCCACCCAAGCGTCCAGACGGGCGGTAAAAGATCTGGGGAGACACAAACAGGCGCGAAGGCAATGCCTTCGCGCCTGTTTGTGTCTCATCGTAACGTACCACCCGTATCCATTAGCGGGAGTTGCTCCCAGGATCATGGTAGAATGCTCACTCCAAACGTGCTATCACAAATGTATCAAAATTCCTAGCAGCGGGAAATTCCACAACGATCCCCAAGGGGCCGACATGGTGAATATTGACCTCTACACCCTTGCGATTGTCCAGAGCCTCATGAGCATCGTGCAGATGGTTGTCCTGTTTATCCAATACCGACTCACTAAGACCTATGCCGGGCTGGGGTGGTGGGCAGCGGGCAGCGCGGCCCTGTCGCTGGGGTTTGGTGTCGCTATTCTGTGGAAAATCCCGATCATTGGGCAGATCGCCATGATCGCAAGCGTCGCCATGGTCGCCTCCGGTATGGCCTTGCTGTACGTCGGCGTGCTACGCTTCTTCGGACAACGAGAACCACGCGAACGGCTGATTGTGTTTTGTGTGCTGATCACCTTCATCGCAATCTACTTCACGGTCATTGATGATCGTATTGAGATCCGGCGCTTGATAGTCTCGGTTGTGGTGGCCGCGATGTCGCTTCTCCTTGCTCGGAGTCTCTTCATCTACAGGATTCGCTCGCTCTCAGTTCCGATTTATTTCCTGATAGTGATGTCTCTGTCCAATGCCATTTTTTACGGCATTCGTACGCTAGAGACGTTGCGCTTCGGTGTTTCGGTTGATGGCGCATTCCGCTCAACGCCGACGGAAACCGCACTGTACCTGATAGCTTTGATCATCACCACGCTATGGACATTCGGTCTGATTATATTGGTCAACCAGCGCCTGAGCACAGAGTTGGAAAAACGAGCAACGACGGATGAGTTGACCGGGATCACCAACCGGCGGCATTTTCTGGAGTTGGCACAGAACGAAATTCAACGTACACTGCGGCTCAACCGCCCATTAGCGCTGACCTTGATTGACATTGATCATTTCAAGCACATTAACGACACATATGGCCATGCAGTAGGAGATCAGGCGTTATTGGCATGGACTCATCTCTGTCAGAACAATATCCGCCAGATTGATGTGTTTGCGCGCTTGGGTGGCGATGAGTTTGTGTTGCTTTTTCCCGAAACAACCTGTGATCATGCGTATGAGGTGATGAATCGCATCTGCCTTGCGCTGGGATCACAGCCATTTACCTTGAGCGACAGATCGGTTTCCATGACCATCAGTTCAGGAGTCGCCGGTTTAATCAGTGCGGACGACACGATAGACACGCTTTTGGAACGCACTGATCGGGCGCTGTACCGGGCGAAAGAAGCTGGGCGCAACCGTGTGGTTGCTGAGCATGCGGTATCCACAGAATAGATCACGAATACCCAAATAGGGCCGGGGCGAGCCTTTGGAAGGATGTGGGGGAGTATTCTCTCCACGTCCTTTTTTTAATAAAAGAGGTTTTCCCTTATTTTATTGACAATACCAATAATCGCTGGTAGACTACCGGTAGTTTGCAGGAGGTCAATGATGACAAATATGGGATTTACCCCCGAGAGCGGGGCAGGCAAGATTATCGAGTATCTTCAGCGGCACGGCGAAGGCGCGATCAAGGACTTCGCGGCGCTGCTCGATGTAAGCGCAACGGCGGTGCGCGAACACTTGGTACACTTGCAGGCCGATGGCCTAGTGGTGGCGCACGCCGAGCGCCGTGGCCCTGGACGGCCGCGATTGGTGTATGGCTTGAGTGAGAAGGCGCAGAGTCTCTTCCCCAAGCAGTATGACCGACTGATCTCGCAGTTGCTGCGAGAACTGATCGCACTTGAAGGGGTGGATAAGGTTGAGGTGATCCTCGACCGGGTCAGCCAACGCCTAGCCGTTGAGTACTCGGATCGGATGAGGGGTACAGATGTGCCGGTGCGCCTGAGTGAGTTGCGCCGCCTGCTGGAGCAGCGTGGTGTGCCTGCTGAGGTTGCCCCTGAGGGTGATGGCATTCGGCTCTTCGCCTGCCCCTACTATGATGTGGCCCATCTGCACCCGCAGGTCTGCTCGATGGAACGCCAGATGATCGAGTATGTACTTGGCGAGAAGCTGGATCTGCAAAACAGCATCCGCGAGGGTGCCCATAGCTGCAACTTCACGGTTCACGAGAAAGAGACGCCCGATGGGCGGGTGATCATCCCGCTTCAGATGTGAGGAACACATGAGCAACGATCTGATCATCACGGATCTTCAGGCGAAGATTGAGGACAAAGAGATCCTCAAGGGTGTGAATCTGACCGTCCAGCACGGCAGCGTCCACGCGATTATGGGGCCGAACGGCGGCGGTAAGAGCACCCTGGCCCATGTGATCGCTGGCCACCCCAGCTATACAGTCACGGGCGGCGAGATCTGGTACAAGGGCCAGAATGTGCTGGAGTTGGATATTGATGAGCGCAGCAAGCTCGGTCTCTTCCTGGCTTTCCAGTACCCGGTGGCGGTTCCTGGCGTAACAGTGGCGAACTTCTTGCGGGCGGCGATCAACGCGCATCGCGCCGAGGCGGGCAAAGATCCGAAGACGACCTCGATCCCGGTGGCGCAGTTCCGCAAGCAGTTGCGCGAGGGCATGGCCGCTCTGGAGATGGACGAGGGCTTCGCCCGACGTTACCTGAACGAGGGTTTCAGTGGCGGTGAGAAGAAGCGCCTCGAAATCCTCCAGATGACGATGCTGGCCCCGACGATGGCGGTGATGGACGAGACCGACTCGGGCCTGGACATTGACGCCCTGCGGATCGTAGCTGGCGGCGTAAACCGGCTGGCTGGCCCGCAAATGGGTGCCCTGGTGATCACCCACTACCAGCGCCTGCTCGACTACATCAAGCCGCAGTTTGTCTCGGTGATGATGGACGGGCGGATTGTGCGCGAGGGCGGGCCAGAATTGGCGCTGGAACTGGAGGAGAAGGGCTACGATTGGCTCCGCGAGGAGCTGACCGGCGCGGCGTAATGTAGGGGCGCGTCGCGACGCGCCCCTACGCCGTGCGTGTGTGGATATACCATATGACAAACCTCACCCTGAAAGATATCACCGCCGAGCAGATCGTCGCCCTGTCGGTTGCGGCGGGCGAGCCAGACTGGCTCACCGAGCGCCGTCGCGAGGCGTGGGCCTTCTTCGCCCAGGCTGTCCCGCCCGAGTGGCGACGCACCAACTTGTCCGGTCTGAACCCCGAGGCACTGGTGCCGACGCAGGCTCCCCAGGGTACAGCCATTCAGTGGGATGCCGAACTGGCTGGGAGCGGCGTGATCTTCACGACCATGGCCGCCGCCCTGCGCAGCCACGAGGCGCTGATCAAGGCGAAGATGGACACGGCGGTCGCGCCGCTGGATCACAAGTTCAGCGCCCTGCGGGCGGCACTCTGGCAGGACGGCGCGTTCCTATATGTGCCCAAGGGCGTGGCGATTGACATGCCGCTGCGGGTCTGCTACACCCTGGCCGACGCGAACCAGGCGATCTTCCCGCGCACCCTGGTGATCCTGGAGGATAACGCTAGCGTGACGCTGATCGAGGAGTTCACCTCGCATAACCATGCCGCCGCCGCCCTGGCCGGGCCGGTCACGGAGATCCTGGCTGGCCCTGGCAGCAGCATGCGCTTCTCCAGCGTGCAGCACTGGGGCGCGGGCGTCTACCATATCGGCGGGCAAAAGGTTATTCTCGGGCGAGACGCCTCGGTGGAGTGGACAACGATCTCGCTGGGTGGTCAGGTGCAGCATGTCGAGGCCGAGGCCCGCCTGGAAGGCAACGGCTCGCAGATTCACTGGCTGGGAGCCACCTTCGGCAACGGTACGCAGAACTTGGTCATCGCGCCCTGGCTGCGCCACGTCGGCTATAACGCCGAGAGCTTCATGCAGTTCAAGACCGTGGTGAACGATAGTGCCTACAGCGTCTTCGACGGCATGATCAAGATTGAACACGAGTCGAAGGCGACCAGCACACGGCTGGAGGAACACGCCCTGCACCTCAGCCCCAAGGCCCGCAACGACTCAATCCCTGGCCTAAAGATTGACACCAACGATGTCCTCAAGGGTGGCCACGCCTCAACCAGCGGCGACGTGGATGACACCCAGCTCTTCTACATGCAGGCGCGTGGGATTAAGCGCGACGATGCCAGACGGATGATCGTGATGGGCTTCTTCGAGCCTGCCCTGGATCGCATCCCGGTCGAGGCACTGCGCGACGAGCTGACGGGGATTATTGAGTCGAAGATTTAAGCCTCCAAGATGAGGGCAGGGGCGCATCGCGATGCGCCCCTGATGAGGGTAGGGGCGCATCGCGATGCGCCCCTACGGAATTATGACTAAACTCTCTTCATTCGACGTGGTCGCCCTACGACGCGAGTTCCCGAT
>JBAXMH010000097.1:0-15913 GCA_037134395.1 Chloroflexales bacterium
TGTGGGAGAGGGGGCAGGGGGAGAGGGGGTTCACTGACTTTGCATCAGCCCTGTCTCACTACCGACCCATCATGTTTTTGCGGCTATAATGGGGGAACCGATTTTTCTTCCTTCCTATTGGGGAAATATGAGCGACACTGACTGGATTCGCGAGCGGGCCAAGCGTGGCATGGCCCGGCTGCTGCCGCGTGTGCGCAGCACCTTTAACGACGCTGCTGACGCCGATCCGGGGGCATGGCGAACCTTTGAGGCCCGGCTTACCCGTGAGTGGGGGCGGCTCTTTGGCCTACTGATTCAGCTCTATGGGACAGAGTACGACTTTTTCTACCACCTTGAGCAGATCCTGGCGCTGGCGGCGCGCTCCTGGTTCGCCCGCCCGCAATCGCTGCGCGACCTAGACGAGCGTCGCGAGAAGGATCCCGAGTGGTTCCACTCGCAGCGCATGATCGGTGCGGTACTCTATGTAGATCTGTTCGCTGGCACGCTGGCGGGTGTGCGCCAACGTCTGCCCTACCTCAAGCAACTCGGCGTCACCTACCTGCACCTGATGCCGATCTTCGATACGCCCGCTGTGCATAATGATGGCGGCTACGCGGTGAGCAGCTACCGCACGGTGAACCCGACCATTGGCACGATGAAGGAACTCACTGAACTGGCGTCCATCCTGCGTGCGGATGGGATGAGCCTGGTGACAGACTTTATTCTCAACCATACCTCCGACGCGCACGAGTGGGCCAAGCGTGCCCGCGCCGGTGAGCGTGATTACGAGGAGTTTTACTATATCTTCCCCGACCGTACCCTGCCTGACCAGTATGATGCCACCCTATGCGAGAACTACCCCAGCGTGCGCCGGGGCAGCTTTACCTGGGACGAGCGCATGCGTCGCTGGATCTGGACGACCTTCAACAGCTTCGAGTGGGATCTGAACTACCGCAACCCAGAGGTCTTCCGGGCGATGGCGGCAGAAATGCTCTTCCTGGCAAATATGGGTGTCGAGGTGCTGCGTCTTGATGCGGTGACCTCTATCTGGAAGTGTATGGGCACCGACTGTGAGAACCAGCCCCAGGCACATCTGGTGATCCAGGCGTACAACGCTCTGGCTCGGGTCGCCGCTCCCTCCCTGTCCTTCATATCCGAGGAGATTGTTCACCCCGATAAGGTGGCGACGTACATCAGCATGGGTGAGAGCCGGTTCTCGTACAACCCGATGCTGATGTCCCTCTGCTGGGAGGCTCTGGCGACGCGCAAGGTGCTGCTGCTATCCCATACCCTGCGCACCCGTGGGAAGATCGCCGATGGCTGCGCCTGGGTGAACTACCTGCGCTCTCATAATGATATTGACTGGACATTTGACGACGACGATGCGCGCTATGTGGGAATTGATCCCGTTGGGCACCGGAACTTCCTCAACGCCTTTTATACGGGCGAGTTCGCTGGCTCCTTCGCCCGTGGCGTGCCTTTCCAGCCTAACCTTGAGACGAGCGACACTCGTGTTTCGGGCACATTGGCGTCGTTGGCGGGTCTTGAGCAGGGCATTCAGGAACATAATCCGCCCCTGATTGATCTGGCGATCAGGCGCATCCTATTGCTGCACAGCATCATCCTCAGTGTCGGCGGCATCCCACTGCTCTACAGTGGTGATGAAGTGGCTACCCTCAACGATTACGGGTATGTGAACACACCGGCAAAGGCGGAGGATAGCCGCTGGGTGCATCGGGTACCCTTCCGCTGGGGCGAGCAGGAGCCATGGCACGATGTCACGCATCCCCAGGGCTACATCTTGAGTGAGCTACAGCGACTGATCGCGCTGCGCAAAGAACTGCCCGCCCTCGCCGGCGGCGAACTGTCAATGGTTGATACGGGAAATCCGCACCTGCTCGGCTATATTCGCCATCATGCCGGGCAACGCTTGCTGCTCGTCGCCAACTTCAGCGAGTTCCCTCAGAGCCTTAGCGCCAACCGCCTGCGACTCTACGGCATGGGCTACCATTTTGCGGATCTGATCGCGGGCCTGAACGTGAGTGCCGATGATATGCTCTCTCTGGTGCCCTACCAGTTTGTCTGGCTGGAGGCGCGGGGGTAGAAGCTGTGGGAATAGCTCCAATACTTTTCAGATAACGATTTCGACGTACAACCCTCACCCCCTGCCCCTCTCCTACCGGGGGAGTAGATCGCTTTCTGATGAAGAAATCTCCCCTCTCCCCCGGTAGGAGAGGGGCAGGGGGTGAGGGGGCCAAGGCTGACTTTGCATCAGCCCTGAGAAAAATCCTCCCTAATCATCATCATAAAAGAAAAGATGTTATGCTTAGAGCCTATGCCAGAGCTGATCACGATGTCATCAGGGCTGCGGATCCTTGTTGAGGAACTGCCACACACCTACTCGGTGTCTATTGGCTGCTTCGTTGGCGCAGGCGCTCGTCATGAGCCTGATGCCCACGGCGGGGCGGCCCATTTCATCGAGCATATGTGCTTTAAGGGCACGAGTCGCTTCCCGACGGCCCGCCAGATCTCGGCAGCGGTTGAGGGTGTCGGCGGCATTCTGAATGCCTCTACCTCATATGAGTCTACCGTTTATTGGGCCAAGGTCTCTACCGCCCACTTCGACCGTGCGGTGGAGGTGCTTGCCGAGATGCTGATCTGCCCGACCTTCGACCTGCGTGAGCTAGAGAAGGAGCGGCGGGTGATCATTGAGGAGATCCGTGGCCTACAAGACTCACCGGGAGACTGGGTTCATGAACTGCTTCAGCAGGCGATGTGGGGCGCAGAGCCGCTTGGCCGTGATATTGCCGGGAGCATGGAGACGGTAGGTGCGATCAGCCGATCCGACCTGACCGGCTTCTTCCATCGGCACTACAACCTGAGTACAACGGTGATCTCGGTGGCCGGTAAGATCACCGCCGCGCAGGTTGTCGCAAGCGTGGGCCGAGCCTTTGCCGGTCTGCGGCCCGGCCACCGGGCGGCCATCCCGCCGCTGCCGATACCTCACCGTGGCCCGCATGTCAGCCTGATGCCCCGCGATACCGAGCAGGGCAATTTCTGCCTCGGCGTCCCTGGCCTCTCCTACAACGACCCGGAGCGGCGTGCGCTTCAGGTACTCGACTCAATCCTCGGCGGCGGGATGTCGTCGCGCCTGTTTCAAGTGTTGCGCGAGGAGAATGGGCTGGCCTACAGCGTCGGCTCGTATCACACCGAACTCTCTGACGCGGGCATGTGGGTGATCTACGGCAGCCTTGAGCCGGAGACCCTGCGCGACGCCCTGGCGATCTGTCGCGATATGCTGGGCGACCTGCTTCGCCACGGGGTGACGCATGATGAACTGGTTATGATCAAGGAACAGGTGAAGGGCGGCATCCTGCTCTCGCTGGAAGATACATGGTCGGTGGCATCGCGCAATGGCTCGCACCTGCTGCGTTACGGTCATGTGGTTCCGGTCGAGCAGGTGGTAGCAGAAGTTGAAGCGGTGACAGCGGATCAGGTGCTGGGGGTTGCCCGCCGCCTGCTGCGCCCCGAGGCGCTGCACTTAGCGGTGATCGGCCCCTACGAGGACGAGGATCGCCGCGAGCTTGAAATACTCGTGTCGGATGGCTTGTCGTAACTGTATGGAGAGAATCATGCCATATCGGCTATTGCGTCAATTCATCCAAGCCTGCATCGTCAGCCTGATTCTTGGGGTTCTGGCCGGGGTATGGGCGCTGCCGCAGAGTTCGCGTGCTGATGAATCGGTGATCTTTTTCGCCTCAACCGGCCACCGCCTGAGCGACACCGATGGCTTTTTGAGTTACTGGCGCAACAATAACGGTTCTATTACCCTCGGCGCACCGATTGGGGAACCCTTCGCCTATGGCCCGCTTACGGTGCAATATTTTGAGCGCGGTCGGCTGGAACTGCACCCTGAGTATGGCAACGCGATTGTACGGGGTCGGCTCGGAGCCGAGTATAGTGCGGCCCTCTTCCGCACCTTTGCCGCCCCTCTGGATCTCGCCAATCAGCCTGACATGCGTTTCTTCACCGAGACGAGCCACACCCTGCGTGCGCCATTCCGCAGTTACTGGGAGGCGAACGGCGCTGTCGAGGTCTTTGGCTTCCCGATCAGCGAGCCGGTCTGGGAGTACGTTGGTCCAGAGATGCTTCAGGTGCAGTACTTCGAGCGTTCGCGCCTAGAATATCACCCGCTTGCCGCCGACCAGACCCAGGCCGTGCAAATCAGCCCCCTTGGCCACAGCCTGGCGCTCCTGCGCGGGCTGGCCACTGCGCCGACTGACCCAGAAGGTGCCCCGACGGTGGGCGATGATGGACTACCACTGCCTGAACCCATCGCCGCGCCCGCGCCACCGGCTCCCACAGACGCCCCCGCGCCCACATCCGAACCCGCCGCTGAACCAGATGTTGCGGTCAAGCCCGCTGCGCCCGCGCCCGCTGCCCGTAGCGGCAAATACATCATTGTTGATATTGGGAATCAGTGGCTCTACGCCTATGAGGGCGATACTATTGTGTATGACGCGCCCGTCTCCACCGGGCGAGATGGTTTTAACACGCCGATAGGAACCTTCGCCATCTATGCCAAGCTGCGTTCGCAAACGATGGAGGGGACTCTAGGTGGCGAGTACTACCGGGTACCCGATGTGCCCAACGTCATGTACGTCGTCGGCGGGGTAGCGATTCACGGCACCTACTGGCACAATAGTTTTGGCACGGGGGCGCGTCTGAGCCACGGTTGCATCAACGTGGGCCTGCAGCAGGCCGCGTGGCTCTACGCCTGGGCACCGATGGGTACACCCGTCACTGTTCGCTGGTAGACACAAAGGAGGGAGGGTGAAGGGAGGATAATCCTCCCTTCACCCTCCCTTTTTTTGTGCGAAGATAAGGCGTTACAGATCGCGGTTGAGCAGATCCGAGAGCAGTGCCTCGTCGTTGCTGGCGCGTTTGCGGGCAGCCTTGCGCTGCGCCGCAGAGAGTGCGCGGCGGCGGCTCGGGGTGAGTGTGATCAACGCACCAAGGCTAAGCATCACGGTGCCGAAGATAAGCCACGCAACCGGGGTGCCGCCCCCCGCCGGAGCCGCCGTGTTAGGCAGACTCTGCGGTGCTGTCGCACGATCAGGAGGGTGCGCGGCCGCCGCAGTGTGGGACACCGACGTGTCTGGAAGGACCGGCGGGAGCGCCACGTGCGGCGCGTGGGTGGGGGTCGGTACAATGACGGTAGCAGTCGGTACAACGGTGGCAACCGTCGGGACAACCTCCTGCGCAACGACAGTTGGTGCGGGGCTTTTAAAGAAGAGATGCACCACCACAGTGTCGCCCGGCCCTACGGCTATCCTCTGGAGTGGCTGAATTGACTCGCCCTGCGCAGCCGTAGGTTTAAGCGTCACGTCGTAGTATCCCGAGGTGAGCCAGATATCGTAGTTGCCGTTGGAGTCGCTGTAGATAGTCTGATCACCGATGACCACGGCGACATTGGGTGCTGGTGCGCCAGTGCGAAGATCGATGATTGTCCCAGTTAGGCGGCCAGGCACGACCTCTGTTGGCTTATTGGATCGATCCGGCGTAGCGGTGTTAAGGGGTGGGCGTGTACTGGGACCAGAGACCTCGGCTGAGACAGAAGCTGGTACGGACAGCATGGTAAAGCCACCTACCAGCGCAATAACACCGCAGATCATGAAGGCAAAGCTGGCTATCTGTCTTCTCATAAGGCCCTCCTTTTAGATCGGACAAAGAACGTTGTATCTCCGGGCCAGGGTGAGGTTGCTCTCCCTGGCCCGTTTGTGCGCAGCATAAGCGGTGCTACGGCATTTTCCCCGGCAGAACGGTGATAGTCTGGAAGGCACGGTTGTTCGACTCGTTGGACTTCTCGTAAACGGCACCGTCCGGGTTGCGGTTCTGCCCGTTGGCATCCTGGTTCCAGCTATCAACGTATGCGTAGAGCGTGGTCACTCCGTTATAGAAGTAGCCATGCCATGTGCTGTAGTTCTCCATATAGCCGTTCGGATTATCAACGCTCTGCGGCCTGCTATTCAGCACAACGCTTTGTCCCGGCGCGAGAGTTCCCGCATAGTACCACGCGAGACCATAGCAGGGCGGTGCCTTACCAAATGTGGGTGCTGGTCGGCAGAGATCATTCCAGCGATCATTCACCTGTGGAACGGCGGCGGGGTCAATGTAGAAGTCAGTCCAGAAATTCGATGCCGAATCCCCTCCGACATTGGTCACTGTCACCGTAATGCTCGTCCTCTGTCCCGCCGTAGGCTCTGTTGGGCTTACCACGAAGCTGATGATCAGGTCGGCGTAGACTGGGTTGCTGAGTACTGGCAAGAAGACAAATGTCTTGTGCGTTGTGATCGTGACTGTCCCGGTCGCACTGGCTTTGCCATCACTGATGGTATAGGTAAAGCTGTCCGTCCCGAGGTAATTAAAGTCCGGTGTATAGGTAACATCGGTGCCAGTCAGGCCAACTGCCGTTGTCCCATGACTTCCTGGCGTCACACCTGTGATAAACAGGGTATCGCCGTCGGCATCGCTGTCATTACTCAAGACGGAGATCGGCGTAGCGGTGGTATTCATGGTCATCGTCGCCGTATCATCAACAGCTATTGGCGACTGATTGAAGGTGATCGTCTTGCTGTGTTCCGCACTGTCAAGGAACCCGTCGTTCACAACAAACGTCGCTATTCGCGATCCCGGCGTTGTCGGTGCCGTCGTGTTGCTGAAGGTGATGTTCTGGGTAAGCGCTTGAACCGCAGCCAGCGACGCCTTTCCATTGAACGTGATCTCCAGAACGGGCGGTGTGACCGTTTTGGTGGTGATGGTGCCGATCTGCGTGCCGCCGAAGAGGACGCTTGACCCAATCGAGGTACTGATCTGTCCAGGACCGTTGCCCTGACTGCGTATGTTTAAGGTGTCGCCTGGGCCGCTGTTGGTAAGCGTGACCTTCAGCTTGCCATTGCCAAAGAACGGCGAGTCACCATCTTCCACCGTTGCCCCGGGGTCAATCACCACCGGCGGATCTCCGAGTAGATAGCTGTCTGACCCCGTCGTGATGGTGAGGACAGGGGGATCGTTCACGGGATTGATCGTGATGTTGAACGTCCCTGGCGTTCCATCGTTCATGGTAAAGGTAAAACTGTCAGTTATGGTGTTAGTGTTGTCGTGGATGTAGGTGACTCGTCCGTTATTGATGTCGGACTGTCTGAATGTGGCACCTTTCGTCAAGATGGTGACGAGGCTGGTTCCACCGCTCTTCCGCAGTTGTCCATTGACGGGCGTCGTACTAATGGTGAAGGTAAGATCCAACAGCGGTGTATCTACGTCACTCGCATCCAGGTCGCTCTGGGTGATAACGCCGGTACCACCTTCATCTACCGTCAGTCCGTTGGACTTTATCGTTGCTGGGTCGTCAACGGGTGTGATCGTTAACGTAAAGATGTATGACGTAGTGTCAATGCCATTGTTGGCGGTGCCGCCACTATCTTGCAGGATGACGGTAACGATGACGCTACCGTTGGCATTGGGTGCGGGGGTGAATGTCAGGATGCCCGTGGTCACATCCACACTGGGCTGAACGCTGAACAGAGCGTTATTATCGTTGCTGGTCGTAATAGTGAAGGGTGTCTGTCCCGTCTCGCCAGGGCCGGCCAGAATGGTTGTGGGGGTAAACCACAAGCTGGAGTATGGTCCCGAATCCTCCGCCACAGTGACATCAGTGCCGGGGGTGAGGCTGGGCGGATCGTTCACGCAGGTGACAGTAACGAACACCGTGGCAGTCGAGCCACCGTTGAGCGAGTAGGTGAAAGTATCGGTGGGCGTGCCGTTATTGCAGTAGTTAGGGTTGGACTGGTAGGTCAGGCTGGTGGCGGTGAACTTGACGGTGCCGTGGGTGCCAGTCGTGTTCACACCGGCGATGTTCTTCACTCCGCCGCCGCCGCCAGAGTCGTTGGACAGAACATCAATCGAGGTGGCGACATCCTCAAGCACTGTCGCCGAGTCATCAACTGCCCCTGGGGCAAGGGAGTTGATGGTGACGACAATACGGGCTGCCGGATTCGTCGTAGCGGGCCCGGGCGGTGCCCCGTTGTCGGTTGCCACAATGCTGATCGTCCGCGAGACGCCGGGTGTCTGCGAGCTATTGCCGTAGGTCAGGGTGCGGAGAACCGTTTCCATCGCCGTGGCGGTTGTCGGGCCGGTGAGCGTGAGGACGCCGGCGGCAAAGTTCTTGGTAATCCCGGTTGCCCCGACATTCACATCCAGCACCTCTGCCGCCTGATCGACGAGGTTGGTGATAGACACAACCGCACTCGTGATCTGATCGCCTTCTGGGTCGCTCAGAGTCAGGTTCGGAGCAATCGCGACAGGGTTGCTGGCGGGAGGAGTCGTCTGCGTAAACTTTGCCGTGCCATCAATCCCAAGGGCTGTGCTGTCTGCATCAACCAGCGGCTCGTCATTCTCATCCAGGATCGTGCCGGTGGCGAGCGTCTGCACAAAAGGCGTATTCGCGCTGAGTGACGATGCCTCCAGAAGTTTAATCTGGAATGTTGTCGTCGGTTTATTCACGAGTGTATCAATGAGCGGGATCTTAATCACACCTGTGGTACTACCCGCAGGAATGAGCAGACTGCCGAAAGTTATATTAGGAAAGTCCACACCGCCAATGGCAGTGCCGTCCACCGTCTGATAGGCAATACTGATATCTTCACCGATAGTACTTGCTTTATCGAGGGTGACGACAAAATCAATCGTCGGGTCAATAGTCTCGGTAGCGGTCGGTGCGCTGATTGACTGTACGGTAGGATTGTCATCATCAATAATGATTCCCGTACTCTCAAATATGTCGCCGACAGCAACGCCTGGAACCGAGGATGCCGTGACCGTCGCATTAACGGTAAAGCCCTCGTTGAGTTCATCCAGGGTATCACCATAAATGGTGACAGGGAAAACTTTCTGGGCATCACCGGGATTGAAGATCAGGGTGACGGGCGTGGAGTTATAGTCGGCATTAGGATCAGTCGCCTTGTTACCCTGCGTTGCAGAATTAGGGCCGGGAGGCAGTGCTATCGTACTCATACGAATGACAACCTGCTGCCCGGGGCCAACCGCTTGCGAGAGCTTGACAGTGAAGCCCGCGACGAAGGATCCGCTATTACCCTCAATAATCGGATTGTTTGCCGGGCTGAGGCCCAGCGTGATGAGCGTACTTGCTTGGATACTACGCGCACCGAGGCCCAAGATAATGAGGGCGAGGATCATGGCGAGATGAACGTAGGACGTACGTAGGCTGACACCACTGAGTAGCCGTCGGCGAGATGAACGAGGATGATCCATAGGGCCGCTCCTTAGGTACCAGGGCCACAACATTCACCGCAACGATTGCGCGTTGGGCCAGCGAACCATATCGTGCCATGCAGAATATCGTATCACGACAGACATCTGGGGAGATGTCGGTCGGTGCAACAAGGGTGTCATAAACAGCGAAGGTCTGGGCTCAGTATATAGCAATTCCATAACTGTGATGCATCCTGTTCGGTGCGGCGTGTGGGAGCGTTATGATATCCTAACCGATTTTAGGACAAGGCGAAGAGGACGGAAATGAGGGCAACCACAGCAAAAAACGCAACGAGACCGATGGTAGTTACCCGTTCCCAGTTAAAGAATCGCCAGTCGGCGGGGATCATATTCTCAAATCCGTAGATCGCCAGCTTATAGAGGCCGCTGTCACCAGGTATCCCAAGATCGAAGACAATATCAGTGATGGGGATAAAGCTCACGGTGACCTCGCTGAGGACGATGTGCGTGTCAGCATCGGATCTTTGTTGAGCCTGGGCCAAAATGGGGGCGAGGGTCTCAATCATCGCCCACTCAGGGCGAAAACCGTCGATCTGGCGCTCATGGTAGATCACTTCGGCTTTACATGTGCGGTGGAGCCAGTTTTCGTTAACGGCGTGCCGGTCGTCTTGTCCCTCGATAATTTCCGTGCTGCGGCTCCAGCGAAACGCTTTGCGCTGCACAAGCCGGCCAACGCCATCACAGCGGGCGCAGGTAATCCCGCCACGACCGGCGCACTCGGGGCAAGGCACCAGCACCTGCTCGGTGCGCGGTGCGGCTGGCACGGGGGTACTGGGAGCCGTCGCCGTACTGTTGCGCACGCGACCATTGGCGGATCGGGTTGGGCCTTCCGTGCCACTGGTGAGGGCTGCGGGCATTGTGGTGGCCCCAGTTCCCACCGGGAAGGCCACAGGGCGGGTAACAAGGATGCGCTGCTTACCTTTGCAGCGTGGGCAAGGGGTTGATCCGCGTCCCTCGCATGGCTTGCAGGAGATAACACGGGTCGATCCGGGAAGAATGACTCGGGCGCCGGGGTGTTCCACAAAATCTGTAACCGGAGGTAGATCAATTTTCCAGCGGTCAACTTCAGGGGTTAGGGCGAAGGGCTGTGCGCTGTGATCCGGCTCCTCGTCATCTTCGGCGAGGCTGCGCTGCTCATAGAGCAGGCGCAGGCAATAAAAATAGACATTGGTGCTAGTAATTTTATGCAGGCGAGCCAGGTGCCCGAGGTGCTTACGGCGCAAGCCGAAGCGATGTTGGGCCGACCAATCATCAAGGATCGTCACGATCATCGCCGGGTCACGGAGATCTTTGGCGCGGCAATGGGCGCGGTCAATCGGCGCACGGATCAGGTCGGGGCCGAGGATTGTCTCAACATCGTTGGACGTAATCCCGCTGGACTGAAGACCTGTGGGTGCCGGAGCGGGCGCCGGAGTAGTGCCAATGATGATTTGGGTGGTCATTTGATGCCGTGAGAAGATCCGGTCGAGTTCATCAACTGCAGCGCGGGCTGAGGGGAAGCGCCGAACCGGGTCAATGGCAAGCATCGTGAGCAGCACGCGGTCAACATCGCCGGGGAGGTTATCAATACCGCGCTGGCGCAGGGGTGTCGGCGGGCTGAAGCCGGGGTTGTCGGGCAGACCCGGCGGCTCATCCCACGGCATCTGGCCGCTGAGCATATGGTAGAGGATCACACCGAGCGAGAAGAGATCAGAGACATGGGTGACTGCGCGTGAACCCTGGATATGCTCGGGCGAGAAGAATCCGGGGGTACCCATAATGGCATTGTCAACCGTGATTGACTGGCCGTTCTCGCGGGCGATTCCAAAATCGGTCAGAAGGGCGCGGTTAGTGCCTTGCTCGACGAGGATATTGCCTGGTGCCACATCGCGGTGAACGATACCAAGGCTATGGGCGTGATCGAGGGCAGCGGCGATCTGGCGGAAGATGGACAGCGTCTCATCGAGATGGAGACGGCCATGCTTCTCGATAAGCTGGCGCAGGGATGCGCCGGCGATGTACTCGATCAGCGCGTAGTGAAAGGGCTGGGCGTAGCCGTAATCGTAGAACTGGACAATGTTGGGGTGGCGCAGGCGAGCGGCGATGACAGCCTCGCGATGGAAGCGGAGAATGGCCTCGCGATCCTGCGACATCAACACCTTCACGGCCACTCGATGATCAGGGAGCTTGGCATGGTGCGCCAACCAGACCTGGCCTGATCCGCCGCTGCCGATCTCGCGGTCGAGGGTATAGTTGCCGATCTGCTCAGGAATATTCATGGATGTGGTATTGGGTACAGATCGATCCCGGGTGCCGTTGCATGGTAGGAGAGACATTATAGCATTAGGATTATGTGTGGGGCTTTGTCTCCCCACACAGTACAGCGCGTAACCCTTCCCCTGTTGGCTGCGGTGCATTTTCGCGTACTATATCTTATCGCATTCGTAGGGAGAATTCCATGATACAGCTCACCGACCAGCAGCAGCAGATTGTCGCCCATGATGGCGGCCCGGCCCTGGTGTTTGCCGTGGCCGGTGCCGGTAAGACCACGGCGATGGTGCGCCGTGTCGAGCGCCTGGTGCGCGAGGGCGTGTTTGCGCCGCAGCGGATTTTGGTCAGTTCGTTTAATAAGGCTGCGGTGGACGAGATTGGCCGCGCCCTGGAGCCGTGGCCGCACTGCCGGACCGTGGCCCGCTACACGCTGCACGCCCTGGGCTATAGGATCGTGCGCCACGCTTCCGATGGCGTCTGGATGCCTCGGCTGGCTCAGGATGCGCTCAAGACGGGCGGCGAGGAACGCCAAATTCTCTGGGCGGCCCGCGATCTGGCCCGCAAGCGTGGTCTGGTGGCCGCTGATGAGCTGGATGGCATGGATGAGCAGGATCTGCTGAACTATATCGGAGTGTGCAAGGGAAATCTGCGCTACCCAGAACTGGCTGCGGCCAGCCTGCCGCCAGAGGCGCGTAAGGTGGCTGGCTTGGCTGAGGCTCCGCCGGAACTGCCCTGGTACCTGGACATGTATGCGCTTTACGAGGAGATCCGCCACGAGCGGGGCTGGATTACCTTTGACGATATGCTGCTGCTGGGCTGGGAGGTGTTAGTGCGCCACCCGGAACTGCGCGCCCACTGGCAGCGCAGCTATGATGCGCTGCTGGTGGATGAGTTTCAGGATGTGAACCTGGCTCAGTCGGAGATTCTGGATATGCTGGTGGCGTCGCACAAGAATTATATGGCGATTGGCGACGACGACCAGACGATCTACGGGTTTCGGGGCGCGAAGATGGTCTTCTTCCGGGGATTTGGACAACGCTACGGGGCGAAGGTATACGAGATGACCGACAATTTCCGCTGTCGGGCGGGGCAGATTGTGCTGGCGAACCGGGTGATCGCGCAGAACCGCGAGCGTCACCCCAAGGCGCTGGTGATCACGCAGGGTTTTGGCGGGGCGACGCATATGCGGCAAGCGGCTGATGAAATGGTGATGGCGCGGCAGATTGCGGAGGATATTGTTGCTGCCCGCGCCGCTGGTCATCGCTATGCGCAGATCGCGGTTTTGGTGCGTCTGAACGCGCAAACCCCGGCGGTAGAGCAGGCGCTGATCACGGCGCATATTCCCTACCAACTTGCCGGTGACGAGCCATTTTTCCGCCGCCGTGAGATTGCCGATCTACTGAAGTATGCGGAACTGGCGGGTTATGATGCGGTGCTGCGGGCGGGTCGGCGGCTTGCGGCGGAGGATGGCGAGCGCCTGATGCTCTGCTGGCGCAGTATCTATAACCGGCCTAAGCGGTACCTGAGCCGCCAGTTATTTCAGGAGAGTGTGGATGCGGCGCTGCGCCAGGGCCAGCCGCTGAGCAGGACGCTGCTGGGCTGGGGCGAGAAGGTGTCGGAGCGCACAGCGGTGGCCCTGCGCGACCTATCGGAACTCCTGGTTTGGCTGGCTGAAGCGCAATTGCGGCATCCGGCCAGCCGGGTGCTGGCCGAGCTTGATGATCGGCTGGAGTATCAGGATTTTCTGGCCGAGCATAGTGGGTTCCCAGAGACGGGGGCGGGCTATGCGGCGAATGTGGCATCCTTCATCCAGTATGCGCGGGGGAAGGGGACGGTGGCGGAGTTGCTGGCGCACCTGGCGCATCTGGAGGCGGAACGGGCGGAGGTGGGGCCACGTGCCGATGCGGTGGATATTCGGACGATCCACCGGGCCAAGGGGCTGGAGTGGCCGGTGGTGCTGGTGCCGCACTGCAATGCGGGCTACTTCCCGTTTGGCGGGGCGGACGATATTGAAGAGGAGCGGCGGTTGCTGTATGTGGCGATCACGCGGGCGAAGGAGTGGTTGCACTTGTACACGATCAGCGGCAAGGAGACGCGAACCTCGCCGTTTCTGGTGTCTGCGGGGGCGGAGGCGCTGCTGCGGCGCGCTGCCGAGCTTGAGGAGTTGCTGGTGGGCAATCCGGCTGAGTGGACGGCGGTTCAGGCGCTGAGTGTGGCCACGTTTCCGCGTGAGATGGGCCAGGAGAGATTCATTACCCGATGGTGGCGGGTGTCGGACGGGCAACGTGGGCGGGTCGCGGGGCGGGTGATGGGATTAATTGAGGCGGTTCAGCGGCGAGGTGCCGGCGACCGGCTCGGGATAGGCGGGGCCGAAAGTGCGCTCTGGGGGCAGATGGCATACGGAGCGATGGAACTGTCCGACGCCCCACTCGCGGGAATCGAGGCACTATGCGCGCCACCCCCTGCGGGCACAGTGCAGGGTGGGAAGCCCGTTGCGTCGCACTACCGCCAGGGCGACCGAGTGGCCCACGCGCATTTTGGCCAGGGCGTGGTGGTCGCCATCGAGTCGGCGCGGATTGGCAGGAGTACCGAGTGGTACCTGACGGTGCGTTTCGACCAGGGCAAGCTGGTGAAGCTGCTGGCGGGGATCGCGCCGCTGACGCGGCTGCCGTGATCGGAGCCGTCAGCTATCGGGGAGCCAGTGATCCGGCACCTGCTTGACCAGATAATCGGTGAGTAGCCAGGAGAAGGGGTAGCGCACAACGGCCCAGAGCGCCTTGAGGAGCCGGGATTCGCCCACGGGGTAGCTGCGGATAACCGCACCGAGGCGCTGGCGCAGGCGAGTCTCTAGGACAGCGCGCACACTCTTGCCGGGAAAGCGGATGCTAGGAATCTGGTTGAGCGTGGCGTAGTTGGTGGGGTAAGGTTTAAAGCGGGGATCGCTGTCGGGGGCATAGAAGATCGACCCCTCGGGCCGAGTGACATCGGCGGCGAGGCCGAGCAGCTTTTGGGCCACGGCGCGAGCATCGGCGGCACCGCGCCGGAAATCGTACTCACGGAAGGACTGATCGAGGAAAGCACCAAGGGCGAAGATTAGGTGCGCGCCGATCAGATGCGGCTGATCGGGCCGAGGCAGCACCAGCGCGACATCATTTAGCGCCTCGACCTCGGGGCGATCCACACCGGGCAAGGCACCCAGCACCTGATCAGCGGGATTTGGCACCTCGTGGTCAAACTGTATCGCGCCACCCTCGCGGTACATGGCCACAATCAGCCCGCCCAGATAGACCAGCGGATTGCGGTAGGAGCCGCGCTGCGGAGGCGGATCGAGGTTAATCGTCTGGATGCGATCCTTTGAGGGGTCAACAATAATGATAATGCGCTGGCTCGGATCGGGCTGATCGCCATCGTGGGCCTGGACATAATGCCACGCGAGGTCAATCGGCAGGTTGTTGAACAAACCACCGTCGGCGTAGAGGAAGGTTGCGGCTGCAACGTCTGCCTGTTCCGGATTGCGCACCGGCGTCTGGATATACTGGATGCTGCTCTGCCATGCCGGAAGATCGGGGCTGGCCTGGTCGCCAAGCTTGCGTGTGATCGCGATCGGCGGGAAGACCATCGGCAATGCCGCAGAAGCCAGGGCCACGGTCGCGACTCGTTCCCAGAGCGGATCGGTGGGCGAGGTGGTACTAACGAGCTGAAACGTCTCCTGCTCGGTGTGACGATCCTGAATAAAAGGCTCGGAGGCCCGGCCCGTCTTGAGGCGCACCCGCGACTCATACGAGAGAGCGTCGAGGTTAGTAATCGTCATCGCCAGCTCAAGCTGGTCGGCGCAGAGCGGTGATCGGCGCGGCTGATAGCCGGGCGGCAGAGTCAGCGCCTGACGCGAGATGGTTTGGAGGTGGCGGTTGCTGAGCAGCGAGAAGGGGGTACCCTTGGGGATGTCGGGGTCAAGCAGGTCGTAGCTATCAATCTGATCAACCCAGATCTGATGCAGGAGCGTGTCGCCATTGCGGTAGAGCAGAGCGTGGGCAATGATCGCGGCGGTGGTTGCGCCGGCGGAGGCACCGGTGATGATGTCAATCTCGTACTGGTCGCTCTGAGCCATCTGGCGGAGCAACTCATCGAGGGCACCGGCGATATACGAACCCAGCGACACGCCGCCGCTGAGGACAAGTGCGACTCGTTTCTTCGACATCGGCAGCTCCTCGTCGCCGACAGATCGCCCCCCTCCCCCTCCCCCTCCCCCTCCCCCACGCGGGGGGAGGGGAGCCGGACAGCTTTCTGGTGCGAAACACCCCCTCTCCCCTGGTGGGAGAGGGGGCAGGGGGAG
>JBAXMH010000098.1:0-15775 GCA_037134395.1 Chloroflexales bacterium
TTGGAAGAGTTTCTTTGCGGCAATCACGGTATACATCGAAAAACCGAGTGCGTTCACGGGCAGACCAGGGCTTCCCAGGTACCTTGACAAGACCAAGGGACGCTATGCCCTGGTCTATACGGTGCAGGCGCTTAGTCGCCCGGCGCTTGCCCAGCAGGTGATTAAGCCATCGGGGTTGGCGATTGAGGTCACAACCAAACAGACCCGGATCGCGCAGGTACGAATCGTTCCACGCAGCGGCTTTTATGTGGTGGAGGTGATCTATGAGCGTGATGTGGTGCCCGCCGCCGTAGACCCGACACTGGTGGCCGGGATTGATGTCGGGCTGAACAACTTGGCGGCGATAACTTCAAACAAACCCGGCTTCGTGCCGGTTCTTGTTAACGGTCGTCCGTTAAAGCATATCAATCAGTTCTACAACAAGCGCAGGGCACAGCTTCAATCCACGCTTGGCAGGAAGGGCAGCACCCGCTTGATGGAGCGCATCACGAACCGGCGCAACCGCCAGATCACGCACTACCTGCATACCCACAGCCGACGCATTATCAACATGCTGGTGCATGAAGGCATCGGAGTTCTGATCATCGGCAAAAACGACGGGTGGAAGCAGAAGATCACCATCGGACGGCGGAACAATCAGAACTTCGTGCAGGTGCCGCACGCCCGGTTTATCGCGATGCTTCAGTACAAGGCGGAATTGGTCGGCATCGAAGTACGCACGATCAACGAGAGCCACACGAGCAAATGCAGCTTTCTGGATGCCGAGCCGATGGGACATCGCGAACGCTATGTGGGTAAGCGGGTCACGCGAGGGATGTTTCGCACCGCAGACGGTCGGCGGATCAATGCCGACGTGAATGGCGCGTACAACATCATCCGAAAAGCAATCCCAAACGCCTTTGGCAATGGGATCGGGGGTGTGGTAGTCCACCCCGTAGGGATTGCCCCTACAAACTGAGTACCGTGCGATAAAACGCTAGGGAAAAGTGTACTATGATACACGCAGGCGCCGCGCTTGGTGACGCCGATTGATAAGCGAGGAGCATTGTCTTGACAAACATCTGTGTTGTTGGCACCGGATACGTGGGCCTCACCACGGGCGTATGCTTTAGTGACCTGGGCAACACGGTGGTCTGCATCGAGATCAATCCTGAGAAGCTGGAGCAGCTACGCAGCGGGAAATCGCCAATCTACGAGCCGGGGCTGGTGGAGCTACAAGAGCGCAACATGCGCTCCGGGCGTCTGCGCTTCACAAATGATTTCGCCGACGCCATGGCCGAGGCGAGCCTGATCTTCATTACCGTAGGCACGCCGATGAGTGATGACGGTGCGGCTGACCTGAGCCAGGTGAAGTCAGCGGCGCGCAGCATCGGCCAGAACCTGACTCACCGCGCCATCATTGTAGACAAGAGTACGGTGCCGGTGGGCACCGGCGACATGGTGAGTACGATCATCGCCGAGCATACCCGCCCCGACATTGAGTTTGCCGTCGTCTCGAACCCCGAGTTTCTGCGTGAAGGCAGCGCGGTAAGCGACTTCTTCAAGCCCGACCGAATCGTGCTGGGGGCCACAGATCGCGCCGCCGCCCACGAGGTGGCTGAACTGCACGAACCCCTGGGCGCTCACGTGATCATCACCGATCTGCGCACCGCCGAGATGATCAAGTACGCCTCAAACGCCTTCCTGGCCACGCGCATCAGCTTCATCAACGAGATCGCCCAGATTTGCGAGAAGCTGGGTGCCGATGTTAAGGAGGTGGCTCGCGGTATGGGTGCCGACAAGCGCATCGGGCCGCACTTCCTCGACGCCGGAATTGGCTATGGCGGATCGTGCTTCCCCAAAGATGTTCTGGCCCTGCACCATATGGCCGCCAACTCGGGCTGCCACCCTCAGTTGCTCCAGGCCGTGATGGACATCAACCAGGACGCACGCAACCGCTTTGTGGCTAAGCTGGAGACTCTCTTGGGCGACCTGAGCGGACGCTTGATCGGTGTGCTTGGCCTCTCATTCAAGCCAAACACCGATGATATGCGCGAGGCTCCCAGCATTGACATTATCAAGGCGCTTCAGGCCCGTGGTGCCCGGGTGAAGGCGTACGATCCGGTGGCAATCGAGCGGGCCGGCGAGTACGTGCCCGAGGTAACTTTCTGCGCTACTGCCTACGATGCGGCCAAAGATACCGACGCCATCCTGCTGATCACCGACTGGAATGAGTTCAAGCAACTCAACTGGGAAAAGATCAGGACTTTTATGCGAACACCGATCATCCTGGACGGACGTAACCTCTACGACCCGACTGAGATGCGGGCGCGGGGATTCGTCTACTGGGGCGTCGGGCGAGGCAACCACCAGCCCACCCTCGCCGATAGCGACGGGGTGAAGGCATAGCAGCCGGATCTGCGGCGCGGCAATGCCGCGCCGCAGATCACACGAGTAAAGTTGCAGGCTACGCGACGGTATGCTATAATCCCGTCGTTGCGAGGTTCGGGCGATTAGCTCAGTTGGTTAGAGCGCATCCTTCACACGGATGAGGTCGGTGGTTCGAGTCCACTATCGCCCACCATACTGTTTGTGCGGCAAAAGTGAATGAGTCCTGCGGCGTAGGAAGGGTTGACGACCCCGACGCTGTAGGGCTCGTTTTGTATGTGTTGGAGATCACGATGCCTACATGAGTCACCTGCTCCGCCTGAATTGCTCAGGCGGGGCGGGTGGCGTTTATGGTTTGTCGCCCGTGGTGATTAGAAAGCCAATTCTAGCTGATTATGCCTATCTAAACCCGTTTCTTGAAGCACGGTTTCGGGTAAAGGTAGCATTTCAAGAGCTCTCGGTTCTACTTTGATAGCACCTGAACCGTATGACTTGCCTACACGTGCAAGATTGCGGACGGTCTCTGGATGCGACAAAACTCTCCATAACGCTTCGATATACTCGACCTCATTATGGCGTGGGTATACGCATAAAAAGCTGGTGAGCGGAATGATACCTGCTTCGTTACGAATAAATCGTGTGTTACGCCGACCTAAGTAGGCAAAGAGGAAAGACGGCGCTCGACGATTCTCCATCTTGTACCAAGGTTTACGCTGCTTAATGAGAGCTAATAACGGCAGTCCTAAACCAACACCCTTCGCTAAATACGATTGTATACTCAGGGGGAATCTTTCTAAAGAACGACCATCTAGCGAGAGCAGGAGCGTAGGTCGTCCTGCCTTCTCTGCATCCGCAATCGTTTGATGGGTAATTGTATCTCCCGGCACATCTCGTGTTCGTCCTAGTGAAGACTGCAAAAAAATGGGTGGAATATCGAGATCTCGTACCTGTTGTTGGGTGAGAAAGAAGAAATCGTTTGAACCTGTGGCAACACCCCGCATGACCGTCGCATACATAAAAAGCGTATGTGATGAGTTCAATGCATTGTTTTTTGGACGTGATAACCCTGTCGCTAAAGCTTCTTCAAGTACACGTGATTGGACATCGAGCGTGGTGCTGCTTTCCGCCGTGAAACCCAACCGCACCCAATCCTTTAGATCATGTGGGTGAGGAAACAGACAACGAGTCCAATAGAACGTATCTCTGGGTTGGGACTTCCGTATAAAAAAAATAAGCGCGTTTGTGTCTACTCCTGGGAAGGGTGTTGCTTCAGGGGCAAACGAAACGACGGCATCTAAACAATAATGACGAGTAATCCAGTCCCATAACTTTTTGGCAAAAACCCCTTCGACCGTATCGGCAGGCATAATGAATGCAAGCCGACCATCATCTCGAAGCATAGACAGAGCTGTGAGCAGAAAATAGACATGTAGCCCTGCGCGTCCATCAATCGTAAATCCAGTAATCTTCCGACAAAGCGCTTTAAGCTGCCCTTTTGCCTCAGTACTTAGGCGATGATGGCGGATATAGGGTGGATTTGCCACCGCAGTCGATAGCGAAATGGTGGGCGTATCTAATACAAAATCACGGATTTGAACTTCTGATAAATCTCCATCCGTTAGCCCCCACCTCTTTGCCTCGATAAGCATGTCAGGATCGTTCTCTGTCCCCGACAAGTGTAACTGAACACCGGTTTGACGCGCAATTCGCTTGGCAGCAAGAAAGAACGCGCCCGCCCCAATGGCAGGGTCAAAGATGTCTGTGAACCCACCAGCAACAGCGTAGCTGATCATTGCATCAGCAACCCAGTCAGGCGTCCAAAATTGGCCTTTGACCCGAAGCGCCTCGCGCTCCTCCCAGTTTGTTGGTAGTTTTTGCTGCGGTGACGGCATATTCGTTATTCTCACTTGTGAGCAAGCTCATCAAGAACCTCGAACACCTTATTATCCAAGGCCAGTTCCCCACCACTAAATGTGACATACGGAAGAATATGGCCATTCTTGTCTGTGATAGATGTCGCTACAAGCGATGGATCTTCCTTTGAGTATCCGAGTTTATATGCGTAGTGATAATAGACCTTATAAATGACCTTCTGTGATGTAGCACCACCAGGAGCTTGAAACGTTTGTTTTGTTGGCTCAATAAATCCTGTGCGAATAAGACTGTTAATCTCATCAAAAGCAATTCCAAAAGCCATATCGTAAAATACGTGCCAAATATGAATTGGTACGTTCGCAGCATCTTGCCAAGCTTGGAGTGGCTGTTGATCTTCTTCTTTCACGATGACCGTCGGGAGAACCGCGTTCTTTTTTAGTCCGTTCTTACCAGCGAGACGCTTCTGACTTCGCATCGGGGCATTGTAATCAGGCATTTGACCTGCACGCCACAAACTGTTCTCGCATTCGATGGCTACAATTGCATGCTTAAGGAGGTCGGTCATATCGCCTTCCGCGATGAAGGGCAATTCAGCGAGTCCTCCAAGTTGTTTTACGATTTCGTCAACCTTAACTTGGTCTCCTTTCTCGAAAATCAAGAGGTCAGGTCTCTTCATCTTGCCTAATCCCGCTGCATCTAAGCGCTCAAAATAGAGTTCAAACGCCCGTACATCATGATCTGGGGCAGTACTACTTGGGCCATAGGGAATTGCGTAATACAGATTTGTCTTGTTAATGGCTTGAACTATTCGCTCTTCGCTCCAAACACCCTGAGACCAGCGCATAAGAAAATCACTACCACGCAATCGTCGTGGATTGAGGATAAATTCCGCCCAGTTAATGGATGTTAAACCACGTAGAGTCAACGTTATGTCCTCTCTCGATACCGAGAGTGCGTCCTCAAACGATGATGGCTTACTATGGGTACTCACAGGCATTCCCCCCTTCCTTCTCTATGCGAAACAGAATTAATACATTTGTTCTATAATAGCACGTCTTTGGTGTTTTGCAAGCGGCAATTTTAGGTCGGAGCGTGGGTGAAACGCTCGCGCTTGGCACGGATGCGGGCAGGATGCCCGCACTCACCGTATGGCGATCAGGTAGCCGGAGAGGAGCAGGAGTTGCCAGATAACTGGGAGCAGGCCGCCGAGGATGGCTTGGCTGCCACGCCACTCGTAGAGTGACTCCCAGAGGCTGCGGCTGAGCCAGAAGGCCCAGGTGATGGCTCCGATCCACGCCAGGGCAGGGAGTACGGGTGTGCCGACAATCTGGAGGATAAGGGCCGCTGTCAGGGGCAGGATCCGTGGGAACTGGCTGGCTGGGTAGAGATGGAAGGCACGGTAGCCCTCTTCGCCGCCGCCGGTCTTGTCGTCGAGCAGCATTGATGTCAGACCAACCAGGGGCCACTCTAGCATGCCGAAGAGCCAGAGGGCGAGGGTGCCGAAGAGCAATCCTAAGGATGGCGCACGATCTGCCATCAGGCCACCGATAGCCAGGAGCAATGCAGGCAGCATCGCCACAGATGCCATCGTGCGGGCGGCGGGAAGCAGTCCAGCGGCGCTGATACCGCGAGTTTCGGCATTGTCCCGGGCGCTCGCTACCATTTCGTCCCGGGCGGCGCTGCCGCCGAAGGCCATCCAGAGCAGGGACGAGCGGGCATCCTGGCGCAGGATCGGCGTGCCACCCTCCTGCTCAAAGGGGCTGATATGGCTGATCGCGTCTTCCAGCATCGGCTGAAAGTTGCTGATGTTCGAGGTGATCAGCACGCCCCCGCCCATACTGCCGTCGTAGAGCAGGCTGGTGACGCGCTGGACGGCAGGGATTCCCGGCCCCTGGAGCAGCACGATCTGGCTTTGCTCAGAGATCTCTGTCAACTTCAGTGCCCGCACCCGCTCCCACGGCATCAGCCGCCAGCGACGGCGCAGTGAGTCGCGGATGGCGATACCGTCGTTGCGCGACTCGATGGCGGGTAAAAGGTTGTGCAGCCAGAGGATGGCGGCGATGGCGAGGATCAGGGTAAGGTGCGCAGACAGCAGAATCCACCAGGGCGCGGGGAGGTCGGGTCGCCCATCCACACCCATAAGGGGCACCGCCCGACTGCGAAAGGCGCTAGCGAGTTCTATGTAGCGCGGGTTGCTGAAATTCCAGCTAAAGGGAGCCACCGTGCGCAGGGAGACGATCTCTAGGGCGATGAACCTTGACCACGCGGAGAGATAACCCATGCCAGCGGATATGGCGAAGATCAGCGATACCCCACTGAGCAGGGTGGTGGTTCGCGGGGGATATGCGGAGACCACCGGGCCACCAGGGCGAGGTGCCTGGGCGGTGGCCGAGGATAGCCCAGTGGCGGCGGTGCTACGGCTGAAAAACGAGCCTGGGCTGAGCAGAAGGCGAAAGAGCAGCGATGACGCTTCCTCCTGAAGCCGAACGGCACGAGCCGTCTCGCTGGCGCGGGCGGTGCGCTCGCTCTCGCTGATCATCGTTTGGAGGAGTTTGTCAAACTCGCTGATATTCGAGGTGATGTAGAATCCGGGTCGCCAGCTCAGGCCATAGAACAGACTGTAAAGGTAGTGCCAGCCAGTCAGGTGCGCCTTGCTTGTCTGGGCGAGAATGACAAAATGTGACGAGGAGGCATCAGCGGTGACACGCAGAGACTGAAGCCCCTCCCAGGGGATGGGCAGCCACGTGCCGGCAAATTCCAGCAGAATACCCTGGGCGCTCGTTCGGACGGCAGGAAAGGCGTTGCGCAGGGCAATGGTGGCGAACAGCGCCAGGGCCGACCAGCCCAGCGGTGTGATCAGGATGGGCCAAAGATCCGCTACCGCAACCACATGCCCAATGCTGCCGCTGTCAATCCATGCCACGAGACCGGGGAGCAGCGGGATCTGCGCGATCCGCGTAGGATCCTGGCCGTAGATGTCCCAACTGGCGCGAAGGAAGATAAATCCGATCCGGGCCGACGTAAGCACAACAAGCAGGATACAGAGACATTCGATGGAGATAGTAAGAATTCGTGGGTATTTATGGATAGAATCGGACTGATACATGCCTCACCCCTCAAGGTCGAGCATTGTGTCGCCAGATTGAAGTAGGCGGACGCGCAGTTCGGCGGCATCGAGCAGAGCCTGACACTCGGCGGCAAGGCGGGTACCCTCCTCGTAGAGCGTGAGGGTCTGGTCGAGCGGGAGATCGCCCGTCTCAAGCAGAGCAACAACCTGCTGGAGCCGGGCGTAGCGGGTCTCGTATGTATCAACGGGGGTCTGGTCGCGCATCCTGCTTCTCCTCGGGTATGTGCATAACGACATCGGCGAGCAGGTCGCCCTGGTGCAGCGTAATCCGCAGGCGGTCGCCAGGAGCCACCTGATCAGAACTGGTGAGTACGTGACCGCTGGCGACGTGGCGCACCACGGCGTAGCCACGAGCGAGGGTCGCGTACGGGCTGAGGGCCGCAAGTTGGGCGGAGAGGCCGCGCAGTTGGGTATGGCGCAGCTCCGAGATGCGGCTCGCCTGGGCGCTGAGACGGCGGGTGAGGTCGTCAATTCGCTGGCGATTCCGGTCAACACGACGCAGAGGTGCGGCCTGTTCGATCCGGCGAGTGGTCATCTGGATGATGGCGCGGCGGGCGGCCATGTCATCATTGACGGCGAGGCGCAGGCGGGCGCGGGCGTCAGACACCTGGGCCTCCAGTTCGACCAGATCAGGGACGGCCAGTTCGGCAGCGACAGAGGGTGTGGGTGCCCGCAGGTCGGCCACAAGATCGACGATAGTCGTATCTGTCTCGTGGCCGACGCCGGTGATCAGCGGTACCGGGCTGGCAAAGATGGCGCGGGCCACGGCCTCGTCATTGAAGCACCAGAGATCTTCAATTGATCCGCCGCCGCGAGCCAGGATAATGATGTCAACATCAAGAGGGTAGATTGCGTAGAGCGCCTCGACGATGCTATCGGGGGCGCGATCACCCTGAACCACGCAAGGTGAGATTAGCACTTCCACAAGCGGGCAGCGGCGGCGCAGGACGTTGAGCATATCCTGGAGAGCGGCGGCCTGGGGCGAGGTGACAATCCCGATCCGGCGGGGCAGAATTGGCACTGGACGTTTGCGCTCAGGGTGAAACAAACCCTCGGCGGCGAGGCGGATCTTCAGTTCTTCAAAGCGGGCGTTGAGCAACCCAACCCCCGCCGGGACGATGGAATCTACCACCAACTGAAGCTCGCCACGGATCTCGTAGATGGAAATTCTGCCGTGGGCGAGAACGGCATCGCCAATCTGTGGGAGGGATGTGTGGCGATCAGCAAAGGATCGCCACATCACCCCACGGATGGTGGCTCCCTCATCCTTCAGCGTGAAGTAGCAATGGCCCGAAGGGTAGCGCCGAAACTCCGAGATCTCACCTGCCACCCAGATGTTACATACAATCTCGTCGGACTCAAGGATTTCGCGCAGGTAGCTATTGAGCTGGGCAACACCGAGTGCTTGCATAGAGATTGTAGATTGTAGATTTTGGATTTTAGATTATAAAAGCACTCTAAAATCCAAAATCTACAATCTAGAATGGCTAGAGTGGTTCAACGACCATGAGGGGCTGGCCATACTCGACGGGCTGGCCATTCTTTACGAGGATGCGGGCGATGCGACCAGAGACCTCGCTCTCGATCTCATTCATCATCTTCATCGCCTCGATGATGCCAACCGCATCGCCGATGTGGATCTCATCGCCCTCTTGGACGAAGGGCGGATCCTTAGGAGATGTCGCGGCGTAGAAGGTACCGACCATCGGTGCGGCGATGGTGTGGCCGGCGGGCATAGCCACATGGGTACCTTCGGGAACTGACTGAGGGACGAAGAGCGGCTGCACAGGTACTGGTGGCAAGGCGACAGCGGAGGCGAGCAGCTGGGATACCGGGCCGGTGGTTGCCACAATGGGAGCCGCCATTGCTCGCTTCACGTGGAGCTTCGTATCACCGCGCTCAATCAGGATCTCGGTAATATCGGTCTGATTCATCAGGCGGAGCAGCTCACGCACGGCGCTCAGGCCAAAATCATCGCCACTCTCGGTGGACTCCGTAGTCGCGTCGTTCATAATTTTCCACTACACCAGGGTGCTTCTAGCCGAAATCACCACATTGTAGCATAGATGCCCTTGGACATGTTTTAATCCAGTCATGCCGATCAGGGCTGGTGCGAAGTTCCCGAATCCCCTGGGCTGGCGGCTGAAGTCGCGCCGAGGGGGCGCTGTACACCGGGCGTCGGCCTCCGCTGATGCCAGATCCGCCCATACAGGCGGTCAGGATGATTATCATGTGTGGGCCGGTTTGTTTATTCTCTGCCGTTCATAAGAATTATGATCTGCCTTTTCCTCATAAGGAACCTGCCGTGATAACACCCGACGCCACACCCTGGCGCGCCCTGGCGGAGCGTGTGCAGGTACCCGCCGCCATCGCCGCCCCACGTGGGATCTACCGGGGGCTTGCTCGGCGTATCGCCACCCGCCCGGTGGCCGATACCAGTTCGGTCAATCTCTGGGAACGGTTAGCTCACCGGGTTGATTTTGCCCAGTACCGGCCACAGCGCATAACCAGCGTGGCCGAAGAGACCGTGAGCGAGGGTGGCCAGAGCCTCACGGTGCTGCGCAGCCCCGGTGGCACATACCTGCGTCTTACGGCGGCTGAACGCGAACTCTGGCTGGCGATGGATGGCACCCAGAGCGTGGCCCAGTTGGCCACCACGGGATTCCTGCGCTTCAAACAGCTCTTGCCTGTGGCGGATCTGGTGCAGAGCCTGCACAGCTACGGCTTTCTGGCCGATGCTCCGGTGGGTATTTACCGGAGCCTGCGCAGCCACGAGGAGGCCCGCAGCGTTGAGGGCAAGGGCGAGCAACTGCTAGGCACCCTGCGCGAGCGCACTTTCGACATCAATGGTATTGATGGTTTTGTCGGGGCGATCTACCGCCTTGGCGGGCGATTGTTCTTCACATGGCCCTTCGCCATTATCCACGCCTTACTCACCGTTGCAGGATTGGCATGCTTTGTCCTGAAAGCGGGTCAGGGCGCGGACTACCAAGTTCTGAGCGCAGATAACGTACTCTTGAGTCTGCTGGCCTTGTGGGCGGCGGTGCTGGTTTCTTTTGTCCTCCACGAGCTATCACACGCCTTGGCGGTAAAGCACGCCGGACGCCGAGTGCTGCGCGGCGGCGTGATGATCTATTACGGTATGCCCGCCGCCTTCGTTGACACCAGCGACATCTGGCTGGCGGGCCAGCGCGCCCGTGTCCTGGTCTCGCTGGCGGGCCCACTCTGCGACCTGCTGGTGGGATCGGTCGCTGCCATTTCAGCCTCCATACTCCCTAGCGGGATGCTGGCCGCTGCGGCCTATAAGCTGGCTGTGGCCTGCTATCTGGCCGCCCTGTTCAACTTCAACCCGCTGCTTGAACTGGACGGCTACTTCATCCTGGTTGACCTGCTGCGCCTGCCGAATCTGCGCCAACGCGCCCTGACGTTCATCAGCGGGCCGCTCTGGCAGAAGCTGCGCAGCCACGCCCATTTCAGCGGCGAGGAGCGATTCTTTGGCATCTACGGCATACTCGCGGCAGCCTATACCGTCCTGGCTATCGTGCTGACTATCGTGTTTTGGCAGCGACAACTGGTTGGTGTGATTGTGCAATTGTGGGAGAGCGGTCTGCCTGGGAGGATCCTGGCTCTGGTGATTATCTTTGCCATGATCGTACCACTCTGCCTTGGGCTGATTGTCGCCGCCTGGGGTCTTGTGCGCGCCGCTGCTGCGTGGGTCGCCCGGCGCGGCTACGGGCGCAGCCCGCTCATCGCCGCTGCCGCATTCTCGGCTCTGGCTCTGGCTCTGGCCGGGCTACCCCTACGCTACGGTATCCATGCCGCCATGATTGCACCGCTGCTCTGGCTGGCCGCCCTTGCGGCGCAGCTCGCCCTTCAGAGCGACTACCGGGGGGCACGGGTGAGTCAGGCGCTCAACAGCTTCCTGGCCGTCACCGTGATCGAACTGGTGGCCCTGGGCGGCTACCTGTTGCTGCCAGGACTCGCTGCCATATGGGCGGGGATGCGGATCGCCGGATTCCTGCTGCTGATGTTCGCCGGATTCATCGCCCTGCTTGATATTAATCTACACCAGTCGCAGCCGGGCGAACTGGCGGCTAGTGCCCTGATGCTGGGAATGGCCTTTCTCGCCGGTGGGCTCACGATTGGGGTGATCCATACGGCTCAGCCGGGGTTGATCTTTGCGTGGGCGGTGATCGAGGCAGCACCGATCTACCTGAGCGTGGTGGCCCTGGCTCTGCTGCTGCCCCAGTTGATAGGTCTGCGCGACTCACGGCTGCTCTGGTGCTGGCTGCTGCTCTGGCTGGGCATTGCTGCACAGACCGTGAGCTACCTGCTGGAGCTGCTGCCGACCTGGCGCAACACGCCGCCCGCCATCGCCGCCCTCACGCTCTCATCGGGCCTGTGGGCGGCAGCCTGGTGTACTCACTACCTCACCTTGCGCCAAATTAGCACTAACGGACTAAAATGGCCAATTCAGCCCGCCATGAGCGAGGCGGAGCGAATCCAGCGCGCCTTCCAGCATTGTTACGCCGGCTGCTACCGGCTTCTGCACGACCTCTACGGTGTTCGGCGGGCTCAGGCTCTCGATGATCGCATGGACGTACTGGCCGCAACCGCGAACTGGGAGATCACCCTCGACCGTGAGCGGGCGCGGATCAGTCCCGCGCTCACGGCTGGATCGCTCGATATGCAGGGGGCACGTTATGCCGAGGTATTGCGCTACACCGTGACGACGATTGAGGAGCAGGCGGGGGCGAGCTTTGCCCGACGAGCCATCCGCGCTGCCTACGACGCCCTACCCTGGCCTGAGCGTGAGGCGTCCAACCGTCAGATTTTCCCGAACACACCCTGGGCCAGAGAACTTTCGCGGGCCTTCGGCGATGTACGCGAGGCCCGGCTGCGCCTGCTGCGCCAGGTGGAGATCTTCACCGCCTGCGATGATCGCGAGCTACAGGAGTTATCCGCGACTCTGGAGTCGCGCCATGCCGCCGCAGGGCAGTTGCTCCTGGCCGCCGGGGTTGCGCCCTCGGGCCTGTGGATTGTTGAGGCGGGCGAGGTGGCGGTGAAGGAGGGCGATGATCTGGTGAGTGAGCTACACCGGGGCGACTTTTTTGGCGAGGTGGGCGACGATCTTGATCAGGTAACGAGTCGCTCGTATGGCACCACCATCGGCAGCGACCTGCTCTTCCTGCCGGGTGCCGAGATCGAGCGGATGCTCAAGGAAGTTGCGCCCCACGCCAGTGAGGGCGTGGCCCTGCGCGAGATCGTGCGCCTGCTGGAGCGCATCCCGCTCTTCCACGGCGTACCACGGACGGCTCTGCGCGAACTGGCCATGCACGCCGAGCGGCTGGAGCAACCGGCGCGAACCATCATTGTGCGCCAAGGCGTGCCGAGCGGGCGCTTCTATCTGATTGACACCGGGCGAGCGGCGGTGATGCGTCTCCAATCCGAGAACCCGTCGGGCAAGCCACAGGTGGTGGCTCAGCTTGGGCCAGACGAGTTCTTTGGCGAGCTGGAGCTGCTGCGCGGCGGCCCGCCGCTGGCCAGCATCGTCAGCATCACAACCATCCATTTGCTGGCCATCCCGCACAGCGTGATCGGGGCCATGCTCGCTGGAACCAGCGACATCGCCCGCAGCATGGAGCAGGTTGGCACCGGGCGGATGCTGATGCTGCGCTAGGGGCTGGCTATGGCAGGAAGAAAATCTGGTACTCGCCGTGGCGGGCGCTGCGGGCCGAGACCCGGTAGCGCACCGCGCCATTCGCGTCGCTGCGCACCGCGCCGCTGCGAATTACTTTTATGCTGGGCTGGTTGGAGACGGCAAACGCCAGCGCGCCATCGGGCTGGAGTAGATCAACCTGGAGGTCGCCGGTATCGAGTGTGATCAGAACAATAGCATGGAGGTCGGCGTTGGCATCGCTCACCGTCACCGTTCGCTCCTCGCTACCCTCGGCACTGACAAACGTCGTACTCAGACGACCCGTGCCAGCAAGCGGGCCGATCATCGTCTGCTCACCGCTGATCAACAGGCAGCCGCTCAGTAGCGGAATCAGCAGCAGTGCGGCGAATACCGCCCGTAGCTGTCTCGCACCAATACTATTCACATAAGGAATCCACTGCCGCTCAACCCTCACCCCCCAGCTCCCTCTCCCAGAACGGGAGAGGGGGAGTCTAACGCGCTCTGGTGCGGAATCTCCCCTCTCCCCCGGTGGGAGAGGGGTAGGGGGTGAGGGGGAACGGTCGGCGTGGATACTTTGCAGTTTTGGCATACGCAAGGCTTCCTGATGCATTGTGCCTGACACCTGAAACCTCGCACCTGAAACCTTGTCCTAGGTCAATAGTCAGCATCTACAGTTGCCAGAGGCAGATCCGGCCATCGTGGGTACCCGTGGCGAGCAGACGGCCATTGGGGCTATAGGCAAGGCTGGCCACACCAGCGCGATGATCGAAGGCGGGAGCGATCAGTTCGCCATCACTGAGGCGCCAGAGACGTGCGCCGCGATCCTCGCTGGCGCTCGCGATCACCTGGCTATCGGGGCTAAAAGCAATCGAGCGCACCGGGCCGTGATGACCCTGAAATGTCTCAATCAGCTTCTGGTCGCTGAGACGCCAGACGCGGACACTCATCTGGCTGCTGGCGGCAATAAACTCGCGGTTGGGGCTAAAGGCAACGCTGTAGATGAAGCTGGTGAAACCGCCAAGCTGACCGGCGGGCCGGTGATCTGCCGTATTCCACAGGTAGACAGCGCCATCGTAGCACCCGGCGGCGATCATCCCGCCATCGGCGCTAAAGCTCAGGCTGTGAACAAATGGGCAGGGCAAGGTGTCGAGGATCCGCACCTGATCGCCCTCGACCGAACAGATGGCAATCGAGCTACCCCAACCGCCCACCGTCAGTAGTTTGCCGTCGGGACTAAAGGCAATGCTCTCAATCGGACAGCCGGGGATGCGCAGTTGTCGGCGCGGCTCGCCATCGCTTACATTCCAGATCCGTATCGTTTCGTCGTCGCTGCCCGTCGCCATCAGCCCGCCCTCGGGCGCAAAGAAGACGCTGCGCACGCTGCTTGTATGCCCCTTGAGGGTTCGCACATGGCTATAGTCGCTCATCTGCCACATTCCGACCGTATGGTCATCATAGCCTGCAGCGAGCTGTTCGCCACTGGGGCTAAAGGCCACCGAGCGGATCGGACTGCCCGTTGTGAGCATACGGATGAGCGTACCGATAGGCAACTGCTCACTCGGGGCGATAGCGGAGGGTACCGTTACGCTCGGTGTATTCAGAGGTATTGTACCAAGAGGTCGAGGGTCAACCGGGGGTAAGGAGATCACCAGCGGGGGAGGCGCGGCAACCGGGGTAAGGCTGCGGGCGCGGGCGAGTTCCTCGCGCATCTCGCGGGCGCTGGCCGGACGACCCTCCATCGTCACACTGAGAGATCGCTGGATCAGGTTTGCCACTGGCTCCGGCACATGCGGCGAGAGATCGCGAATAGGGCGCAGCGGGTCGGGATGGCCGTTGATCATGCGGGCCATACGGCTCATCGCGTCAGCCGGGAGTGAGTCGGTGAGCATGTGATAGAGCGTTGCCCCCAGGGAATAGAGGTCGCTGCGCGGATCCGGCTCACCATCGCGCATCTGCTCAATCGGCGCGTAGGGCGGGGTGAATCCGTAGATCTTCCGATCCTCGCTCTCGGGCACCGTCGAGCCCGTGCTATCAATAGAGACCGTAACGCCGCCACGGGCAAGGCCAAAATCGAGCAGAATAATATCGAATGTCGAGGTGAGCTTCAGATTCCTCGGCTTCATATCGCGGTGGATGATCGGCATCGGCCGCGTGTGCAGATAATTGAGCACATCGAGCAGCTGATCGCCCCACTTCAGCACCATTGACAGCGCCTGCGGCGAGGCGAATCGCTTGCCCAGGCGCACGAGTTGGCTGCCCAGATCTTCGCCGTGAATGAACTCCATCACCAGAAACTGCCCGTTGCCCTCAATAAAATGATCGCTCACTTTGGGCAGAGCCTGATGGCGCAACCGAGCGAGCAATTTTGCCTCGTGCTCAAAGGCCCGCCGGTAGGCATCATCGTGGAAAAGTGTCTCTTTAATCGCCACATCGTGAGACAGCCGCATGTCACGCGCCACATACACTGCGCCCATGCCGCCCTTGCCGATCTGCGCGGCGATGCGGTACCGTTCCTGGAGCAGGGTGCCGGGCGCTAACATGTCGTCAATCTTTCATTAACGCCGGGATAACATACAAGCGGCGGACACGCCTCCGCCGCTCAGGGTCATTGATATGCCCTTCCGGGGTATGGACTATTATAGCAAATCCGCTACTGTCTGTGTACGCCCGGCAGGGCTGGTGCAAAGTCAGTACGCCCCCTCTCCCCCTGCCCCCTCTCCCACGAG
>JBAXMH010000099.1:0-15773 GCA_037134395.1 Chloroflexales bacterium
GCGCTGCTGATGATCTTGCTGGCAGCGCTGATCTGGCGTTTCTGGCAGGGCTTTGTCCAGGTTTCGCCAGAGGAGGAGGAGCTTGAGCGCAGCATCGCCTCGCTGAATGACGAGCAGGCCAACCGGACGAGCGACCAGCATATCTCCCGTAAAATGGACACCGAGACCGGCTGGCAGATCATGGTACGGCGCGGTCAGCGCACCCCCCGCAGCGGGCGCGGACGACGCCGGTGATCAGGAGGCAGGAGGCAGGAGGCAGGAGGCAGGAGACCACCTGCCACCTGCCTCCTGCCTCCTACCCGTGCGCCGGTGCCTCGTTCCCGGCCTCCTGCGCTGCGCGGCGAATATCAACAAAGCTGAGGATGGCCAGCCCCAGAATGAAAAAGATCATCAGCGAGACAATCGCGATGCGGTAGTTGCCGGTGAACTGGAGGCCCAGGCCAAAGAGCAACGGGGCCAGCCAACTCGTGCCGCGCTCGCTCACTTCGTAGAGGCTAAAGTACTCGGACTCCTGCCCCGCCGGGATCATCAGCGAGAAGACTGAGCGGCTGAGGGCTTGGCTGCCGCCCAGGACTACGGCGATGATGCCGCCTAGCACGAAGAAGAGTGGTACGTTGTTCGCTGGTATGACGTAGGCGAAGATCACCGCGCCCACCCAGATCCCCAGACTGATCATAATTGAGCGTTTGCTGCCCACCCGCTTCGCCATCCAGCCGAAGGCTAGGGCACCCGCAAAGGCCACAAACTGCACCATCAGGATGGTCAGAATCAGGTAGGATTGCTCGATCTTCAGCTCCTCAGCACCGAACACCGAGGCCAGGGCAATCACCGCCTGGATACCGTCGTTGTAGAGCAAATAAGCTACCAAAAACGTAATCGTCTGCGGATAGTGGCGCATCTGGCGGAAGGTGTGGCCGAGCTGGCGGAATCCCACCGTCAGAAAGCGCTCGCCCTCGGGTAACGCCTTGATCGGTGCGCGCACCCGCAGGGCCAGCATCGGGATGATCGTGAAGATCGCCCACCAGACACCGGCTGAGGCCAGACAGATCCGCACGGCGACATCGGTGGGAATGCCCAGGGACTGGCGGCTATTAAACAGCGCCAGGTTCAACACCAGGAGCAGCCCGCCGCCCAGGTAGCCCAGCGCCCAGCCCTGCGACGAGACCGCGTCGCGCCGATCCGGGCTGGCAATGTCGGGCAGGTAGGCGTTGTAGAAGACCATCGAGGCCCCGAAGGCCAAGTTTGCCACCAGGAACAGCCCGCCGCCCAACAGATAATTGCTACCCTCCAGAAAATAGAGCCCGATGGTGGCGAAGGCACCAATATAGGCAAAAACACCCATGAGCTGTTTCTTGATCTGCGAGTAGTCGGCAATGGCCCCCAGAATGGGCAGGAAGAGTACCTGGAGCAGCACCGAGAGCGATACGGCGTAGGGGAAGAATGAGCCAGAGGCCACCGGGATACCTAGGGGATAGACCAGCCCGTTTGCGTCAGCGGCTTTTGCCGCCACCGATGCCAGATACGGCCCCAGGAAAACGGTCACCACGGTGCTTGAGAACGCGGAGTTGGCCCAGTCGTAGAAGTACCAACCGATCTGCTCGCGGCGATTGTCAATCATGAGGTCTTTCTCTTTGGTGGTAGGGGCGCAGGAGCGCCTTCACTCCTGTCGCATAGCAATCCTAAACCTGTTATGAAAAGGAGTCGAGCCTTTAGGCGGTCTGATCCGGCTAAAGCCTCGACTCCACGCAACAACCCCCATGAGGATTGCGACAGCGCGACAGGAGTCAGTGCGCTCCTGTGCCCCTACAAGACGCGGATGGGAGTCAACAACCCAGGACGATCCTTGTTCGCTGCATCAACCGCCTCGGCTGACCCGACTACGGCGATGATTCCCTGCTCACGCACGGCGTCCACAGCTTCGGCGAACGATTTCAGGTCGGCTTCGCTCGTGTCGAGGATCTGCTCACGGAGCTGCTGGCGGTAGTCATCGCTGGCCCCCAGCAGGTGCCGCCACATGGCCGTGCCACCCTTGGCGTCGGGGAGTTGGTAGCTATCAACATCGCTGATGGTGCCGATAATCGCCCGCTCCAGGGCCACTTTATCCAGGGCCAGACCCCGCAAGAAATCGCCGGTGCGGTCGTAGATGTCCAGGGTCGCCAGGAGGTTTGGGTCACGGTAGGAGGTGTAGGTAAACACGCCGGTATTGCGGTTAAATCCGCAGAATCCGCCGTAGGCTCCGCCCTGCACACGCACCTTCTCCCAGAGCCAAGCCGTGTTGAGCAGCTTCACAGCGACCGATGCCGAGCCGCCCGGCCTGATTCCGAAATCGTAGAGGTTGGCACCCTTGGCAACATAATTCACTTTCGCCGGGATAGTCAGCCCCTCAAAGGGGCTATCTGGGGCCACGCCCCAGGTCGCCGGGGTATAGTCGGCGGCGGGCAGTTCGGCCAGAAAGTTGCCAAGCTGCGGGGCGATGGTCGCGTAGCTGGCTGCGTCCAGAGTGATATTCACCAGCATCCCGTTGCGGTTAATCAGGTGCTGGCGAACCCGCTCCAGATCGGCCAGAACACCGGGCCAGTCGCTGTCAATGCGCCGCTCCAGCTCGCGGATGAAGAAGAGACCGTTAATCCCGCTCATCTGCTCGTCCACCCAGTCGGCGGGGCTGAGGTGCGCGGCCAGACGCTGGCGGGCGTACCCGTGGCCGCTCGGTACCAAGCTGGACTCGCGGCCCGCCTTCGAGCGCAGCACCATCTGCTTAAAACGCTCGCTGTTGTCGAGCTTCACCGTCAGCAGGATGTCGCGCAGGATGGCGAGCAAGGCACCAGTCTGGCTGAGGGTAGACTTGCCCGAGATCATGAGGTAGCCGATGGCCTCCCGGCTGTTGACCTTGGTCGCAGTACTCGGCCCCGCGCCAATACCGCCAGTGTCGCGACCGATACGCTGGAGCAGGGTGACAAAATCCTCGTGTTCGGTGCCCATCTCGGTGAGGGCGCGGCCAAAGAGCGGCACGTAGGGCAGCAACTCTACCGGGAGCGCCTTCAGGTCGAAGGCCAGGGCAAGGTAGACGATCTCGTTGGTAAAGAGATCGTGGTGGAGGATGGTGGCAGCGTGGAGGGTATGCGTTGCGGTGGGAATATTCTTGCCTTGGCGCTCAATATCGGCCAGGGTGAGGGTAGGAATCTTGGCCAGTTCCTCAGGCGGATCGGCCCGCTCCTGCATCTGCTTGAGCGCGTGGGTCTCGGCGATCACTGCCTCAACCTCAGCCTCACTCATCGCGGCGCGGATAGCGTCGAGGCGAGCTTGTTCCTCCGCAGCCTCACATGTGGCTTGGGCCAGGGATGCCCGCAGCAACACGCGAGTGCGGTGCGGGTTATCGAGCAAGGTGCTACGGATGAGGTTCTCAAAAAGCCGCTCGCCGCTGCCAAGCACAGCACGGATGGCGCTCATCGGTGCCTCAAAGCGCAATGGCGCAAGCGGATCGCCGTCGTACAGCCAGGTACCCAAGGAGCGCAGCATCAGGCTCAGGCCACGCGGGAAGGAGCCGGTATTGTTCTCGCGCAGGCTGAACTCAAACGTGTTCAGGGCGGCGGTAATCGTGTCGGTGTCAATGCCCTGCTCAGCGAGATCGGCCAGGGTGCGCAGGATCAACTCCTCCACCTTGATGGCGTCGTCAGGGTCAATACCCTTGAGTCCGACCGAGAAGGTGTGCTGGAGTAAACCATCGTTATAGCCGCCGCCGGTCAAATCTTCGCCCAGTCCCGAGTCGATCAGCGCCTTACGTAGCGGGGCACCCGCGTTGCCAAGCAGAATATGGCTGAGCAGGTCAAGGGTGATGACGCGCTGAACATCCGGCTCAACGCCGATCAGCCAGTTCAGCGTGACCATGCCCTTCTTGCCGTTGTCATCATCGGAGCTGTAGGTATGCTCAAAGCTGCGCGGGGCATCGAAGGCAGCCTGGATACCGATCTGCGAGGGCGGCGTAATGGGCTCGAACTGGCTCAGATAAACATCCAGCAGGCGCAGCCGCTCGTCCTCGGGGTCATCGCCATAGAAGAAGATCCGCCCGTTCGAGGGGTGATAGAGCGTCGTGTGGAACGTCTTAAACTGCTCATACGTTAGGTCAGGGATCGCCTTCGGATCTCCGCCCGACGAGTGACCGTAGGTGGTATCGGGGAAAAGCGACTGCTGGGCGAAACGCCCGAGCATGCTATCGGGTGACGAGTAGGCACCCTTCATCTCGTTAAAAACCACACCCTTAAAGATGAGCGGGTCGCTCTTCTGTTCCAACTCATAGTGCCAGCCCTCCTGCTTCAGAATGTCCGGGGTGATCAGCGGGAAAAAGACCGAGTCAAGGTAGACATCCACCAGATTGTAGAAATCTTGCAGGTTGGTGGACGCCACCGGGTAGCAGGTCTTATCCGGGTAGGTAAAGGCATTGAGGAAGGTTTTCAGCGAGCTTTTCATCAGCTCGACGAAAGGCTCTTTGACCGGGTACTTGCGCGAGCCGCAGAGAACCGAATGTTCAAGAATATGGGCAACTCCGGTGGAGTCTACAGGCGGGGTACGGAAAGTGATACCGAAGCACTTATTCTCATCACTATTGGAGAGAGAAAGCAACTCTGCGCCGGTCTTCGCGTGGCGATAGATCTGGGCACGGGTATTCAGTTCAGCGACATGCTCGTCGCGGACGAGCGTAAAGCCGTGGGTGAGCGTCATCAGATCCTCTTTCTGTGTACCATGATGTACAGTTATTGTACCAAAGATTGTGTGCGAGGGAGGGAAATGACAGGTTGACACCCACGTCGTCCATTGCGACAATTGCCCCTAGAGAACCAGCGGGTACCTCCACATCTGACATACGTTGAGGACAATGATGTATCAACAAGACACTCCTCTAAACTGCCCTGCCTGCGGGGCGCTCCAGACGTCCGACGCCCGAATTTGCCATGTATGCAACCAACCGCTCATCAGGCCGCGCCACACCCGTCCTCGGCTCTATCGCGGAACATTGTGGGTGATGTGGACACTGTTCGCCCTGCTCACCGGCGTATTGATGACGTCCTATCTGATGGCGGCAAACGGAGCGTGGCCATCAGAAACGTCCTACGGACTCACCTTCATCTGGCTAACCTTTAGCCTCACGCACCTGATGTTTTGGCTCCAGGTTCGCAACAGCCTGCGGCGTGCGGCAGATTTTCTCGCCAGTGATCGCCCGCTGGTGCGCTGGACCTACACCGATGCGGAGTGGCAGGTCATGCGCGATACGGCGTGGGAGGCAGCCCGCACCGACTGGAAGTTGCCATTGGGCTGCTTGCCGGTTCTCTTCGGCGTGACCGGGCTGCTGATCGGGTTGCTGGTTGGGCTAGAAGATGGCGGGGAAGAGGCGATTATCGGGGCGCTGGTCGGTGGCCTTGCCGGAGCAGCGGTCGGTGGAGTCCTTGGTGTACTGGCCGTTGGGATAAACTACGTATCGGCGCGGCGCGCCTATAACCAAACTATCCCCGCCGAGGTTGCCCTGGGGAAGGAAGAGATCTACTACGGTGGACACTACCTCAAAGATGGTGTCTGGGCGCGGATCGAGCGGGTTGCCTTTACGGCGGGGCCGCCACCCCGGCTGATTATCGAGAGCTGGGCACCTCGATTCCGCATCGAGCGCGGCTTTGTCGGTGAGATTGACGTCCCGCCACGCATGATCCCCGCGCTGACAGACGTGGTGCCACGGATGCAGGGCGCAAGCCCGTGGACGGAGGAAGATACGCAGCGCGACTAACGTCGCCGGGATTGCACAGGCTTCTATGCTATAATCGCGCCGATGCAACCTGCGTGTGTACAAGTCCCCCGGTCTTCCTCTTCGCCCTGCTGCTGCAGGCGATTGGTCTACGCGGATTCCTCGCGATCTTCTCTGTCGCCGCCATCGGCGCGGGCCGTCCCGTGGAGAAGATCATGACATCCCGCCCGGCTGACAGCGACCCCGCAGATCGCCGCTCCACAACCAAGATGCTCCTGCTCGCGCTGCGCTTCCTGGGCAGCGGCGGGCTGCTCACCTACCTCGTCTGGAAGGTCAATCCGCTCACGATCTGGGAGACGTGGCAACAGGCCGATCTGCGGCTGCTGGCCCTGGCCATCGTCCTCCAACTGCTCTGCGTGGCGATCAGCGCGCTGAAGTGGGGCGTGCTGCTGCGCGCCCACGGCCAGCAGCAGCCCTACCTCTGGCTGCTGGCGATCTATTTTGTCGGCCAGTTCACCAATAATTTTTTGCCCACCTCGGTTGGTGGTGACGCCATCCGTATTGTGCAGCTTGGCCGAAGGATCGGCAGTTACGCCCAGTCGAGCGCCTCGGTGTTTATGGAGCGGCTCACCGGCTTCCTAGCCCTCAGCCTGATCGCCAACATCACCCTGATCATCACCTCGACCGACCTGATCGGCGCCCGTCTGGTGAATGAGCCAACCCTCACCCTACTGGCCTTTGGCTTCACCCTCGTTGCCATCGCCGCTGTGATCGCCTCCTTCTCCGCACCCTGGCTGTTGCGCCGATTCCACACCCATCTGCCCAAATCTGCCCGCAAACCGCTCCAGAGCATCGCCAACTCGCTCGGCATCTACGCATCCGACCGAGGAGCGATGATCAAGGCGATGAGTCTCTCGCTGCTCTTTCATATGCTCTGGATCAGCCTGCACTATGTCTGTGGGCTGGCCCTGCATATCCAGGCTCCCCTGCTCATCTACGCCCTGATGGTGCCCCTGACCGATATTGTGGGTCTGGCACCGATCTTCTTCAATAACTTGGGTGCCCGCGACCTCGTCTTCACGCTCTACCTGAGCCAGATAGGGATCGCGAACGCCACCGCTATCGCCCTGGCCTTCACCGCCTTTACCGTGCGCCTCGTGGTCAGTTCGCTCGGTGGCCTGGTGCTGCTCTTTGGCGGCACGGGTATGCGCGACGATCCATCCCCCGAACCCCTACCCTAGAGTTTGTTATAATATCCGGCAGTATGCGCGGCCCGCCGAGCGGCCCGCCGGAGAGGAATCTTATGTCCAAGCCCATTGTGGCCTTGGTTGGCAGACCCAATGTGGGGAAGTCAACCTTCTTTAACCGTCTGATTGGCGAGCGCAGAGCCATCGTCGAGGATATTCCTGGGACGACCCGCGACCGCATCTATGGCGACTCGTTCTGGAATGGCCGCGAGTTCACGGTGGTTGATACCGCCGGACTGCTGTTTGGGGGCGAAGACCCCAGCCTGCCCTTCAGCGAGATTAGCCGCCGCACCCGCGAGCAGGCCCGCGTGGCGATTGACGAGGCCGACGGTGTCATTTTTATGGTTGATGGTCGCGAGGGTATGACCACTGCCGACAACGATGTGGCCGACATCCTGCGCGGTGCGACCAAGCCGGTGGTACTGGCGGTCAACAAGTGCGATAGCACCGAACGCAACCTGGATGCGGTGGAGTTCTACGCCCTCAACCTGGGTGAACCCATCCCGATGAGCGCCTTCCACAGCCTGGGTACCGGCGACGTGCTTGATCGCATGGTCGAGGCGTTTGAGCCAAACGAGATTGTGGAAGAAGGCGAACATCATCTGCACATTGCTATCGTTGGCCGCCCCAACGTCGGCAAGTCCTCGCTGCTCAACAAGCTGCTGGGCGAGGAGCGCAGCGTGGTTAGCGCCATCCCCGGCACCACCCGCGATAGCATTGACACGGATATCACCTTCTACGGCCAGACGGTGACGCTGATTGACACGGCGGGCATCCGTCGCTCGGGCCGGATTGAGCAGGGCATCGAGCAGTACTCGGTGCTGCGCACCATGCGGGCGATTGAGCGCTGCGATGTAGCCCTGCTGCTGATTGACGCCGAGGAAGGCATTACCGCTCAAGACACCCACATCGCCGGGATGGTGCTGGAAGCCCGGAAGGGCATCGCCATTATGGTGAATAAGTGGGATGTCGTTGAGAAGGACAACGATACCTACAAGGCGTTTGAGGATAAGGTGCGTGATGAGTTTAAGTTCATTGACTACGCGCCGATCCTGTTTATCTCGGCCCTGAACGGCCAGCGTGTGAGCCGGGTGATCCAACTGGCCCAGGAGATCTACGATCAGCGCCAGAAGCGCGTACCTACCGGCGAACTCAATAATTTCCTGCGCCAGTCTGTCCTCGACCAGCCCCCAATGGCGGTGCGCAAAGGCGCTCACCTACGGCTCTACTACGCCGTCCAGCCCCAGATCGATCCCCCTGTCTTCCTCTTCTTCGCCAACGACGGCGACCTCGTCCACTGGTCGTACGGGCGCTACCTAGAGAATCGTCTGCGCGAACGCTATGGCTTCGGCGGCACGCCTATCGTCATCGTCTTCCGCTCGCGTGAGAATGAGCGCGACATGCCGAAGAAGAAGGGCGACCGCGAAACCACCCGTAAGCCGGCGAGTCACGGCAGCATCAAGGGATGATTTATGACGCTGGGGTCGTGGCAGAAAATCTGCCACGACCCCAGCGTCATAATAAAGTAACGGAGTTTCCCTGCATGCCTTCAATCTGGCCTGGAAAGCCCTACCCTCTCGGCGCAAGCTGGGATGGCAAGGGTGTGAATTTTGCGATTTTTTCTGCTCACGCCACCCGCGTCGAACTCTGCCTCTTCGATAGCCCAGACGCCCTGCGCGAGTCTGTCCGCTTTACGCTGCCCGAGCGTAACGAGGATGTCTGGCATGGCTACCTGCCTGGGCTTGGCCCCGGTCACCTCTACGGCTACCGCATCTACGGCCCCTACAACCCGCAGCACGGCCACCGTTTCAATCCGCATAAGCTGCTGATTGATCCCTATGCCCGCGCCCTGAACGGCCAGATCCAGTGGGACAAGTCAATGTACGGCTATCGGGTTGATAGCCCCTACACCGATTTGACCATCGGCAAGCGCGATAGCGCGCCCTATATGCCGCGCTCGGTGGTCATTGATCCGAATTTCGACTGGGGCAATGACGTATCGCCGAACACGCCCCTGCGCGAGAGTGTGATCTACGAACTGCATGTGAAGGGTTTCACCCAGCAGCACCCCGAGGTACCCACGCATCTGCGCGGCACCTACGCGGGTCTCGCCAGCCCGCCGGTGATTGCGTACCTGAAGGATCTAGGTGTCACCGCTGTTGAGTTGCTGCCCATCCAGCAGTTTGTTGACGATCAGTACCTTACCGACAAAGGTCTGATAAATTACTGGGGCTACCAGACGATCAACTACTTCAGCCCCGACGCCCGCTATGCGAGCGGCGGATCGCTTGGTGAGCAGGTAGACGAGTTCAAGCAGATGGTCAAGGATCTGCACGCCGCCGGGATCGAGGTTATCCTTGATGTAGTCTACAACCACACCGGCGAGGGCAACCAACTCGGCCCCACCCTCAGCTTTCGCGGCATTGATAATCTCTCGTACTACCGCCTGGTGCCCGAGAACAGGCGCTACTACATGGATTACACCGGCACCGGCAACAGTCTCAATACCGTCAACCCGCGTACTCTCCAGATGGTGGTCGACTCGCTACGCTACTGGGTCAACGAGATGCATGTGGACGGATTCCGCTTCGATCTGGCGCGCACTCTGATCCGTGGCGATACCTACGCCGACCGGCCTAGCGCCTTCCTCGATATTGTTAAGCAGGACCCCGTTCTCTCCCAGACAAAGCTGATCGCCGAGCCGTGGGACGTTGGCCCTGATGGCTACTGGGTCGGCGGATTCCCCTCGCCCTGGGCCGAGTGGAACGGCAAATACCGCGATAACATCCGCTCGTTTTGGAAGGGTGCGATGGGACAGGTGGGCGAGTTCGCCTCGCGCTTTATGGGTTCGTCCGACCTCTTCAAGCATAATGGCCGCCGCCCCAGCCACAGCATCAACTTCATCACCTCCCACGACGGCTTCACCATGCGCGATCTTGTGAGCTACAACGAGAAGCACAATGAGGCTAACGGCGAGAACAACCGCGACGGCGACAATCACAACAACTCGTGGAATTGCGGCGTTGAGGGGCCAACCGACGACCCGGAGATTCGCAAGCTGCGCCTGCGCCAGATCCGTAACCTGTTGGCCACCCTCCTGCTCTCGCAGGGAACGCCGATGCTGGTGGCTGGTGATGAGCGCGGGCGCACTCAGGTTGGCAATAATAACGCCTACTGCCAAGATAGCCCGATCTCCTGGATTAACTGGGTATCTGACGATGATGCCGACAGCCTGCACAGCTTCACCCGTTCGATGATCGCTCTGCGCAAAGCCCACCCCATCCTGCGCCGCCGTGATTTTTTCTCTGGCAGCCTTGCCCCCGGTGGTGCCGAGTATGATGTGGAGTGGCTCAGCCCCGATGGCCAGGAGGTTGACCCGGCCCTCTGGAACAGCCCCGACCTGCGCTGCATCGGGCTGCTGATGAACGGCAAGGTGATGCGCGAACACGATGAGCAAGGCCGCTCGGTACGCGACGACGTGCTGCTCATCCTCTTCAACGCCAGTTCCGATCCGGTACCCTTCATCCTCCCCGATTGGCCCGACGACCCAGTGTGGGAGGTGCTGATTGATACGGCTGACCCCGATGCCAATGGCGGACGCGCCCCCTCAAGCGAGGTCTATGCGCTCCAGCCGCGCTCACTTGCCCTGTTGGCTGAGCGAGCCGCACGGCGATTGCTGAAATAGGAGGTCAGGGGTCAGGGGTCAGGGGTTAGGGGTCAGAGGTAGACATGGTTCATAAATACTTTACAGTTTAGGCATACGTAAGGTTTTCTGTTGCGCTGTACCCGAAACCTGAAACCTCGCACCTGAAACCTTGTTTTTTGCCGAAAATCTCCCTATAATGCCCTTCATGTCATATCGCCGATACATCCTGCTTTTGGCGTTCCTGCTGCTAGCAGGGTGTTCCCGCCCGCCGCAAGCTGAAAATATCACCCCCACCAATACGGCACCCGCTGAGCCAACCATAACGCTATCGGCACCCGTAGCAGATTCGGTACCTGCCGCCGTACCCACAGCCAGCCCGCTGCCCACGCCCGCTGGCCCGCTTACCCGTAGCGCTATCTGGGGCGACGGCGTTCCCCTTGACGCGGTTTACACCCCCGACGGGAAGAGTATCGCGATTCTGCGCCCGTCCGCTCTTGAGCTACGTGCCGCCGAGCGCCCCGCCGAGGTACATTGGCGCGTCGAGATCGGCACGCTGCCCAGCGCCCTCGCGATCACACCTGACGGCACTTCCATCGCCGTTAGCACGGGGGCGACCATCACGATCTACGCTGCTGCCGATGGCAGCACCTCCGGTACGATCCCCGGTTTGGGCGCGCCTATCACCGACATCGCCATCTCACCCGATGGGCGCGTGATCGCCGCCGCCCAGAGCGATGAGGTTATCTCGCTCTGGGATCGTGCCGAACGATCATCACTAAGCGAATTGCGCCTGCCCCAGTCCGACGGAGATGCCATTGTCCCTGGTGCCTTCACCAGCGTCGCCTTTAATCCCAACGGACAGTCAATAGCTGCCGGTGACGATGGTGGCAACGTTGCGGTTTGGAGTACCACCGATGGTGTGGCCCTCCAGATCCTTAACGTCGGTATGCGGGTTGTCGCCGATGTCGCCTTCTCGCCCGATGGCAGCGCAATTGCCGCCGCTTCCGAGGGCTGGCGCACCGAACCGGGCTCGATCAGGATCTGGGATGTTGCCAGCGGGGCCGAGCTTCACTGGCTCAGCATTGACGACGGCACGCGCTTTCTGGCCCCGGCCAAGCGACTCGCCTTCGCCCCCGATGGTTCCCAGGTACTCATGGGCCTCGCCGACGGTGGTCTGCTGCGCTGGAAACTTGCCGATGCCTCTCTGGCTCAGGAGCTGCATGGCCACAGCTCCGCCCTCACCGCCCTCGCCTATGGCGCAGACGGGACGAGCATCCTCAGTGCCTCTACTGATGGTAGCTTACGCACGTGGCACGCCGACGGCACGCCTGCCAAAACCCTCACCAGCCTTGGCGCTGTCTCGGCCATCGCCGTCAGCCCCGACGGTACCCTGGTGATCAGCGGTGCTGAAGGTGGTGTTCTTGATGTCTATCAGACCGACGGCACATTGGTCACGCACATCCCTGGACAGGGCGGATGGATCAGCACCCTGGCCATCAGCCCCGATGGAGCGACCCTCGCCGCTGCCGGCGGGGATGCCGTTGTGCGACTCTGGAAACTTCCCGGCGGCGAGGCTGCGGGCGAACTGCGCGGCCATAACGGCCCGGCTCTCGCCGCTGCCTTTAGCTCCGACGGTGCCCACCTTGCTACCGCCGGCTCCGACGGTACCCTGCGCCTCTGGCGCGTGTCGAGTGCCGCCGAGGAGCGCACCGCCACCGTCCTGGAAACTGACGGCATGAGTTCAACCTCGCTCTGGCAGATCGCCTTCTCGCCCGACGGCACTGTGATCGCCGTCGCTGGTAACGAAGGGGCGGTCAGTCTCTGGCGTAGCGCCGATCTTACCCTGATCGAACGCCGCGCTCTGCCAGGTAGTTCGTCGGTCGGCCACGTCGCATACTCGCCTAGTGGCGCTGTGATCGCCTCTGCATCCGATAGCAGCAGCCAGCAACAAAACCCGCAGCTCTACACATGGGCAGACCCCGGAGCCGCACCGATCTCGCTTATCAGCGATCCTATCACCGACTTTGCCATCCTTCCCGATGGTGCTATCGCCGCCCTCAACAACAGCAATCTCAGCGTCTGGCGCGGCCCTGCTGCGGCCCCACACCGCTACGCCGACGCTACAGTCTCAGGGTTCACCGTGATCGCCTCTGGCCCCCACACCATCGCTATCGGCTCCCGCCTCGGTGTCGTCGAGGTTTGGGCCGTGCGTTGAACATCCCAGCAATTCCCACAATCATACCAACTAAGACATGGTTCACAGATACTTTACAGTTCAGGCCAGAATATGGCATCTTGACGCGCTCAACCTGAAACCTGAAACCTCGCACCTGAAACCTTGTCTAAAGGAGTGTGGTTCATGACAAAGCGGCAATCTCTCATGGTACGAACCCTCAGCGATGAGGAGCGCGGCGCGCTCGAAACCTTTGCGCAGAGCAACGGATATAAGCCCTTCACCGAGCGGCGTAGCCGCATTCTCCTCTCCAGTAGCCAAGGTCAAGCTCCCCTTCAGATCGCCGTCAATCTTGCCGTTGATGATGAAACTGTGCGCCGAGCTATCCGTGCCTTCAACGAGCGCGGCATGATCGTGCTTATTGAGGGATCGCCCAAGCCCAAGAACCTCCGCGAACTCTTTATTCCCGGCGGGCGCGACACCCTGCTCAACATTCTTCGCCGTCGCCCCACGCACTACGGATTTGAGAGCAGCGATTGGACGCTGGAACTCATTGCCGATGCCGCCTTTGCCGATGGCATCACCACGTCTCGCGTCAGCGACGAGACCATTCGTACCGCGCTTATTCGCCACGGTATCAAGTGGAGCCACTTTAAGCGGCTCATGCGCCGCGAGAACCGCAAGATTCCGGCGGCCAGCCGCCGTATGATTCCATAAACTGGATCTTGACAAAAGCGATGACCTTGGGTACTATAGTGAGCGGTTAGCACTCTCGACAGGCGAGTGCTAACCGCTCATTACGTTAGTAAGCAAACCTTGTAATGGAGGGATACGCAGCTATGTCGGATTTCCGTATTCGGCCGCTCGGCGACCGTGTCGTGCTCAAGCCGGCTGACCGCGAAGAGAAGACCAAGACCGGCATTTTCCTGCCCGACACCGCAACCAAGGAGCGCCCTATGGAGGGTACGATCCTGGCCGTCGGTGAGGGCCGCCGCGACGACAGCGGTAAGCTTATCCCGATGCAGGTATCAGTCGGTGATAAGGTCCTCTTTGCTAAGTACAGCGGCACCGAATTCAAGGTCGAAGAGGTCGAGTACCTCATTCTGGCCGAGAAGGACATCCTGGGCATCGTCCAGGCGTAGTTGTCGCCGCATCCTACTCTTATAGCGCAGCGCACTGCGCCCATTATCTGTATTCTTTAGAGGAGTCATCTTTCTCATGGCCAAGCAGCTTCAGTTCAATGAGGAGGCCCGCCGCTCCCTCAAGCGTGGTGTTGATATTGTCGCCGACGCCGTTAAGACGACCCTCGGCCCCCGTGGTCGCAATGTCGCCATTGACAAGAAGTTCGGATCTCCCACCGTTACCCACGACGGCGTAACCGTCGCGAAGGAGATCGAGCTCAAGGATCCCTTTGAGAACATGGGTGCCCAGCTTCTTAAGGAAGCCGCCACCAAGACCAACGACGTAGCCGGTGATGGCACCACCACCGCGACCGTCCTGGCCCAGGCGATTGTCACCGAGGGTCTGAAGGTTGTCGCCGCTGGCGCTAACGCCATGTTGCTCAAGCGTGGCCTCGATAAGGGTGCCGAAGTTCTCGTCGCCGCCATCCGCGCCAGCGCCACCCCCGTCCGCGACCGCGCCGACATTGCGCACGTCGCCACCAACTCGGCTGCCGACAGCGAGATCGGCGAGCTGATCGCTGAGGTGATGGAGAAGGTCGGTAAGGACGGCGTGATCACGGTTGAGGAGTCCAAGGGTGTAGCCTTCGAGAAGGAATACACCGAGGGCATGCAGATTGACCGTGGCTACATCTCCGGCTACATGGTCACGAGCGTAGAGCGCCAGGAAGCCGAGCTTGAGGATCCGATCATCCTGATCACCGATAAGAAGATCAGCAGCATCCAGGAAATTCTGCCGGTGCTGGAGAAGGTTCTCCAGGTTACCAAGAACTTTGTGATCATCGCCGAGGATGTGGACGGCGAAGCCCTGGCCACTCTGGTGGTCAACAAGCTGCGCGGCACGATCAACGTGCTGGCGATCAAGGCTCCTGGCTTCGGCGACCGCCGCAAGGCCATGCTCCAGGACATCGCTATCCTCACCGGCGGCACGGTGATCTCTGAGGAGATTGGCCGCAAGCTCGACAGCGCAACCGTCGAGGATCTGGGCCGCGCCCGCAAGGTTGTCTCCACCAAGGACGACACCACGTTCGTTGAGGGTAAGGGCGATGAGGCCGCGATCAAGGCCCGCATTGACCAGATCCGCGCCCAGATCGAGACCAGCACCAGCGACTTCGACCGCGAGAAGCTCCAGGAGCGCCTGGCCAAACTGGCCGGCGGCGTGGCGGTGATCAAGGTCGGCGCGGCTACCGAGCCGGAGCTGAAAGAGAAGAAGCACCGCGTTGAGGACGCCCTGAGCGCCACCCGCGCAGCAGTCGAGGAAGGCATCGTCCCCGGCGGCGGCGTCAGCCTGATCAACGCGATCAGCGCCCTCGATAACGTCAAGGTTGCCCACGAGGACGAGCGGGTTGGTCTGACCATCCTGCGCCGTGCCCTTGAGGAGCCCCTGCGCATCCTGGCCCGCAACGCCGGTGAGGAGGGTTCGGTGATTATCGCCACCGTCCGCCGCCACCAGGCCGAGACGGGCGACACCACCCTGGGCTACAACGTGCTGACCGGCGAGTACGGCAGCATGATCGAGCAGGGTATCATTGACCCGGTGAAGGTTACCCGCAGCGCCGTGCAGAACGCGGTGTCTATCGCCGGGATGATCTTGACCACCGAGGCGCTGATCACCGATCTGCCCGAGGAGAAGGGTGGCCAGGGCGGCGGCGGGATGCCCGGCGGCGGCATGGGCGGCATGGACTTCTAAGAACGACCTGATCCCGTACACACGGGCGGGCCAGACAGCGCGTTGCGCTGTCTGGCCCGCTCTTTTTTGCATCTTATCTTCCCGCCCTGTCACCTCCCTGTAATCTGCGCA
>JBAXMH010000100.1:0-15706 GCA_037134395.1 Chloroflexales bacterium
GCCGGAGGCAGATCGACCCCCGACCCCCGACCCCCGACCCCCGACCCCCGACCCCACCAAAAACGCCACCGCCACCGGCACACTCAGCAGCACGTTCGTCTGGTGGAAGAGGACAGCGAAACCCTGGGTGATGCCGAGGGCTGCGGCGAGGGCGGGGGATGGACGATGTAGGAGATCACTCAGCAGTGCGAGGGCGAGGATCAGGAAGAGGCATGCAATCGTGTAGACCTCAACCTCGACGGCGTAGTACCAGAAAGCGTAGCTCGATCCGAGCAGGAGCGCCCCAACGACTGACAAATCAACCCGACCTGTGGCCCGCCGCACCACCCCGGCGAAGATCGTTACACCAACGGCTCCGGCCAGGGCGTTAGTCATCTGGATGAGCATGGCCGTACTGCCACGCCAGCCCAACAACAAGGCGACGGCACGGATTAAGGCACCCAGGGGGCCATAGGCCAGGTGATGTGGGTGAAATAGCTCGGGCCAGGGTTTGCGATCAACATCAAGGATGTACGAGAGCGCATCAAAGGTGTGAACCTGGGTGAGCGTGAGTAGGTAAAGACCAAGGCAACAGGTAGCGAGCAATAGGAAACCAACAACAAGTTTCCTGTTCCCTGGTACATTCACGAGCCACCCAGCACCAGCACATCGCCCACCTCTGTCCGGCTTGCGACAATCACACCAGAGGGCAGCTCAATCACCGCACGGGCACGCCACGCCCCGGCATAGGGTCTGCCGGGGGGCATCTCGGCGCGTAGGCCAACTACCCGCCCGGCGCGGTCAATAAAGACCACATCAATCGGGAAGCGCATGAAAAAGGTATGGATGCTTGAGCAGGGGTCAATCAGGAGACCGGAGCCAGGGCCAAGCTGATCACGGCCCATAAGCCCACGTCCACGGGCGAAGAAACTGCGGGCCTGCTCGCACTGCTCAGCGAGGACGGTACCGCGAGTGGTATTGGCAACGCGCAGGTTCATCGCACACAACGCCCCCGGCCAACCTGGTGGTCGGGGGCGCCCACAGAAAGGGAGATCCTAGAGCCCGCCAAAACTCTTCATGATACGCGGTATCGCCGGCCCGAGGATTACCACGAAAAGGGCGGGGAAGATCAAGAACACCATCGGGAAGAGCATCTTGATGGGGGCCTGCTGGGCTGTCTCTTCAGCGCGCTGCCGACGCCGTACCCGCATCTGATCCGATTGGAGGCGCAGGATCTTCGACATCGAGACGCCGAGCTGGTCGGCCTGAATCACGGCGGCGGTGAAGGTTTGCACATCCTCAACGCCGCAGCGGATCGAGAGATCCTTCAGCGCCTCGCGACGTGTCCGACCAAGGCGGATGTCCGACAGAACCTTTTTAAATTCACGCGCCAGTTCATCGTCCCATTTCTGAGTCACTCGCTGGAGGGCAAGGTCAAATGCGAGACCAGCCTCTACACTAATACACAGCAAGTCGAGTGCGTCTGGGAGTGCTTTCGTTATCGCCTTCTTGCGCCCGCCGATCTTCCGACCAAGCCACATCACCGGGAGCATATAGCCGAGAACAAAGCCGACGGCGCTATACAGCAATCCTTGGGAGAGCGGCATAGACTGCATCGTCACCACTGTAATGATCACACCGATCACCAGGGCAAGCACTACACGTAGACCAACAAACATCGTCGGCGTGATGCCGCCGGGGTTACCGGCCTGCTGTAGATTTGTACGCAGCCGCTCACCGCTTTGCTTGGCTCCATACTTACCAAGCACCGCCAGAACCGACCGCATTGCAGGCACAAACACCCGCTGCATCAGTGGCTGCTGAAGCTCCAGTTCTTCCAGCGTCATCTGCCGTTCAGTGAACTGGTTGAGCCGCTTACTGATCTCATCCGGCTTGCGGGTGCGCCTTACGATAAAGACCGTCAGCACACCCAGTCCCACCACCATCAGTACCAGCACTATCAGAGGAGTGGTCATTGCAGCACCTCTTAGACCTCAATATCCATGATCTTCATGATCGCAAAGAATCCGATGACAATCATCACAATAGAGGCCACTGGCAGGCAACACCAGCTCTGTGGTGGCATGCCGAAGGTGAAGATCGGTGCCATATACGCAGGATTTACCACCGAAATAAATATGGCGAGGCCAACAGGCAGGGCGGTGATCACCCAGCCCGAGATCCGCCCTTGGGCGGTGAGTGTCTGAACCTCACCCTTGATCCGCACGCGCTCGCGGATCGTATGGCCAATCGTATCGAGAATCTGGGCCAGATTACCGCCCACCTCCATCTGAATATTCACCGCCGTGATCAGCAAATCAAGATCCTCGGAAGGCATACGGCGTAGTAGGCTCTGGAGTGCCTCCTCGGTAGATCGGCCCAGACCAACCTCTTGCACCACCCGCCGAAACTCCGCCGACATCGGCGCGGGGGCGTCGCGGGCCACCATATCGAGGGTTTGCAGGAAGCTGAAGCCGCCGCGCAAGGCGTTGGCCATCATTGTGATGGTATCGCCAAGCTGGTCGTTAAACGACTTGATCCGACCCTTCGCCCGCGAGCCCATGTAGATGTTTGGCGCAAACGAGCAGATAACAGCGCCCATCAAGCCTGCTCCAAACATGGCCATCGTGTTGGCCCGGCCAAGATACAAGCCGATGAAGAAGCCGATCACCGCCGTTATGAGCTTCACCCCCATGAACTCGGCCACCGTGAACTTCAGGTCGGCCCGCGCTAGGTCACGGGCCAGATCACCGCCCCGCTTGCTCTTCGAAACAACCTTATCAATGCGTTCCATGGCCTGCTTTGCAGCAGCTGGCCCGCTTGATGATTCATCAGTGCGACCGGCAAATTCTGCGAGGCGCTGTGAGACATCGGGAGTGTTCGGTTTGCGTGAGAAGATCCAGATCAGCACAAAGATCAGGATCACCAGCACGCCAATGCCCACTAGAGTGATCGGCAACTTGTCTGGAGCGAACATCCTGAGTACTCCGCGTATCATCCTGGCCTTCTGAGACGGTTGGCTATGGCATCAATGGCAGTGCCTTTAACCTTCTCAGAAGGATGAAGAGGGTGTTGTTAGATCCCAAACCTATCGCCGCCCATACCAAAGGTATTGGAGGGCAAAAAGATATTCATTGACTCGAACTTCTCGATAAACCTGGGGCGAACGCCGGTGGGGCGGAGCTGCCCAACGATCTTCCCGCGCTCATCAAGGCCGGTCTGCTCAAAAACAAAAATATCCTGAAGAACGACCACATCGCCCTCCATCCCGCTCACCTCGGTGATCTGCGTGATGCGGCGCGAGCCATCTTGCATACGCGACTGTTGGACAAAGACGTGAACCGCCGACACCACCTGCTCGCGGATGGCGCGAGCGGGCAGATCCATGCCGGCCATCAGGCACATCGTCTCAATGCGGCCAATCCCATCACGCGGGGAGTTTGCGTGGATCGTCGTCATCGACCCATCGTGGCCGGTATTCATTGCCTGGAGCATGTCGAGCGTCTCACCGCCGCGACATTCGCCTACCACAATTCGTTCGGGGCGCATACGCAGGCAGTTGATCACGAGATCGCGGATGCTCACCTCGCCACGTCCTTCTACATTGGGTGGCCGTGACTCAAGTGTGACAACGTGATCCTGAACCAGTTGGAGTTCCGCAGCGTTCTCCACGGTGATAATTCGCTCGTCCTCGGGGATGAAGGATGAAAGCACGTTCAGCAGGGTCGTCTTACCAGAACCTGTACCACCGGCGACCACCACATTCAGGCGGGCCTTCACACACGCCTCCAAGAAGTCGGCCATCTCGCGGCTTATTGAGCCGTAGCGAACGAGATCGTGGATCGTCAGGGGATTCTTGCGGAATTTTCGGATGGTGATCGTCGGCCCATTAAGTGCCAGAGGACGAATAATCGCGTTGACACGCGATCCATCCTGAAGGCGGGCGTCTACCATCGGCGATGACTCATCAATGCGTCGGCCAAGGGGAGCGACGATCCGGTCAATGATCCTGAGTACATGGTCATCGTTGGCAAAGGTGATGTCGGTGCGGATCAGCTTGCCCTTTTTTTCAATGTAGATCCGCTTAGGGCCATTGACCATAATCTCGCTGATCTCATCGTCAGAGAGCAGTTGTTCAATAGGACCAAGGCCAGTAATATCGGCCTCAATGGTATCGAAGAGCCGAGATCGCTCGCCACGGGTCATCACAATGCTTTCGCCGTCAAGGATGGAGTTAAACGTATCCTCCACCTGCTTGCGCACCTTCGCTTTATTCGCAAGATCAAGCTTTGGGTCAAGTTCATTGATTAGGCGATTCTGAACACGTATTTTGATCTCATTAAACGTATCATCGTTGCTGCCAGCGGGGCGTACGGGAGAATCAAACCGTGGGGTTGTACTGCCTTGGCGCTGGGCAGACGACGGTACCTCGCTCGGTGCTGCCCCGCCGATTCGCTTGAGGAGAGACATAGTCGCAGTTCCTCCGGTGGGAGACATTGGGGAAAACAGCGCTCACCCCAACGCCAATGTTACTTAGCGTCGCGGGCTAAGCCGCGAGAACAATCCGGGCTTTTTCTCAGGCACGGGAGCCTGACCCGCGACGATTGGCTCAGATGCCTTTGCTCCCGCGCCCAGTTCTTTTGCCAGGGCGACAATATCACGCACCACTTGATGGGTTGGCTTGCCGATCACCAGAGGTACGCCCTGATTAATGGAGAAGGTAATATCGGGGCCGGCATCACCGATCTGGAATGCCACCTTGCGCTGAATATTTTTCTCCACGTCCTCGGCCCGGATGCCGGTACGGTTGGATGCCTTATTCAGCACCAGCATAACCTTTTCGTGGGGATATTCCAGCAGTTCAGCTACCTCAAGGAAGAGCTTAATATTGCGGATGCAGTGCATCTCTAAGGTCATCAGTGTCACGATCCGATGGGCCATATCGAGGACGGCCAGGGAACGATCCTGGAAGGAGGCTGGCGTATCCACAACGATATAATCAAACTCGCGGCGCATCAGATCGAGGATCGTGCGGATATGATCCGATGTCACCAACTCGCCGCGCTGCGGGTCGGGTGGTGCGAGGAGTACCTTCACCTGTGAGGTGTGGGTGACCAGCACATCATTGAGCAGTTCACGATCAATATCATCAATACGAGTGGCGAGATCGATAATTGTCTTGTCGGAGCGCAGATTGAGGATAACACTGAGGTCGCCAAAGATCACATTCGCATCAACCAGAGCGACTTTCCTATTGGTCATCTGGCGCATAGCGACCGCCAGGTTTGCGGCGACAGAGGATGTGCCGACGCCACCCTTGGGGCTGAAGACCGCGATGATCTGGCCCTCACTTGATGGGCTGCCTGCACTGGCCCCGCCACCCGAGTCATTCGTCGCGGCCACTGGTCGTGGGCGGGCGGTCGTCAGGCGATGAACGTGGCGGATTGACTTATACAAGTCATCAGCACTGATCGGCTTGGTGAGAAACTCCCGCGCCCCGGCCAGCATGGCCCGGCGTAGGTAGTCAGTCTCGCCCTGGACACTCATAATGATGACTTGAACCGACGGATCCTGGGACATGATCGCCTCAGTGGCGGCGATCCCGTCCATATCGGGCATATTAATATCCATGAGGATGACATCGGGGTGAAGCTGCTTGGACATCGCGACAGCCTCGCGTCCGTTGCTCGCCTTGGCGATAACGTCAATGTCTTTCTCAAAGAACAGCAACTTCTCTAACTGCTCGCGTGTATCAACGATATCATCGACGATCATCACACGAATTTTTTCACCCTCACTCATGAGCTAGCTCCTCAGTGCGATCATCTGGCAGCGCGCCGGCTCAGCAGGTTAGATCGATTCAATACAATAATATGCATATGGTATCACTTTTTTGTTCGTTTTGGCTACTTTTCGAGTCAAAGCCACTGTCTGAAGGGTAAGGCGTGAGGTGTAACCAAGTGAGGTCACACCCTCACGCCTTAGATCACATACGCTAGGGAACCCTCGTGGGTGCAGGGGTACGGGTTGGCTCGGGGGTAAATACCTGGTTGGGGCTGATCACATTTGGCGGCTGCTGTTGCGGTAGGGGGACACCGAACTCCGAGACCAGCAGGTCAAAGGTTGCACCGATGGATGGCTCAAAGGTCGTATCACCGGCACCACGCAGCACGAGTACCATCCGCGAATTGGTGGAAAGTGCGAACTCAATCAGTTCGACCTCCTGGTCATTCACTGCCAAAAGGAGCGTCCATATGCCCTGCGTGATTGACGAAGGGTCCCCGCCGCCGGGTGAGGTTGCGGTAATCGGCTTGCCCGAGGCGTCCACTAGTGGCAGGCTGCTCGATTGCGTCTGCGGCGCGGCGGCCCCATTTGCTACCGGCGTTGCATCGGGAAGAGCAACCGGGGGGCGCATAATCTTTAGCACCTGAGCGCGCTGCACAATCGTCTTCGTCACATTGTAGCCCGCCTCTGTCACCTCGCGCTGGAGCATCGGTACCTGCCCTGCCCCCTGTTGTACCATTGTCTCCCCGATAGGGAAGGAGGTACGCCGAGAAATCGTGAACGTAGCAACAATGTCAACAAAGTCGCCAGGCTTGATCTGGTCGGACACACCAGAGAGGTTATTCACGACGAAAGGGTACGCCTTATCGCGGGGGCGCGGGGACTCCGCCGTGGGGATTTGCTGCGAGAGACCTGGCTCAGTCAGATCTGACTTTCCAATCGGGTCGCCAGCTCCAATATCGCGCAGCACCAGTTGACCCTGGACATCAGCAATCTTCGAGAAGTTCTTCTTCACATCGAACTCAGACTGCGGAACCTTGCCCGGTTCAAGCATGTCGCTGTTCGTGATCACCGTGTTGGCTTTAATATCAACACGAGCGCGCACGATGTCTACTAGGGGAGGCTCGGTTGGCAACGTTGTCGTGGCGGAATTAACGCCAGGAGTCGCGCCTTGCCCCTGAAGAAACATGAAGACCATAACGCCGCCAACAATGACGATCATGACGATCAAGAGGATGAGTACACCACCACGCCTCATACGGGGCTTCCTTCCTAGTCAGGTAGAGCGAGGGGGACGGCGTTCAATGTCAGCACAGTATAGCATAGGCTGACATTGCACTACCCCCATACTAGCGAGCCACTATTGGCAACGCCACAATATGCAGGACTGATGTCAGCGTGAAGGAGAGTACCTCGCTCCGATTGTTTGTCTCGCCTGCTGACGTTACCTCACCCTCAGGCACATTATTCAATGGGTCAATAACCAGACCGATCTGGTAGTGTCCTTTCGTGTCGATCAGATCCATGATATTACTGATCGGATTACCCGTTGTGGTGTCGTACCACCGCGTATCGCCTGCGGCATTCTTTGACTGGACCAAATCAATGATAGCTCCCTTCCCCATCTCAGAGTTAAGAATTGATGCGTAGGCCGGACATGTCTTCTCGTAGTTGGGGGGGAGGTTAAGCGGATCGGGCAGGGTCAGATTGAGCGGGGTCTGGTCAGTGAGGCTGCTATAAGCCTTACAGAACAAGACAAAGAAGTTCCCAGCTCCATACACAGATGGTGGGGATGCCGAAGCAGCCAACACATCAGCGACAGACAGAGTCTGATCTATGTTACCGCTACTGAGGTTCTGTATGTTCATCACCGGGATGATGAGATTATTGGCGGTTGTGGTCACTGAAAAGCCGTTCGCCGGAATGTTGATGTCGGCGTTACCAGAGATCTCCTTCTCGACATAAACACTCAGGAGTTGCGGTGAGCTTGACGGATCCGAAGCGGTGGCACCAGTGGCATCCTGCATAAGGTGGGCGCGATACTGAATACAACTAGCATCAAGACCCTGGTTGCCAAAGGTTGCACTGTTATAGAAGTTTGTCGCGTCGGCCGCCTGTGAGTAGAGCGGGCTGCTTGCGAAGCCATCGAGCGAGCTACCCCAGGCATCTGACGCGGCAGTGAGACTAAAAACACTATCGTTTGGACACTCGCCGCTGGCAGTGATTGTTTTACGAAACTGTATCTCGATATCGGCGTTGGTGTTCCTTGTACGATCAATATTCGCCGCCCAGTGGAATGATAACACCTTTGACTTTAAATTACCACTGCCAAATGCGAACGAAGTTTTGATCACACCCGAATAGTACCAGCCATCAGGGGTACGTATGGTGGGAACCGCATCATCGCCGCCAACGCTACCGAGGAAGATCGTATCTTGCAGGTTATCTGACGCATTCCTCCCGCCCATCACATAGACCCAGGCCGAGTTAATCGTCGTCGTAATGACGCCCGTGGGCGGCTCGGCACGCACAACAGCGGCCCCAAGCCGTGATCGCGGGGCAGATCCGCCGTTATTAAGAACGTCGGTATTCATACCGATAAAGTAATCGGTATTGCCAATTTTGATCAGATCTAGTTTATCATCGAGGAATGCTGTCGGCACGGTGGCCACACTGGTATTGGGGTCGTCACCCGTACTCCCACCGATCATGTAGAGCTTGTTATGATAGGAAACACTGACCATACCACGGCGACCGCCGAGGGCGATCTGCGTTTTGCTGCCCGTCACTCCTGTGCCCCAGGTAAGTGCGCCGGTGTCTGGGTTTACATCGGCTCGATAAATGTAGGGATTAAGCTTAACGAGGTTTGTGGCAGCATTATCGGCATCGAATGATCCGCCGGTCAAGAAGATCGCCGTCTTTAATGCTGCGGTACCAGAGAACACGCTGGTGGCGGTGGCGGTGGCATCCCAGAGTCCCTCTCCTGCTGCTGGAGTCGTGACCAAGGGGATATTCTTATCACGCGTCCAGACTGAGGTCGCCGTTGGAGTTGTGGGGTTCTTCAGGCTCCCGTCGGCAGTGTTGATCTCAGTGTAGTAGACCGCTGAGAGCGCACGGACGAGCGTTGACGTGTTACGGATAGGGTCAACATAGCGGCTCTTGCCCCCGATGACATAGAGATAGTAGTGTTCGGCGGTGCCGCTTTTTGTATGAGCAATCACCACCGAGGCACCTTCCACACCCAGACTAAAATCGGAGTTTGTTACACCGTCATCTTGAGGATCCACCGGACTAGGCACGTAGATTCCCAGGGCGGTAGGCAACGACAGAGTGTCCCAGGTGATCGTGCCATTGGAGGCAACCGTGCCGCGCTGGACAAGGGGTGTTGAGAAGCCACCAGTCACGCATGAGAGCGCGCTAGGGTTCACTGCGCCGCCAATCACATAGATATAGCCGGTATCCGTTCCGGTGGTAACACTGGCCACGCCGACGCGAGTACGTTTCGCGGTAGGAGTCTCACAGCCCGCCTGCGCATTTTGACCCACACGGTCGGCAATAGTCACGGCGGCAGGCATGGGCTTGTTCGTCCAAAGCCCGCTACCGGAATCGACAAACGCGCCGGTTTTCGGATCAACCTGTGCGTGCCACGCGGCGTCGGTAAAACCTGTACCCGTACTGTCCGTCCCACCTATCACGTAAATATGCTTGCCCACAGCGGTCACGCCCATTTCGGACACGGGAGTGGGCAGGCGATAGGGAGCGTTCCAGTTTTTCAGCACGCCGGCGGGGGCGAGTTGCACCAGACCCTCTACATCGGCGGGATTGGGTGGGGGTTTGAACGTAAGCAGTGAAGAGCCGATAGAAGTACGCTCGAATTCACCGTCGGCAAATTCGCCCTGCGTATTGTCAATCTGCTGTGGCACGACAGAAACCACTGCGGCGGTGGAGCGTCCAGGAGGCAGCACAATCAACCCAAGGCAGAGGAGAAACAGGGCCAAGCCGCGAAGGTATAGGTGGGTACGTGAACCTGGTACCACAGGGCACCTCCTTGAAGCATGGAGAACGTACAAAAACGCAGAGGGCGGATGATGGCGTACTACTCAGCATCATAGAAGCCGGACGATGGGAGGCCGATCCTCCCACCGCCCGGCCCATGATAGCCCATATCCATTCATTAATCCAGATCCGTAGGGCGGCAGTTCACGAGCCGCGTAGGGGCGGCTCGCGAGCCGCCCCTACATCTCGGTTTAGGGTGCGCAGACTTCGCCGCTCAGCTTGAGCGTGATGGGATTGTCAATACGCTGCGAGAAACTTGTCATCTGGGTTGTGGGACTGACATCAATCGTAGCGACGTTACTCGCTGCACCCTGGGCCCAGAACATACCGTACACACGCGAGGTACGGTCGTGCGGGTCGTAGTAGTAGAGCCCCGCCTCCATCGTATAGGTTCCGGCGGGCACACTCGGGAAGTAGTAGCTTAGCGAGCCGTCCGAAGCTGCTACGATCGGTGTCTCGATTGCGGGAGTGGTACTGTTATAGATCACCACCTTACCCACATTCGGGTAGGTCAGGCCACTACTGGGGGAAGACTGACCAGATGTAAGCACATTGGTGGCAGAACCGTTTGGCCCGGGGACACAATCGCCAAGCTTCACCTTCGAGCTAATGATGGCGATGATGTCATCTACGTTCGTCGTACCATTGGCATTGGTGGTCAGACTCTTAGCCGAGTAGTAGTAACTGGGTGAAGAGGAGACGCCGCCATTCAAGCCCGTAGCTGAGACATTTGAGAGTGCGATGACAAAAACCTCAGCATTCACCGTTGTGTTACGCAGGTTACTGCCGCTGACGTTGATCATCTGGGTGATCGGACGATCCCAGCCACTATACTTGCTACCGCCGGCCCCATCGGTGGTTTGGCACGTGGCGTTCTCAACAACATTATTGCCGAGTTTAGCACAGAAACTCCCTGACGGATAGGTGTTAGCGCTGCTCGAACCGCCGCTCAGGTTCGAGGCAGAGGTTTTCAAGAAGGTGTTAGAGACACCGTCGGTGACGAAGATGACGACCCGCTTATAGGTGTAGGTCGTTCCGTTGTACGTGATCGTTGAGGGTGCGGCACCATACATCAGGCTGGCCCGGTACAAGGCAGCGGCACCGTTGGTACCACCATTACCAAAGTAGCCACTATTAGAGTTGGTGATAAAGGTCTTCAGGTCAGCCGGGACACTTGAAAAGGTCTTGATATTGCTGGAACTCACGCTTTCGGTAAACCAGACCACGCCCATTTGGTCAGGAGGTCGAGTGGTAGTGTAATCAACGTTGCCCGGCATATTAGTCAGGTTCACGAGGCTCTCCAGTGCCTTCTTGGCCACATAGATACGCCGCTGATTCTGAGGATTCCAGTATTTGCCGGTACCTGTACCTGTCGTCGTCGCGGGACCAAGATTACCACCGGCACACTGCTCCAGGCCACTCGTATTGCACTGACCGTCAAAGTTTGCGCTCATCGAGCCAGAGGTGTCGAGTACCACGATGTACTGGACAGGGGCACGATTATCGGGAATAACCGCGTACTCTGGGTAGAACGAGACGCTCCCGGCGAGTTCCAGGTTGTTGCTGCCAGATGGTGGGGCCGTCGCCGTGCAGGCGGTATACTGGTTCGTCGGATCACCAAGGTAGACCATATCAAAGTAGGGACCGTTGCCACTGGCGTTACTAATGGGGCTCTTGCCGGTTTGAGTACCTTGAGCAATGATGACGAACACACCGAGGCGATTAATGCGTGCCTTGACATTACTGCCTTGCGGCACCATGTCGTCGCTATAGTCGCTATAGATCGGCATGATCATCCGGGTTCCATTATTAATATGCTGTTGGATAGCTGCGTCCAACGAGCTACTATTCTTCCAGCCTGCAGTGCCCCAGACCCAGTCGCCGACATCAATAATGCCGGGGTTGATTGGATAGCCCGCCGGGGCCGACGTAGAGAAACCAGACGGCCAGGGAGCCTCTTCAAAGCCGGAGGCGGCATTCCCATCGCCAACCATGCTTGCGGTAAGTGCCGGAGAGCTGGCCGCACCCGGAGTACTGTCCATCCAACGCAGCCAGCCGAAGTTACCGGGGGTACCATCCCGCACGTAGATGCGGCGCTGGGTATACCCCCGATAGGGGCCGCTGGTGAGGGTTTTAAACTCACTACTACTTACGGGCTGGTTGATGCCACTGGAATTGAACTTATTGGTATCGAGCAACGTAACATCAACCCCAATAGGGTAGATGCCCGTGTTCATTGCACAGGTGGTAGCGTACGACGCCGCACTGATGGGCAGGTCGTTTCGGCCAACCACGCGGGCGAAGGAAGTATCAACCTGGCCGTTAATCTTGACCTGGATGAACGACGCATCCGATGGAACCGTCTGGCCACTGCCTTCCACAATCTGATCCGGGTGTGAATCGAGCGTATGGCCCTGAGCGTTCAGGTAGTAGACTGCGACTTGCACGGTGTTATGGGTGCCGTTACCAGGGGTGATCCCATTGGACACCAGGGTATCCTTGACCGACTGGTAGACAACTGCGTCGGTAATAGCGTTGGTTGTGCGCTTGAGATAGGTGGTCATCGCGGCAACCGCAGCAGCGTTACTCGCCGAGACCGCCTGGCGCTCGTGCGAAAACGTATTGCCCACATCAACCGAGAGGCCGATCATTGCAATCAGCACCACGATCATCAGAGCGATGATGGGGATACTCTGACCGTTCCTGCGACGGCTCGCGAGCCGCCGGCGTTGAGGTCGTAGGATTGTACTCATAACAGTCCTCCGTGTCTCTAAAAAAATAACTAATAAACTAAGGATTCAGAGGAGCCGAGTTTACTTTACACTCTTGGCATACTTACCCCCCCTAGCCCCCCCGCAAGCGGGGGGGAACCAATGCGTTGTCCCCCCCGCTTGCGGGGGGGCTAGGAGGGGGTAGAACGGTAAAGTATCTCAGAACCTTGTCTAGCCAATAAATGAACTGCGGATATGTATCATAAATGAAGTTTTTAGCTGAACCTTCCCGCCGAAGACAGGTGCGAAGGGGAAGATAAATTTATAATCGTATTTCACCGTGACACGCACATAGCAGAACTGTCCAGCATTGCGCATATCTGCACCTGCGGTTGTTGTTGTACAGACATCAGGTGCAATCGCCGTACCCGTACCGGGGTCGCTCAGGATATCGTTTGGATATTTCAGGATCTGGACATAGATATAGGAGCTGGCGAGTTTAGGAGAGGTGATTATCCCGCTCTGGGCATCATCAAGGACACCATCGTTATTCAGGTCGAGCAAGTTAGCGAATCCGGCAGACTTCTCTCCACTAGAGAGGCGCACGCGCTTTACAATTTCGGCATAGTCCACATCAACAGCCTGGACACTTGTGCCACTCATCACCATCACCGGGTGGCTGCCAAAGGTAGCACCCTCTTGGGCGGCAACCCGGAGGCTCTGCATTGCGAAGAAGATCAGACCAAGATCGACAGATGCCGAGAGCAGGGTAAGAATCAGGGTTGCGGCCAAGGCAAACTCCACCAGAGCCTGCCCTCTGGAGCGTACTGCTCGATGATGACGGAACATGGTGATTCCCCTCTCCCTAACCCTCGCCACTAACATAGCCGATAGCCGAACACCAGCGGTCATTTCATCGCGATGGTGTGTGCCCTGCGTATGGGTTCCCATCATCATGGATTCATCACACGCCAGTTGGCAACATCCTTCGCGCAGGCCACATTGCCGGGCTTGGACGGATCAATGCCGAGGTTCTCAAGCGAGCGACGCTGTGTCACCGTAAGCGTGATTCCGTTGTTGAGGCGCAGAAGCTGAAAGAGCGGCGTAATCCCGGTAAGCTGATAGGTGATCGTCACCTGAATGGGGCCGCGATCTTCAAGGTTGCGGGTGTCTCTTCCCAGCACCGCATCGTTCGGGTAGCTGATCGTGATCCCGTTTGAGATACCTGGAAACATGGTTCTGTCAGAGTTAGCGGCGAAATAAATTGCATTAACGCAGCTATCGGCGGTGAAGCCAAGGTTTGATCCCGTCGGCATTTTATTGCCCTGGTAGGCCAGCCAAGACTGGTAAGGCGGGAGCTGGGCAGCCGACTCTGCCGCGTTACGAGCGGCCTGCGACACCGTCGAGTAGGCAAACATCGTATAGCCGAACTCAATGATCCCGAACAGTATGAAGAGGAGTACGGGGAGGACAAACGCCATCTCGACAATAGACTGGCCACTGGTTCGACGTTGCATGACTATACCTCCCCTCCGAATACTGTGTGCTGTCATCTAAATTATAGGTTTTTGGGGCGGACTAGGAAATAGGCTAAAGGTACCGAGTTCGGCATCTTGACGCAATTTCTCGCGCAACCGTCTGGAAATCCGTACAAGTGCCGTATTTCAGTAGTAGAAGAACTCTGGGGGCAGGGGGTGAGCGCCGGTGAGGGCAACACGCACGCGGTCGGCGCTCCGCTCGACGGTGGTAATATTCGCCTCGATGACGCGCTCACCGTCACGCCAGCGTACAATATCGCCTGCGCGCAGGTCGTAGTGAGTAGGTCGGGCATAGGCTCCGGCACAGTCAATCTCAAAGCCGTCGAGATTAATCAGATCCACGGGAAGTTCGCTGTAGCGTCTGCCGTAGCCACGGCGCTCGATGGTGATGGTGGTCAGGTTCTGCGGGATCATGGCGCGAATTATAGCACGCTGTCTCACATGAAAATAGCCGATAGACCGATAGCCGATAGCCGATAGTCGGACACTAGCGGCTTTTTTTCATCGCGATGGTGTGTGCGCCCCCACAATGGGTGCCTACGAGGAGTACCAACCAAATGGAGACCAATGAGCGCCGGCGGCTGCTGGCCGCATGCGACAAGTTTCGTGGTACCGCGAGTGCGGTCGAGATCTGCGCGGCGGTGACGAATGCTGCGCAGCAGATGGGGTTGGTGACCAGCGCCCTGCCGCTCAGCGATGGAGGCGAGGGTTTTTTGGAGGCGATGGGCGGGACGGTGATGTACACGCGGGTGACGGGGCCGCTGGGTGCGCCGGTAGAGGCCGAGTGGCGGATGCGCGACGGGTCGTTGGCCCCGGTGGCGGTGATTGAGATGGCCGCCGCCGCTGGGTTGGCCTTGGTCGGTGGGGCAGAAGAAAATGATCCCGTGCGTGCGACCACAGCGGGCGTGGGCGAACTTCTCGTTGCAGCGTGGCAGGCCGGTGCACGGGAGATCATTGTTGGCTGTGGAGGATCGGCCACGACCGATGGTGGCGTGGGCGCGGTGGAGGTGATACGCGCATTCGGCGGGCTGCCCGACACGCGACTGCGTGCGGCTACCGATGTGCGTACCCGCTTTGTGGACGCCGCAGCGATCTTCGGGCCGCAGAAGGGGGCTGATGCGCAGGCGGTGGACGTACTGACGAGACGCCTGGAGAAGCTAGCCGAGTACTACTTCGACGAATTTGGGATTGATGTGCGGGGCGTCGCGGGGAGCGGCGCGGCGGGCGGCCTAGCCGGTGGGTTGGTGGCCCTGGGAGCCAGCATCCACCCCGGATTCGATCTGGTCGCCGAGACCCTGGGCCTCGACAAACATCTGGCCAATGCCGAGATCGTAGTGACGGGTGAAGGACGTCTAGACGCGACCTCGCTAGAGGGCAAGGTTGTTGGCGGAGTGCTGCGGCGTCTGGCCCCTGGGACGCTAGCGCTGGTTGTGGTAGGCGATGCTGCTGAAGGGATGGCCATGCGGGCGGCTGGGTTATCGGCAGCGGATGTGAGGGTCGTGTCGCTGCTAGAGAGATACGGACGCGAGGCCGCCTTCGCACGGCCACGGGAGTTGATTGCTGAAGTGATCGCTGAGGCGCTAGAAAATAGCCGATAGCCGATAGCCGATAGCCGATAGCCGATAGCCGATAGCCGAT
>JBAXMH010000101.1:0-15559 GCA_037134395.1 Chloroflexales bacterium
GGAGGGCTGGGGAGGGGGAATCGCGGGATGAGTGACCTTTTCAGACAGTCTCTCAATGACGTTCTGCGCTGTGATGAACACCTCATCGCCTTGCGCCAACAAGGTCGCCAGTGCCTCAACCGCCAAGGAGTGATGTGGCGATTCGCGTTGCACCGTTCGCAACCAGATATTAGTATCGAGCAGATAAGTGGTCATCAGTCGTACATCTGCTCGCGGCTCACGGCGGCATCGCTCAATGGTGGCGACACCGGACGCTCAAGGGCGGCCCACTGACGCATCGCATCGGCGCGCTCCTCCGGTGTCGCCGTTGTCCAAAAGGGCGCAGATGCGAGGGGCTGGAGGACGAGCGTGGTGCCACGCCGTTCAAGCGTAAAGCGTGTATGCGGCTTCACCGCCGCTAACATGTCAGCGGGAAGCTGAATGGTTCCGCGCTCATCAATCTCAACAATCTGGGTCATAGACTTATTCCTCACTCGCCGCCAAGCGCCAGATACTCAGACCAGTCGAAGCTCATGCTACAGTGTTGATACGCCTCATCTATCGCTCTCATCATCGGCTCAATCATACCATGGGACGTGCCGCCCGTTGAGGGAATTCTGCTGATAGTGACGCCTTCTCCTCTGCGGCTTACTATAGCGTTGCAGCCACTCGGGGCGCTGCGAGCCTCGCGGATGTGGTAGAGCATCTGCACGACATCCCCGCCATCATTCGCCAGGGAACGATACCCGAGCGGCGTGCGATGCGTGCCGAGCTCTTTGATGAGATCTACGCGGAATGCGGGAATCGTATCTCTACGCCCTACGTCGCTCTACGAGCCGATTACAGGCGGCACACCTTCGAGTTATGGAAGCTAGAGCTCGCTCAGAGCCTTTTGCACCCGGTCAAGTTCCGCGATAACCAGATCGAGCGACGTATCGGCTCCCGCCAGATCTCCGTTTGCGGCGCGATTTTCGAGGTCACGGCAGAGGAGTGTGAGGGGCTGGGCTCCGAAGGTGCTGGCGTTCGACTTGAGCGTATGCATCGCCCGGCGCAGCGTCGCGGCATCGCCACTCTCTAGGGCCGTCTGTGCGCTGGCCCGAATCGTCTCGGCACCCTCGATAAAGGTTGCGATGAGTGTGGGCAGGATCGAATTGTCCTGATCGCCGAGACTCACGAGAAGATGCTGGATGGCGTCTGGGTTGATGGTGGTGTCTCCGTACACCACAGGATCATTTTGCGGTATCTCGTGCGGTACCTGAGAATTCTCGTGCCGACGGAAGCGGGTAATCGCGTTGTCCAATACCTGTCGCTCAATCGGCTTGAGGATAAAGTCGTCCATCCCGGCGGCGATGCATATGTCGCGATCACCCTGGACAGCCCCCGCTGTCACGGCGATGATCCACGGTTGCTGATCGTGCGGGTACGACGCCCGGATCGTGCGGGTGGCTTCTAGTCCATCCATCTCGGGCATGTGTACGTCCATAAACACAAGATCGTAGCGTTGCTGGCGCAGTGCGTTAACCGCCGCTCTCCCGTTATCAACCAGATCCGCTGTGTACCCTAGCCGTGCCAGCATCCGCATGATCATTTGCTGGTTGATCGTATTGTCTTCGACCACCAGGATACGCGGTAGCACCTGCTGTCGTGTCGCCTCAGCCGGAGGTGGCGTCTGTACCGAGGCGACACTGCTCGGCAATGGGCTTGGCTGCGTCTTTGTGATCAACAAACTGTTGATGTGCTGGTAGAGCCGTGAAATTTTAACGGGCTTGCTCAGGGTGAGCGTGAGCGGATCTTCGTGCCTGGACGCGGTTGCCCCAAGCGCAGTCATCAGGATGATGGGCAGAGAACTGCGCGGCGTGAAGCGACGGATCGTGTCGGCGAGGGCTGCCCCGCTCATCTCGGGCATCTGCATATCCAGGATCGCGAGGTTGAATCCATCGTCGTGTAACAGCAACTCCCGCGCCGCCGCCGCTGAATCAGCCGCAACCACCTGCATCTCCCACGCGCCAAGTTGGGCGGTAAGGCTTAACCGACTGCTCGCGTTGTTATCAACAATCAGCACGCGCTGGCCCTGCAACTCTGGGTGCGCCACATCACAGTCGTCTAGGGCAATTCCTTCGGCGCTGCTGGCCTTGATCGTAAAAGAGAAGGTTGAACCCTGACCAAGCGTACTCTCCGCCGACATCGTGCCACCCATTGCCGTCACCAAGAGCTTGCTGATCGCCAGGCCCAGTCCAGTTCCGCCATACATGCGAGCCGTCGTGGCATCAACTTGGCTAAACGAGTGGAAGAGGCGATCCATGCGGTCGGTCGGGATGCCGATGCCAGTGTCGCGTACCGAAAACATAAGACAGACAGCAGGCGGTGGGATGTCAAGATCTGGCCCTAGCCTGCTGTCTCCCGCCTGCTGTCTCCCGCCTGCTGTCTCCCGCCTGCTCACGTACAGCACCACCTCGCCATGCTTCGTGAACTTCACCGCATTACTTAACAGGTTCACCAAGATCTGGCGCAGTCGGGTCGGATCTTGTACCAGAGCGATGGGCGTGCCGGGCGCGATCAAATAGGTAAGCTCCAGACCCTTCTCGGCTGCCGTCGCCGCCACAATATCGAGCGACGACTCGATCGTGTGGCGCAGGGTGAACGGCTGAACCTCAAGTTCAAGCTGCCCCGCCTCGATCTTGGAAAAATCCAGAATCGTATTGATCACCCGCAAGAGTTGGTCGCCGCTGGTATGGATCATCTGTGCCAGCTCGTGTTGTTCCGCATTCAGTTGGGTGTCGAGCAGCAAATTGGACATACCCATCACGCCATTGATCGGGGTGCGGATCTCGTGGCTCATGGTTGACAAGAAGGTACTCTTCGCCGCATTGGCCGCCTCAGCCGCCGTCTTTGCCTGGATCATCTCCTGCTCAACCTGCTTGAGTCGGGTGATGTCACTCAGGATTACCAGACGGCCACCGGGCGTTCCCAGCCGATCTGACAGCGGTGAGATACGTACCTGGAACACACGCGGAGATCCGGCCACATCCACCGTGATCTGCTCGTCCACCTCGTCCATGCCAATGAATGGCGCGACGACAGCGGCCTGCTGGCCAAGGATGGGCATAATTGGCTGTCCCATCACTGCACGCCGATCCCAGCCGTTGATCTTACACGCAGCGGGGTTGATGTCCACCACCCGACCTCGCGTGTCAATCACGATCACCCCATCGTGCATACGCTCGATCACCCGATCACGTGCAACAGGTATGATGTCGAACAGTCGCCAGCGCCAGAGCGCCCAGCTAAAGAGCAGTCCCGTGATCGTGAAACTGAAGGGAGAAATCTCTACCCCTGGCAGCGGTCTGAGGCCAAAGATGTCACACAGATTGCTCAGCCACGGCAAGAGCGACCCGATCAGCAGGGCGCTGACCTGTCCACGGTAGAATGTTGGGCGGAAAAAGTAGACTTGGAGCAGCAGCAGAGTACCAACAAGGAGCAGGATGTAGGCATATGCCGTGAAGAGCCAGAAGACCGGCCCGTACTCGGCTTTCCAGCCGATAAAGTCTTGAAGAGGGACAAGGTAGATTGCGTGCCAGATCAGGCCGTGAGCCTCATTCGTCCACACCAAAAGTAAAGTGAGCAAAGACGGGACTGCTAGCAACACTAGCCACCCACGTCTTGCCCAGCGGTGTTGCTCGGTATACTGAAGGATGAATACCAGCCATGCCACCGGCACACTGACAATGCCGATATATTCAATTTTCGACCAGATAATCTTGGCTGGCAGATCATTGCTATTCAGCTCCTGAGCATAGGCGAGGCACCAGATCATCACACTGAGCATCAGGACAAGAAATGCCTTCGTGCCGCGCTCAGTACGATGGAACCATGCGAACAGAGCCAGGAATGCGCAAACGATGCCTGCGAAGATGATCGTGTAGTAGAGCATGCGGTCTCGCGGCGTCTCAACTGATAGCGATGCGAAAGCCAAACGCACTGCCTTTACCGGGCGTACTGTGGGCCAGCAGGATGCCACGGTGGGACTTCACGATACAGCTTACCAGAGCAAGTCCTAATCCTAGTCCATCAATGCCGCGCTGAACGTCGTCGCTGGTCTGGGCAAAGGCTTCCCAGATCGTCTCTAGTTTATCCGGGTCAATACCGGGGCCATTATCTTCGACGATCAGGGTCAGATAATTTGCATGTGCCTGGCAGCTTAGCCGGACACGCCCCCCCTCATGGTTAAATTTGATCGCGTTATGCACCAGATGATGGATCGCCTCGCTAATCTGCTGGCGATCAACCATGACCAATGGCAGTCGCTCCGCGATCGCGTACGAGAGCGTCACCTCGCGCACCTCGGCCATACGTTGGAGTGGCACAGTACTCTCGCGGATCAGGGCGATCATATCGGTCGGCTCGGCGCGGGGCGCAGACAACTTGCTTACGAGTGAGGCGTAATTGATCACACTGTCAATCATCTGGCGACCCTCGGCGAGCTGGCGGTCGAGCTGACGCGCCTCCGTGATCACCTCGGGGAGCATGTTATGTTCGGCGTAGCGTTGGAGCAACTGGGCCGAGAAACCGACAGCAACAAAGGGGCTGCGTAGCTCGTGGGTGATCTTGCCAATCAGGGCCGACTTAAACTCGCTCTCCTGCTTGAGCTTACGCTCGCGGGCGTCAATCTCGCGGGCCAATTGCTGGAAGACCCGGGCCAGTTGCCCCAGGGCGTCGTCACGTGCGGCCACAGACTCCAGGCTGGCGGGGGTGAATCTCCCAGCCTCCATGTCTGCCGCCGCATCGGTCAGACGACCAACCTGATGAATGTACTCGGCCTCCTGATCGTGCAGGCGTTTCGCTGCCAGCGACGCATTGATGCGCGCCCGCAGCAGCACAGGATCGAAGGGCCGGGGCAAGTGGTCGGTGGCCCCCATCTCGATACAGCGCGCCACACTCTCCATCTCGTCAAGGGCAGAGATCACAATCACCGGAATCCGGCGCAGTTCACTGTCAGATTGGAGGGTACTCAGCACCTCAAAGCCATCCATCTCCGGCATCAGCAGATCAAGCAGCACAATATCAAAGGGTTTTGTGCGCAACATCTCCAGGGCCTGTCGGCCATGCTCTGCCGCCTCCGTTCGATGACCTTCGCGCTGAAGCTGTAGGCACAACAGCATACGATTGAGCTTATTATCGTCAACAACGAGAATCGTGCCTTGTGCTGTCATCAATCACTCGGGGTAGGAGGAAGGAAAAAACAACCAGTTATGGTTAATATTATCCCTTCTTGATGTGAAACTGTCCACTATCTACGAGCATGACAAGGATATATTACCAGCCTTTGGAGAAATGAGGTACGCAAAGAGATCAGGCGAGTGGGTGAGTGAAGGTCTTCTTTGTAGGGGTGTGAGGCGGAAACTTCTGGATGGCCGGTGGTTTTATGGCCGGTATTTGTGCGACGAGTGGGGTGAGAATCTGCACAAAAAGCCGCACCGGTTGGTGCGGCTTGGCGCGATGGGGGCGTATATAGCCGATAGCCGATACTCGATAGCCGATACTCGGGCATCAGCGGCTCTTCTCATCAGGTATTGTGCGCGAATCGCATGAGGCTTCGCCCCTACTTCACCTTCACAATCGTTAGCTTCATCACCCCCGAGGGAGTCTGCACCGTCACTTTATGGCGGGCGCGCTTCCCTAGCAGGGCGGAGCCAATCGGCGACTCGTTGGAGATCCGGCCCTGGCGCGGGTTAGCTTCCGCACTCCCCACGATTGTCCAGGTCTCCTCCTCGTTATCATCCTCCATGCGTACTGTCACCGATGAGCCAACGCGCACTTCGCCGTTCCCAACGGTTTCCTCATCAATCAGTTCTGCACGCGAGAGGATATGTTTGACATCGCGGATACGACCTTCTAGGAGCGACTGAGACTTCTTCGCATCTTCGTACTCACCGCTCTCGGAGATATCGCCAAGCTCTTTGGCCGCCGCAATACGCTCAGCAACCTGTTTGCGCTCGACGGTAGTAAGCTCTTCAAGCTCTGCTTCTAATTTCGCACGGCCCTCGCGAGTCAGATATGTCGGCTTGTCTGCCATCGTCTCAATGCCTTCTGCTGAACATTCGCCCAGGGGAGCTACAGCGCGGGAGAGCCGAGGATGGCTCTGCTCCTGTGGCGGCACAAAAGAAGAACTGAGAGCAAAACTCTCAGTCGGGCCGCAGGTAGCAGACTACGTCGCCTGCATGTTGAAACCTTCGGCAACCCGGATTATACGAGAGATCAGGCTATTTGTAAAGAACCTTGACGGATACGACCCTTTACGCTAGGATCGACGGGGTATTGCACCCCGCTCGACGTATGAGGGAGATAGCGATGACCCTGGCGCTGAACCCGACGATCTTTCGCGCCTATGATATTCGCGGCGTTGTTGATGTTGATCTGGACGAGTCGATCTATGCACGTCTGGGGCAGGCGGTCGGCACGATCTTTCTTGGCCAGGGTCGGCGCACGATTGCGGTTGCCCGCGATGCGCGCCTCAGCTCGCCGCAATTCCAGGCGGCGCTGATCGTTGGTCTGCGCTCCACGGGCATGAATGTGGTGGACATCGGTCAGGTGCCGACGCCCGTGATGTATTTTGCCGTCGAGCACCTCGGCCTCGATGCGGGCGCGATTGTTTCGGCCAGCCACAACCCGCCTGCGTACAACGGGCTCAAGCTGCGCCGCTCACACCCCGCCTTTGGCAGCGAGCCGCTGGTGAGCGAGGATGTGCAGGAGGTGGGCCGAGTAGCTCTTGCTGGCGACTTCGCCAGTGGCAGCGGCACGCTCACTCAGGCCGATGTGAGCGACAATTATGTCTCTTCGGTCTGTCGGCTGCTACCCTTTGCCAGACAGCGACCAAAGGTGGTTCTCGATGGCGGCAATGGTGTGGGCGGGCCAATCGGCCTGCGCACCTACCAGGCTCTCGGCCTGAATGTGGTGCCGCTCTTCATCGAGCCCGATGGCAACTTCCCCAACCATCACCCCGACCCGCTGAAGCCCGAGAACCTCCAGCACCTGATCGCGGCGGTGCGTGAACACCGGGCCGATATTGGGATTGCGCTGGACGGCGATGGCGACCGGCTCGGCGTAGTTGATGGCGACGGCCAGATCGTCTTTGCCGACCGTTACCTAATCGCCCTGGCCACCTACCTGCTCAGCCAACGCAAAGGTCACGTGGTCTTTGATGTGAAGTGTAGCGCCGTGCTGCCGCAGGCTATTACGGCCCTCGGCGGCACCCCGGTGATGTGGAAGACCGGCTACTCCAGTATCTCGTCAAAGATGCGCGAGCTGAACGCGGTGCTTGGTGGCGAGCTAAGCGGCCACACCTTCGCCACCTACCCCGGCCACTATTTTGACGACGGCACCTTCGCCGGCGCCCATCTGATCTACGCCCTCAGTCATCTGGGTACCACCCTGCGCGACGCCCTCGCCCCCTACCCCGATCTGCCCTCACTTGACGAGGGCCGCATCCCCTTCGCTGAGGATCAGAAGTTCCGGGTGATTGATTATGTGCGCGAGCGTTTTGCGGGGGCCTACCCGATATTTGATCTGGACGGGATACGGGTAGACTTTGGGGATGGCTGGGGACTGGTGCGAGCCTCGAATACCGAGCCGTCAATCACCACGCGCTTCGAGGCTGGGACAATGGAGCGCGCCCGCGAGATCCGTAACCTGATGATGTCGGCGGTCGAGGAGTTCCGCGACCGTCTATGAACCCTCGCTCCCGTCTGATTGCCCACACATGGGAGGCCGTCTACGCGGCTGAGTTTACCCTCGATCAGGTGCGGCAGCGCGGGACAATGATCGCCACGATCTTGGCCGAGCGGGGCTGGGGTTGTCTGGTGGCCTATGACACACGCTTTATGGGCAACCTCTTTGCGCGGGCGATCAACGCAGACCTCAACACCTGCGGAGTGCGGTCGCGTCTGGCGACATCCCCCACCCCGCTCCCTGCTATCTACCACGCCCTTGACCGCAAGCTGTCTGACTGCGCCCTGGTGGTAACGGCGCGCAAACGGCCCTACTACTACAACGGGCTGGTGCTGATCGCGCCCGCCCCCGGGATCGCTCTCACCACCGGCACAAGCGAGTCTCAGCTCCCGTTTGCGCCCCTGATTGATAGCTCCCCCGCCCCGACAGACCAGCCCGACCTGCGCGCCGATTACCTGGAACTGCTGCGCAGCGCGGTTGACCTCGACCTGATCCGCCGGGTTTCGCTGACGATCTTTGTGGATGCGATGAACGGCACCGCCGCCGGGATCTTTCCGGCGCTGCTGGGCGAAGGCGGGCAGACGCGGGCAATTGAGATCAACCGCGAGCCAGACCCGCTCTTTGGCAAGGTCACGCCGCACCCTAGTGAGACCGGGCTGAACCGGCTGAAGAAACTGGTGCGCGAGAGCGACTCGCATGTTGGGCTGGCGATCTCAGCCGACGGCACGGCACTGGCGGTGGTTGATAAGAGCGGCGAGCAGCTTGAGCCAACCGAGTTGGCCCTGCTGCTGGGCGGCTACCTAGCCCGCCAGTATCGTTATCGCGGCTCGTTGGTGGCCCCCCTGCCCGCCGCCGAATCGGCCCTGGCCGGGGCGAGGATCGCCGCATGGGAAGAGACCAGCAGCGTAAAGGCCGAGCTGATGATTAACCCCACTGCACGGATCGCCGAACTGCTGGGGCAGGAGCGACCCGGCCTGCTGCTGGGTGTCAGCACCGACGGCGAAATTAGCATTGGGCGTATGGCCACTTACCCTGACGCAATCCTCGCGGGCCTGCTGGTGGCCGAAATGATCGCCCGCAGCGGGGGTAGCCTGCGCGCCCTGATTGAATCGCAGCGCGAGCTGCTGAAGTAGCATAGAATCCTCATGCCCACATTCTCGCGACGGCTCTCCCGACTCAGTCATCTCGTCGTTCCCATCACCCTAAGCGCCATCGGCGGCGCGGCGTTGTTCTTCGGGATCGTCTCCCTGCTCGCTATCCCGATCACCCCTCTGCTCTGGCGCGATGCACTGCTGATCATCGCCGGGATAGCCGCACTGGGGATCGGGATCTGGCAGTTCAGCGGTATGGCGATGCTCCCGATTGGCGAGAGTACGTCGAGTCCTGATGGCGAACTGGTGTTTGGGTTTGGTCAGGCCAACAAACCGCCCCAGATCGTCGTTCTCTCCGGCGGGGCCGGTATGCTGGTGCTGGCCAGCCTCGGCGACCATGTCGCCCGTATGACCTGCATTGTGCCGGCTCAGGATCCGGTTGAGTATTACTATCGGGCCGCCGGCCTGTTCAATTTTCAAAATGTCTACTACGTGACACCGGTGCCCGCGCCGCTTGATGTGATCGCCACCCTGGACGACGGCACCGTCGCCAATGTGCGCCACCTCGCGGTGAATCCGCAGATCGCCGAGCATCACATCACGCGACTCGCGCTGCGCGACCTCGCCGGTGCTGCCACGCCCCTGCCACGACTGGTGGCCGAAGCCATCCGCGACGCCGACGCGATCATCCTTGGGCCGGGTGGCCTGTTCGAGAGCCTGCTGCCCAATATGCTGATTGACTCCTTCCGTGACGCAGTGAGCAAGAGTGCCGCACGCAAACTCTATATCTGCAACCTGATGACCGAGCCGGGCCGCACCACCGGATTCAGCGTGGCTGACCATATCCGCGAGATCAAACGCTACGCCGGGTTTGCCCCCGACTATGTGCTGGTCAACGTCCAGCGGATTGACTCGGATGTCCACCAGCTTTACGCCGCCGCCCACCAGTCACCGGTCTATCTCTCGCCCGATGAGTATGAGGAGACGGCGGTGCTACCGGGCGACCGCGACGGCCAGCGGCGGCTAGTGATTGAGGGCAGCGTCGTGATTGAGGCCGACCTAGCTTCGTCGGTAATCCAGTATACGGCTACGCTCGATAACCCCGATCAGAGCCGGGCCGTCCACGTACTGCGCCACGACGCGGATAAGCTCACCGCCACGGTGCTTGAACTACTGCGGAGAACCTAAGCGGGACGGGTTCCCAAACCCGCACTGTGTCAACTGATGGTGCCAGCTTCGCCGACACCATCAGTTGACATAATATATCTATGACCCTCATTGTCTTTGAAGATGAACAGTGGCGCACCCTCGCCGTCATCGCCCAGGCCCGGCCAGTCTTCGAGCTGCGCTGCGGCGGTTACACGGTGCGGGAGCGGGCCGCCGCCGTGACGGGGATGGACGCGCTGGGGATGGCCCGCGCTCATCTGATGGGCTATTACGGGCCACCGGATGGGTTGGCGGCTATGTACACGGGCGAACCTACCGTGCTAGTGAACGGGCGCTGCCTGAGCTTGTCCTGGTTGCCTAAACTGTTCGCCGAGCCGGTCAATACCGTCTATATTGCTGATGGTGACCTGATCGGTGCGCGACTTACCCCGGCCCTGGCTAGCGCAGTCCTCTACTATCTACGCGATCAGCAGGCCGCCGATGCCCGCGACGAACTGACCCGCTTCGCCCGTGTAGTCGAGCTGTGCGGATCTGACGCCCCGGCCCGGATTGTCTATCCCTGGGATTTGATCAATCAGTCGGGCGAGCAGATCGTGCGCGACCTCGACCTGCTGAGGATGCGGCTGCCCGCCTACGCTGTCCACGACCCGAGCGTAGTGCGGCACGGCCAGCATATTTTTGTCGGGCCAGGGGCGCGGCTTGATGGCCCGCTTGTCCTCGACGCCCGCGACGGCCCGATCTTTATTGAGGGCGGGGCGCACATTGAGCCATTTAGCTTCATTCAGGGGCCAGCCTACATTGGCGCAGGCACGCTGATCGCCAGTGCGCGCATCCGTGGCGAAACGAGCATCGGCCCGGTCTGTCGAGTCGGTGGCGAGGTGGAGGCCAGCATTATCCAGGGCTACTCCAACAAACACCATGACGGATTCCTGGGCCACTCGTGGCTGGGCGAGTGGGTGAACATTGGTGCGATGACCACCAATTCTGATCTGAAGAACAACTACGGCAGCGTGCGCGTAGCCCTGGAAGGCATCGGCCAGATTGACAGCGGGGTGATTAAGCTGGGCTGTTTTCTCGCCGACCATGTGAAGCTGGGGATCGGGCTACACCTGAACGGCGGCACGGTGATCGGCACCGCCAGCAATATCTTCGGCGTCCACAGCGCACCCAAAACTGTACCGCCCTTCACGTGGGGCGGCGAAATCTTCCGCGAGTACCGCATTGACAGGATGATCAGCGTGGCTCGCACGGTGATGGGACGGCGCAAGCGCGAGCTATTACCCACCTACGAAACACTGCTGCGGGCGGTATTCAACCTGACCCGGCCCAGCCGAGGAAATATGAGCGAACTGCCCGCACCGATGCCGAAAGTTTTTGCCCTGTGAGGGATAGTGGGTACGCCCAATAGGGGAGCTGGATCTCTTTCTGGTGCGAAATACCCCCTCTTCCCTTATGGGAGAGGGGGTTCACTGACTTTGCATCAGCCCTGGGCAGATCGGCAAGGGAGCGTGTCGGTATCAGGCATGCGTGGTACAATTGTTATCGTAAACCGTTTTTTGTGATCTGAATTCTGGATGTAATACCTTTGATGCGACAAAATGATTCGCTTATTTGTCCACATAATAAGCCAACAGTCTCCTATAGAATAGGTTAGAACTCTATGTCTGAGCAGCAACTTAATCTTCCGGTTACGGGGATGACCTGCGCCTCGTGCGTGATGCGGGTCGAGAAGGCGCTCAAGAAGGTACCCGGTGTGCGGGAGGTCAACGTCAATCTGAGTACCGAGGGTGCCAGCGTGACCTACTCGCCCGCCAGTGCCAGCTTTGCCGATCTGAAGGCGGCGATTGAGAACGCGGGCTACGGCGTGATCGAGATCACTGATGCCGATGATGGTACGGCAGAGGATGTTGAGGCGATGGCCCGCGCCCGCGAGCTGAGCGACAAGCGCCGTAAGCTGATCGTTGGTGTGGCCTTCGGTCTGCCGCTCTTCCTGATCTCCATGTCACGCGACCTGGGGCTGATCCGGCCCTGGTGGATCGGTGCCGCCGCCGAGATGGCGGCTATGACGGGCAGATCAATGGATGAGATGATGCGCAGCGCCGCCGCCCGCGATGATCTGCTCAACTGGCTCTTCCTGATCCTCGCGACGCCGGTGCAGTTCTACAGCGGGCGCGATTACTATGTCCACGCATGGAAGGCGCTCAAGGCGCGCACGGCGAACATGGATACCCTGATCGCGATGGGCTCCTCGGTGGCCTACCTCTACAGCCTGATCCTGCTTGTCAGCGGGGCTGCGGGCCACGTCTATTTTGAAACCGCCGCCCTGATCATCACGCTGATTCTGGTGGGCAAGTACCTGGAGGCGCGGGCCAAAAGCCAGACCGGCGCAGCTATCCGCGCCCTGGTCGGGCTTCAGCCCAAGACCGCCCGCGTGCTGCGTGGCGGCCAAGAGATTGATGTCGCGGTGGCTGAGGTGCGCAAGGGCGAGATTGTGATCGTGCGCCCCGGCGAGAAGATCCCGGTGGATGGTGCGATCCTCAGCGGTGAGTCAGCCGTAGACGAGAGCATGGTCACGGGCGAGAGCCTGCCGGTGGAGAAACGTCCTGGCGATAGTGTGATCGGCGCGACGATCAACCGCAGCGGCAGCTTCCAGATGCGTGCCGTGCGGGTGGGTCGCGAGACGGCCCTGGCTCAGATCATCCGGCTGGTGCAGGAGGCTCAGGGTTCGCGGGCACCGGTGCAGCGTCTGGTAGATCAGGTGGCCAGCGTGTTTGTGCCAGTGGTGATCGGCCTGGCCCTGCTCACTTTCTTGGTCTGGCTGCTGGCGGGTGTCGGGCCAACCCAGGCTATGCTCTTCGCCGTGGCCGTGCTGGTGATCGCCTGTCCCTGTGCCCTGGGATTGGCTACCCCTACAGCGATTATGGTTGGCGCAGGCACGGGTGCCGCGCACGGCATCCTGATCAAGAATGCTGAGAGCCTGGAGCGTGCCGCCAACATCCGGGCCGTCATCCTCGACAAGACCGGCACGATCACCCTGGGAAAACCGGCGGTCACTGACGTGATTGCTGATTGCAGAGTGCAGAGTGCAGATTCTGTTCCCAGTTCGGATCAATCTACACTTCTGCGGCTCGCGGCAAGCGCGGAGCGCGGCAGCGAACACCCGCTGGGCGAGGCGATTGTGGCCGAGGCCAAAGCTCGTGGGCTGGCTCTGGCGAAACCCGAGGGTTTCGTGTCTATCGCTGGGGCCGGTGTGGAGGCGACGGTGGATGGCCGACGGGTGCTGGTCGGCACCCTGCGCATGATGCGTGAGCGCGGTGTGGATCTGGGCGAACTGCCAACGGATGTTGAGCGGCTTCAGGCTGAAGGCAAGACAGCCATGCTCGTGGCGGCAGACGGCGCGGCGTTAGGGGTGATCGCCGTGGCCGACACCGTCAAGCCCAGTTCAGCCGCAGCCGTGGCCGCCCTGCGCACCCTCGGCGTCACGGTGGCTATGCTCACTGGCGACAACCGGCGCACCGCCGAGGCCATCGCCGCCCAGGTCGGGGTAGATCGGGTGCTGGCCGAAGTGCTGCCGCAGGACAAGTCTGCGGAGGTGAAACGGCTCCAGGCCGAGGGACAGATTGTAGCGATGGTGGGCGATGGGGTGAACGACGCGCCAGCCCTGGCCCAGGCCGATGTCGGTATCGCTATTGGCACCGGGGCGGACGTAGCGATGGAGGCCGCCGATATCACTCTGATGCGCGGCGACCTCGCCGGGATCGCGCAAGCGATTGCGCTGAGCAAGGCCACCATGCGGACGATCCGCTGGAATCTCTTCTGGGCCTTTATCTACAACGTCGTGCTGATCCCGGTGGCGGCGGGGGCGCTCTACCCGCTCACCGGCTGGCAACTCAGCCCCATCCTGGCAGCGGGGGCTATGGCTTTCTCATCGGTCTTTGTGGTGAGTAACAGTCTACGGTTGCGCGGGGTAAAGCTGTCTTAGCCCGCAATATCCAGGCAAGCATACCACCCATGTAGACGCCCTGGATACTGCCCACCAGAGCGCTTGATAAAAGTAGGGTAATCGCCCACCCGGCCCCGCGCTCATAGACAATTCCGCTCATTGTCCCTCCGATGGCGTTGTAGATCGCCACATTGAGCATACTGTTAGCGATCCATAGTGGTGCCCATCCGCACATACTTATCGGGATCCACCACCCGGCGTGAGCTGAATGTCGGAGTACGCGCCACTGAGCCACCCCAAGCGCGATCCCTGTTAAGACACCGCCGCCGCCATCGCCAAATAGTCGGCCAGGCACCCCAACGAGAACCCATGCCAGCAAAGTCATGATCACCCACCAGCGCGCATTGGCGAGCCGATGGCGAAGAATGAATGCTTGGAGTACCGCACCGGGTACGCCAATGATAATCGTGTCGAGCGTGAATGCCAGACCGGCCCCGAACAGGTGCGATCCATCACCGAGATCAATCACCCGACCGACATAGGCGTTGCTGCCAACGTACCAGCCAAGTACCCGGCCCAATCCCCACCCCACTGTGGTGGCTATAGCCCACCACATCCAGAAGATCCACATCTCGCTAAACACCAAACTATGCTCTCTTGCCGGGTTCGCTGCTTGCGATACTGGCGGTAGATCTGACTCGTCATTCTCGGCCACCACGAGCGTGAGCGGTGGTTCTGGTGTGGGCTGCGCTGGCGGGGTGGGCGAGGGAGCAGCCATGGGGGCGATGAGCGACAGATTCGGCATGTGTGTTGTTGGCAGCGGAAGACGGTCGGTGGCCAGTTCTGCGCGCGCTGCCTGGACGAAGGCCGGCTGATCATCCGGCTCTAGCTCCAGAGCAGCGGCGAGCAGTGTGGCGATCTCTTTTGATGGACGGCGCTCGTCGGTCTCAATCTTCGAGATCAGCACCTTTGAGCAGCCGACACGTGAGGCTAGGTGATCCTGAGTCAGATCGAGCGCCTTACGTTTTCGTCGTACCCATTCTCCAAACGAATAAATTTCAACCATATCGCCTCGCGATCTCTATCTACGCTACGTGTATACCGTGTATAGGCACCGTGTATACACGGTATACAGATATTTTGTATTCTCCGTGTATCGAAAACACATACCACTTCTTTCCCTCTGCGTGGTGTACTACGACCGTCGGGCAACGTGCCCACTCGTTGTTCATAGTAAGAGAGGTCGCAATGATTCGTAGTTTCTTCACCAAGGAAGAGGGGCAGGGTCTGGTCGAGTACGCGCTCATCCTGGTTCTGATCGCCATTGTCGTGATTGGAATTCTCACCCTACTCGGCAACCGCATCAGTGCCGTGTTCTCCGGCATCAACTCAGGTCTAAACGGGGGAAGGTAGGCTGACCATATCCTATCCATCGTAGCGCGGGCATTCCGCTCCCTGAGATCCTGGCGGGTGCGACGCCCGCGCTACCAGCGCCGCACAACGTAACTCTGGTTTTACAGCATATCGAAGTCGTATGGATACCGCAAGCACCTGGGTGCTTGCGGTACAGGGCTGGTGCAAAGTCAGTGAACCCCTCCCCCCCCAGCCCCTCCCCCACGCGGGGGGAGGGGAGCCGGACAGCTTTCTGGTGCGG
>JBAXMH010000102.1:0-15523 GCA_037134395.1 Chloroflexales bacterium
ACACCTGACACCTGACACCTGACACCTGACACCTGACACCTGACACCTGACACCTCACACCTGACACCTCACACCTGACACCTCACACCTGACACCTCACACCTTGTCTAGGGTAATCATATGTCAAAACTATGCACCTCAACCAGAATCTCAAGCGGGCTATCGGTGCTGGTGAGGTCTGAGAGGAGGATGCGGCTGAGCATGCGGGAGTGGGGAGGGCGGGAGAGGTAAAAGAGGTGTGAACGACAGCCCGTGTCGCGGGAGCCAAAACCGACAGCGGGGAGGCTCACGCCGGGCTCGGCGGTGAGAGCGGCGCACCAGCGGCACTCCATACGCAGCGGGCCGCTCACCGTCCATATCTCGCAGAGACGAGCGTGGGCGCGCAGGTAGTCAATATGCCAGTGGGGACGCGACGCATCGCCGCGCTCGTGATGGCGCAGACGGGCGGCAAGGCCACCTGCGCCGAAGGCGCTACCGACGTAGAGGTAGTAGCCAGCGGGGAAGTTGAAACTCCCAAGCCTGCCGACCTGAAGATCGGTGATGGCATGATCGAGATGAAGCACTAGAACATAACTACCCTTTGCCATCGCATGATCCTCGGGTTGTGTGGATATTAGTACGGTGTAACCACCAGCATAACTAATTGAGGGACATCCCGCAAATTGAGGGTGGGCCACTCAGCCCTCGCACACATCAAACACAGCCCTGCCTCCGCAGTGCTACAATACAGCGCAGTTTCGCCCTTGCCCTCACCCACCGAAATCACGGAGCTACCCCTATGTCCCAGCCTATCACCGCCGACCGTGCCCGTGGTGCCTTGCTTGGTCTCGCGGTCGGTGATGCCCTTGGCACAACCCTAGAGTTCACTGGCCCGCTCGACCCCTTCACACCGCGTGTTACCCAGATCGTCGGTGGTGGCCCCTTTGGACTGCCCCCCGGTGCCTGGACTGATGACACCAGCATGGCTCTCTGCCTCGGCCAGAGCCTGGTATCCTGCGGCGGATTCGACGCCCGCGACCAGATCGAACGCTATGTGCGCTGGTGGCGCCTGGGCGAAAACTCCGTCACTGGCCGCTGCTTTGATATTGGTAATGCCACTAGTGCCGCCCTCCGGCGCTATGGTGAGAACCACGACCCCTTCGCTGGCGACCCTAGTCCCTCGGCGGCAGGCAACGGCTCGCTCATGCGTCTGGCCCCCGTGGCCCTGGCCGCCGCCCGCGAGTCTGAGGCGGTTGAGTGGGCAGGACTCCAGTCGCGAGTCACCCACGCTGCCCGCGAGGCGGTGGACGCATGCCGCTTCTATGCGCGGCTGCTCTGGCGGGCCGTTGGTGGTGCCTCCAGGGAAACTTTACTCGACATCGGTGCCGGGGCTGATCTCGATCTGGCCCCGGCAGTGGCGACCGTGGCCGGTGGCAGTTACCAGCGGGCCATGCCTCCGACCATCCAGGGCACCGGCTATGTCGTCCGTACCCTGGAAGCCGCCCTGTGGGCCTTTTACCACAGCACCTCGTTCGAGACGGGAGCCATCCTCGCCGTAAACCTCGGCCAGGACGCCGATACGACAGGGGCGATCTACGGCCAGATCGCCGGGGCACACTATGGCGCAACGGGCATCCCGTCAGCTTGGCGGGAGTGCGTTCTGTGGCACGATCAGATTACCGCCCTTGCCGACGATCTGGCGGCAACGGGGACACGACGCTCTGTTTTGTGAGGGATTTTTATGTCATCGGGTACGACCACTGCTCCTATTCTGGGCGACCACGAGAGCCAGCCGAGCCATATTGTGTGCGTTGGCGCATCGGCGGGCGGACTCCAGCCCCTCCAGATCTTTTTTGAGCGCATGAGCGAGAGCAGCGGCATGGCTTTTGTGGTCATCCAGCATCTCTCGCCCGACTTTAAGAGCCTGATGGGCGATCTTCTCCTGCGTCATACACGCATGACAATCCATAGTGTCGAGGACGGGATGTTGATCGTGGCCAACGCGGTCTACCTTATTCCCTCCGGCACCCAGATGACCGTGGCCCACGGGCGACTCTACCTCGCCCAGCGGGTCAAGCAGGATCACCTCATCCTGCCGATTGATATTTTTCTCCACTCGCTTGCGGAAGATTGCGGCGACCGTGCCATTGCCGTGATCCTCTCCGGGGCCGGATCAGATGGCTCTATGGGAGTCCAGGCGGTGGCTGCCGCCGGTGGCCTGGTGGTGGTGCAATCGCCTGAGACCGCCCAGTTCGACAGTATGCCGCGCAACGCTATCGCCACCGGCGTGGTTGATGTCGTCCTTGGCCCCGAGGATATCCCCTCGGCGCTGACGAGCTACAGCGACAACCCTGGCTCGATCCTGGCCCTGGCCCGCACACTTGCCCAAATGGACGAAAGTGGCGAGGGTGGCGACCATCATGTGGCCCAGATCTTCTTCTTCCTGCGCAGCCGTTGGGGCGTTGATTTTGCCAATTATAAGCCGACAACGATTGGGCGCGGCATCGAGCGGCGCATGGCGCTGCACAAGATTAGCCACATCCCAGAGTATGTGAACCTGCTCGCTGCCGATCCGGAAGAGATTGCCGCACTCTACCGCGACCTGCTCATCCACGTCACCGAGTTCTTCCGCAATCCCGAGGCGTTCCGCGTCCTTGAGACCCAGGTCATCCCGGCGATCTTCCGCCGTAAGAGCGCCAATGACGATATCCGGGTCTGGGTGAGCGGCTGCTCTACCGGCGAGGAGGCATACTCGGTAGCGATTCTGCTTCACGAGCAGGCTCTCAAGCTAAACGCCGTCAGCAAGATTACGGTTTTCGCCACCGACCTGCATCGGCCCTCACTCAGCTTTGCCTCACAGGGTATTTATGTGAGCAGCGCCCTACAGAGCATGAGCCCGGAGCGGCGGGCGGTCTATTTTCAAGAAGAATCGGGCGGCTACTATAAAGTCTCCGCCGAACTGCGCAAGCTGGTCGTCTTTGCGCCGCAGAACCTGATTAACGATCCGCCCTTCACCCGGATCGATCTGGCCACCTGCCGCAACCTGTTGATCTATCTCAAGCCTCCGATTCAGGAGAAGGTGATCGCGTCGCTGCATTTTTCCTTACGCAGCGATGGCTTTCTCTTTCTCGGCACCAGTGAGGGCATTGGCCGCATCTCTAGCGAGTTTGAGCCGGTTGATAGCCACTGGAAGATCTTCCGTAAGGCCCGCGACACCCGCCTGCCCCTCGATATGGTCGCCCGCGATCTCTCCGTATCCACCGCCCTCACCCAGACCGCTTCGCCCATGATGCCGCGCTCGATGGTTGGGATTGACCGCCATCTGATGAGCGACTACGACCGCTTGCTGGAGCGCTATATGCCCAGTGGCGTGTTGCTCGATCAGCAGCACCGTCCCATCCACTACTTCGGCAATGTGGCCCGCTATCTGCGCCAGGCCCGTGGACGACCAGAGACCGACATCCTGCGCATGACCGATTCGAGTCTGAGTCTGGCCCTGAGCAGCGCCCTCCAGCGTGCGGCTAAGGCCGACCAGCCGGTGATCATGAAGGGTGTCCAGGTAAGTACGCTTGATGGTGACCGCTATGTGGATGTGACGGTTGAGCGGCTGAGCGACCCCCGCGCCCGGATCGATCACTTCATCGCCACGTTTGACGAGTTGCCGATCACTCCGACCACGGGCAGCCGCACCGACACTGATGATACCTCCCGCACCGATACGTTCACGCCGGCGGATGGCTGGCGGCATCGGGTGGACGATCTTGAGCAGGAGCTGAGCTTCACCCGCGAGAACCTTCAGACCACCATTGAGGAACTCCAGACGAGCAACGAGGAACTCCAGAGTACCAACGAGGAGTTGCTGGCGGCCAACGAGGAACTCCAGAGTACCAACGAGGAGCTCCAGTCGGTCAACGAGGAATTGTTCACCGTCAACGCCGAGTTCGAGTTGCGCAATAAAGATCTCAAGGATCTCAACCGTGACTACGACGATCTCATCCGTAGCACACGGGTGGCCCTGGTTTTCCTTGACCGCGACCTCCAGATTCGCCGTTACAGCCCGATGATTGAGGGCTTTTTTGATTTGCGGCCCTTCGATATGGGACGCCCCATCGCCAGCATTGCCTACAAGCTTGATGGACAGGCCGAACTACTGGCTGATCTCCAGACAGTAGCCGATGGCGGCGCGGCGGTGATGCGCGAGGTGCGCGGGCTGAACGAGCATTGGTTCCAGCTCCGCGTGCGCCCCTTCCTCAACGAAGCTCATGAACGCCTTGGCGTGGTGCTGATGTATCTTGACATCACTGAGCTCAAGCAGGCTCAAGAGCGCGCCCTGTTCAGTGAGCACCTCTTTCAGACCACCATCGAGAGCAGCCTTGACTCCTTCTTCATCTACGCGGCGGTGCGCAGTATTCATGGCGAGATCATTGACTTCCGAGTGCTGGAGACAAACTCTGTCGGCGCAGATCGTTTTGGCCTCGCTCGTCATGAACTGATCGGTCGGCGGATCTCGGAGGTTCTCAACAACCCCGCCAGCAGCGCCCAGATGATCCGCGACTATCAGGCGGTCATGAAGGCTGGCACATCACTGATCCGCGAATTCGAGTCCGAGATGAACGGTCGGCACCGCTGGTTGCGCCAACAGGTGGTGATTGTCGGCGATGGTGTGGCCGTCACCAGTTCCGACATTAGCGACCGCAAAGCGTTCGAGCTGAAGCTGAAAGCCCAGCAGGAACGGCTCGACATGGCCCTTAGCGGCGGCGGTCTGGGCATCTGGAATATCGATCTTGCCAGCGAACGTATGACGTTGGATGATCGCGCCATCGCCTTCTTCGATTTGCACCCCGACGAGATTGAGCAGACCTGCGCCTTCTGGAGCGCCCGTATTCACCCCGACGACCTCGCCCACGTGCGCGAGGTGTTTAGCGCATATATGGTCGGGCACACGCATATCCTTGAGCTAGAGCTGCGTATGCGCCACCGCGATGGTTCGTGGTGCTGGATCAATGGTCGCGGTCGGGCGGTGGAGCGAGATACAGCGGGGGTGCCGCTGCGCATGGCGGGTATCTACCAGGACATTACCGAGCGGATGGAGGCCAGGCTTCAACTGCGCGAGAGCGAGCGACGCTACCAGACTCTCAGCGAAACCTCGCCGGTGGGTATCTTTCGCACTGACGCGGTCGGGAGCTGCATCTATGTTAACCCGCGTTTGCGCGAGATCGGGGATCTCACAACTGCGGAAACTTTAGGCGATGGCTGGCTGCGCGGGCTGCATCCCGACGATGCGGCAACGGTGATTACTGCCTGGGTTACGGCAGTGGAGTCCAGAGCCGAGTTCCAGCATGAGTTCCGCTTTCTCCAACGCAATAACACCGTCAAATGGGTTCTTTCGCAAGCGGTGCCAGAGATTGACGACATGGGTCACCTGGTTGGCTATGTCGGCACCGTGATTGATATGAGCCAACGAATTGCCGCTGAGGAGACCCTGCGCCACCAGTCGGCTCAGCTTGAGGCGGCCAACGCGGGGCTATCCCAGGCCGCTCGGCTCAAAGATCAATTTCTGGCCAATATGAGCCACGAGCTACGGACTCCGCTCACTGGCGTGATCGGCTTTAGTGAGGCGTTGTCTCAAGGAATTTACGGCAATCTGAGCGCGGCGCAGCAAACGGCAACCCAGCATATTTTCGACAACGGTCAGCACCTGCTCAACCTGATCAACGACATTCTCGACCTGGCGCGGATTGGGGCTGGCCAGGTTGAACTCAAGCTCGGCCCAGCCTTGGTCGGTGATGTCTGCGCTGAAGTGATTGACCTGATCACGCCCATGATCACGGCTAAGGATCAACACTTCAGCTACGTCCAGCCGCCCGTTGGCCTAGTCATTGAGGCTGATGTGCTGCGGCTGCGCCAGATTTTGATCAACCTGCTCTCGAACGCAGTGAAATTCACACCCGATGGCGGTGAGTTTGGTCTTATCGTGGAGACTGACGCGGAGTCCGGTGAGGTCTGCTTTGCGGTGTGGGATCACGGGATCGGGATCGCGCCCGCCCATCAGCCGCTGCTGTTCCAGCCCTTCGTTCAGCTCGACAGTCGGCTTGCCCGCACGCAGCCCGGCACGGGCCTTGGTCTCTCTCTGGTGCGCCAACTAACCACTCTGCACGACGGTTCTGTTCATCTGAGCAGTGTGCTGGGGGAGGGCAGCACCTTCACCGTTCGCCTACCACTGCGCCAGCGCCAAGATCCCTATGAACTGCCGATGTGGCAGGTGCCGATCATTCCCGCAACCGAGGGGCGACCCCTTATCTTGCTGGCTGAAGACGATCACTCCGTGTCGATGCTACTGCAGGATTATCTCTCTGCCCAAGGCTACGTCCTTACTCATATTGATCACGGCGACAATGTGTTGCCACTGCTGCATGACATCAGGCCACATCTAGCCCTGATTGACATCCATCTGCCTGGAACGAGTGGCCTTGAGATCATCGCCCGATTACGCGCCCACCCAGACCCCTATCTGGCCCGCACGCCCATTATCGCTGTGACGGCCCTGGCCATGCTTGGCGACCGCGAACGCTGCCTCGCCGCCGGGGCCAACGACTACCTGAGCAAGCCGATCCGGCTTGATGAACTCAATACAGCCATCGCCCGCATGCTGAGTAGCGAGAGAGGATGAAACGACAAACCGCAAACCGCAAACCGCGTCTCGCTCGTTTATGCCTCTAGGTTGCGAATAGAAGATGATAGGAAATCACTCTCATGAGCGGCGCAACCATCCTTGTTGCCGACGACGAGCCTGTCGTCCGCGAGTTGATTACAAATTACCTAGCCCGCGATGGACATAGTCTGCATGTAGCGACGAATGGGATGGAGTGTCTGCGTCTAGCGCGTGAGATTTTGCCCGACTTGATCCTGCTCGATGTCATGATGCCGAGCATGGACGGTTTAGAAACATGCCGACGTTTGCGGGCCGATCCGATCTTGGGCGAGGTGCCGGTGCTGATTATCTCGACTCTCGACGACCGTAACTCGCGGTTGGCTGGCATCGCCGCCGGTGCGGACGATTTTCTCACCAAGCCCATTGATTCGCTGGAACTGCGGGTGCGCGTCCAGTCAATTACTCGATTGAACCGCTACCGTAAACTCCATGAGAGTCGGCGTGAGCTAGAGACCGCCTACGACGCGCTCCAGCGGGCTTACGACACCACGATCATCGGCTGGTCGCGGGCTCTCGACCTGCGTGACCAGGAGACGGAGGGGCACAGCCAGCGGGTGACGGAGATAACGGTGCGTATGGCGCAGGCGATGGGTATGAGCGCCGACGAGATTGTGCATGTGCGGCGGGGTGCCCTGTTGCACGACGTGGGCAAGCTGGGTATCCCCGATGCGATCCTGCATAAGCCGGGGCCGCTTACGCCCGAGGAGTGGGTCGTTATGCGTCAGCATCCGCAATATGCCTACGAGTGGCTTGCCCCTATCGAGTATCTGCGTCCCGCTCTCGATATTCCCTTTTGTCACCACGAAAAGTGGGATGGCAGCGGCTATCCGCGTGGGCTTGTCGGCACCGCCATCCCTCTGGCAGCGCGTATCTTTGCCTTCGCCGATGTTTGGGACGCCTTGCGTTCCAATCGGCCTTATCGAGCGGGTTGGCCTATCCAGCGGGTGAAGGATTATATCATCGAGGTGACGGGGAGTCACTTCGATCCTGACATCACCCCGATCTTCCTGGCGCTCCGCGAGCGGGATACGTAGGGGTTCTGGTACTAACCCATGCCCCTCTCCCACCGGGGGAGAGGGGAGATTCTGCATGAGAGCGCATTCGGCTCCCCCTCTCCCGTTCTGGGAGAGGGGGCTGGGGGGTGAGGGCGGAGCGGCGGTAGACTCCATTATTCTACCGGCGCGAGCGGGTGAACACGAAGGAGCCGATAGCCAGAGCGAGGAGCACAACCCCTAATCCAAAGCTCAGCCCGACGGGAAATTCCGCTCGTGCGGGAACTGCCTTGGCCGTCGGCATGGGCGCAGGAGTCACAGGGATGTGCGTGTCTGGCAATGATGATCCGCCCACCGGGTTGGTCTGCTGAACGGCGTCACTCGCGGGTGCGACGGCAGCGGCGGACAGGGACGCCGCAGTGGCGGCGGGGCCGGACGTGGGCGCGGCGACGACAGCCATCGGTGCGGCGGCAACCTCCGCCATGGTTGGCTCTTGGGTAGCAGCCGGAGCCTGAGTCGCCTCCGTCTGTCTGGCGGCAACAGGTGCCAGCGTCGGCATCGAACCTACACTACTCATTGAGGCAGACGGGGCGGCCATACTGCCCATCATCTGTAGACTGGCCATCAGCACCAGAGCCAAGCCCGCCAGCCCACCACTGAGCTGCATGAGCCAGGCCAGCGACAGAAAGCTGCGCCGCCGGGGGGCTGTGGCCCGATCCAGCGTGAAGGAGCGCGGCAGCGGCAGCGGATCAAGCTCACGCAGCAGAGTCGTTGTGGCCCGCAAATCCTCAAGCTCAGCCCGTAGGCGCGGCTCGGCACCGAGGCGGCGCTCAAGCTCGGCCCGCTCAGCCGCGCCGAGCCGGTTATCTATGTAGCTCGACAGCAGCTCAAGGTCGCTGTCGGGCAGGCTATACATCTGTTGCTGAGAAGTGTTCATCGTCCCTGCTGCTTTTTTGCGCTATCCGCCCTCATGACGAAATTTTGACGGTAGCAGTTCCCCCGCTCGCAGAATATCACGCAGCTTCGCCCGCCCCCGGCTTAGGCGTGACTTGACCGTGCCGAGGTTTGCCCCGGTCACTGCGGCGATCTCCTCGTAGGCCATGCCCTGAATGTCGCTGAGGATGATCACCAGGCGCTGATCCTCGGGCAGATCGGCGAGCCCGCGAGTTATGGCGGCGGCCAGTTCGTGGCGCAGAGCAACATCGTCGGGTTGCTCGCCCTGGTCGGGCAGATCAAAGCCAACGCCGTCATCATCAGCGTTACCGAGAGCCTGGAGTGATGTTGAGGGGCGGCGCTTGCGGGCGCGCAGAGCATCGTAGCAGGCGTTTGTGGCAATCCGCAGCAGCCATGCGCGAAACATGCCGCCCCGAAAGCGGTCGAGGTGACGATACGCGGAGATAAACGTGTCCTGCGCAGTGTCGGCGGCAGCGTCGGGGTCGCCCAGCATGCGATAGCACAGGTTGTAGACACGCATCTCGTAGAGCCGCACCAGTTGGTTGAACGAGTCAACGTCTCCGCGCTGCGCAGACTCTATAAGGTGCTGCTCTTCATTGGACATAGGTGTCGGCGCTGCCCTTTATTATAGCATCGCCCATTGATCGTCCCGGCTACCAGGACTGATGCACAGTCTCTAGGGTGCCGCCCGCCCCCACCCCCAGCCCCTCCCCCAGGCGGGGGGAGGGGAGCCGGAGAGCTTTCTCGTGCGGAAATCCCCTCTCCCTTGGTGGGAGAGGGGGCAGGGGGAGAGGGGGTACGCTGACTTTACACCTGCTACCATGCCCGGATCGCGGGTGGCTCACCGTAAACCTTGTCGGCCCCACTTTTGATCTGCTGGTAGATCGCCACCGTCTGCGGCAGCGGCTCGACGCCGAGATCTTGTTCGAGGGCCACAACACAGCGGGCGTAGATGCGCAGCGCCGTGCTTCGCTCGCCGAGACCGCCATAGGCGCGCATGAGCAACTGGTACGCCTCTTCCTGGGCTTGGTCATACTCCAGCACACGCCAGGCCAGGCCAATCGCCTCGTGGGGCTGATCATCCTCGATCAGCATCGCCCCCAGCCGTAGCGAGACCTCGGTGAAGAGCAGGCCCAGCCGCTCGCGCTCCACCACCGACCAGTCGTCATAGAGGCAATCGGGCAGGAAGGTGCCGCCGTAGAGATCAACCGCCTGTCGGTAAAGGACGAGAGCCTCGTCACGTCGGCCCCGATGGAACACGTTGCGTGCCTGGTCGGCCTTCATCGAGAACTCGGTCGCATCGTAGTTATGGTCACTTTCGACATTGAATCCGTAGGTGTCGCCCTGCTGAATAATATAATACGTGGGTGCGCCCTCGGGCCGGTTGGGCTCGATCGCCTTGGTGAGCCGCGAGAGCGTCACGCGCAAATTATTTGCGGCGGCCTCAACCTCAAGGCCGGGCCAGAGCATGTCCATAATCCGATCACGGGGCAGCATACGTCCGCGCTCCACCAAGAGCAACTGGAGCAACTGGCGGGCCTTGATACTCCGCCAATCACGGTCGCGGATCTCCACCTCGCCGCGCCAGACGCCAAACCCGCCGAGGCTGCGGACGCGGAGGGTGTACGCGGGGCGATAGACGAGCCGTTCCAGAGCCTGTTCAGCGGCGAGGCGCACGGGGCCGTGGCGATCCTTGAGCATGGAGCGAAGGGCTGGGTACGCTAAGGATGCCCCAGAGTCGCCAAGGAGTTGCGCGATACGAGTGCGGGCGCTCGGCCCAGGCTTAGTGTCAAGCATGCGCAGGAGCAGGCCGGGAGCCTCGGCAGGCATCTGGCGGCGCAGCACTTCGCCGACAACACGGGTGGCAATCCCCATCTGGAGATCTTGGGCCGCCGCTGCCTCAATTGTGGCGGGGGGCAGGAAGGGCAGGTAGCCGAACCCATACTCCTCACAGATCTGCCATCCGGCCCGCATATCCGTATCGAAAGTCACATTATCGCCGCGCCGTCGGGCCAGTGATGCCCGGTAGAAGCGGGCTAGCGCAAGGAAAAGCCCATCGCCGCGCTGCGACATCTCGGAGACGAGTTCATTGGCGAGGCTGTCGGCCCGCTGATCCTCGCCGCCTTCGCCAAGGGAGATGAGCAGCAGGATTTGCATCCAGAGATCGTGGGTGGCCAAGGTGGCGAAAGGTGACTCGCCGACTGGGGCGATGTCGCGCTGGAACACATGCGGTCGGTCGCCAACTGCCTCGGCGCTGGGTACACGTACCTGGCGCAGCAGATTAACAGCGGCGGCAGCAGCCTGGGTGGGCTGGTCGGAGCGCAGATAGGCATAGGCATCGAGGACGTGGACGCGGGCGAGGAGGGCACCGGCACCGGCGCGGTTGGCCACCGCCCTCGCCCGTGCCAAATAGGTAGCCGCCTCTTCGTGGTGGCCCTGTTCAAGCAGCAGCAGCGCAAGAAACATCGCGCTGCTGCCGATCATTCCCTCATTTGAGAAATCGCTCAGGCGCCGGTGGGCATCGAGAGCAACCCCGGTTGCATCGAGGATCTGGCCCTGGAGGTAGAGTGCCATCGCCTGGAGTCGCAGCAGATTCTGGCGCAGGCGGTCATCACGATCCACCTGCGGGATCTCCAGGGCGGCGGTGATCGTGATCAGGGCAGCGGCGGGGTAGCCTTGCTGGATCTGGATCGAGCTCACGATCATCGCCAGGAGCCACTGCCAGAAAGTGCCACGCGGGTGACGGTCGGCGTGGTCGGCTACGCGCAGGGCAGCAGCATAGCGCCCACGGCTATAGAGAAGGGCGGCCACACTCGCCATCGCCGCCCCACGCGCCCAGGCGTCGCGGCTACGGTTGGCGGCGCGCACCGCACGTACACATACAGCGACGAAATCGGCGGGGCGATCCTCCCAGAAGATCAGAGCGGCCATATCGCTCAAGGCACGTAGCTCGCGCTGGGCGTTCCCCTGGGCCTGATAGATCTCAGCAGCCCGACTTATGGTAGCCAGAGCCTGGTCGCTGCTGGCAACAGCGAGGCTCTGGCCCAACATGTGCAAAAGCTCTGGGTCGTGGTCGCGCAGGTCGGCGGGCAGACGGGTAATCCAGGTACGAATGGTATCACGCTGGGGAGTGTTGATCAGCGGCCACGCCTGTTCGCACAGGACGCGGGCGATCAGATGCTCGTCGCCCGCAGCGGCGTAGTGATTGAGGGCCGCCTCCAAGCGTCCGCGCCGCTGGAAGGCCAAGCCATAGCGATGGTGAAGCGCCGTCAATTCGGCCTTTGTCAAGAGCTGATCGCTACGTTCGCGCAGGAGACGCTGCCAGAGCGGGTGGAAGCGGTAGCTACGCCCCGAATCCTCGCGGCCATCAACGACGGTGATCGGCAGGCCAAGCTGGATGCTGTGGGCGAGCAGTTGCTCGGCCTCCGGCAGCGGCAACGCCTCGGCGAGGAGATCACCATCCACCTGCTCGGCCAGAGCGGCGCGGGAAAGGAAGGCAATCAGGTCTGGCGACAGATCAGCCATGACCTCGGAGGCAAGGTACTCAAACAAGTGCTGCTGGTTACTGTCGAGAGCGTGAAGGTACGCCGAACGCTGGGCGGGGTCTTGGCGCGCCAGAGCGCGGGCGGCTAATTGCACACTGAGGACCCAGCCCTCGGTGCGGGTTAGGAGCAAGCGAAGATCCTCATCGCCCAGTACGACGCCACTACGTTCCAGTAAGGCAGCCGTCTCTTCCCAGGTGAGGGAGAGGTCGGACCGTTCGACCTCAACCAGATGATCCTCGGCGCGCATACGCGGCAACGGAGCGATGCTGATAGGCCGACGCGAAGCCACCACAATATGCAGGGTTGGGGGGGCGGTTCGCAGCAGGTAACTGAGGAGTGCGCTGGTGATCGGGCCATCACCGATCAGGTGAAAATCGTCAATAATCAAGAAGGTCGGCGTATTCAGCTCGCTCTGAAGCTCACTGAACAGGGCACCCGCCACCAGAGGCCAATCACGCTGGAGGTCGGCGGTGCTTTGGAGGATACGCCACGCCTGCTCGCCCTCATCGGGTAGGTGGTTTCGGAACGCATTGATCAGGTAGGCCAGGAGCAATGCAGGGACGCTATCGCCCGCGTCGAGACCGAGCCAGCACACATTGGCCCCCGTGCGGATCAGTTCCACGATCCACTGGGTGAGCAGGGTTGTCTTGCCATAGCCAGCCGGTGCTATCACCAAAGTCGCCGGACGCAGACGCACCTCGGCCAGTAGTGCCTGGAGGTCAGGGCGCAGCAGCGCCTCGCTACGTGCGGGCGGTGGGGCGAACTTAAGCGGCAGGAGCGCCATCCCTGGCGAGGCCGCATTTCTCCGTTGGACAACCTCTGTCATTGCGGTGTCTGCTCTGTCTGATTATCGTCGGTCGCTCCTGGACGATGCGTCACGAAGCCATCTGGCAGGTGAACCACATTATACCGTTCAAACGCCTCATCTGCATAGAGTACAAAAAATGTCACCCTACGTGTCCCAGGGCTGTGAACGGGCAGGCGATAATCTAGGCAGACTCCGTCCGATCTACGATTTCGATGCCAAAACACTGCGGTAGAGCCGCAGCAGATCCGTGGCGATCTGGGCCGAGCTGAAGGCCGGAGCCATTGCAGCGGCCCGTCGGCTGTATCCCGCCCACGTATCCGTATCGGCGAGGAGGGTTGCCAGCGCCTGAGCAATGGCCTCACCCGATCGCGGCTCCACAAGCACCCCCGCATGCTGCTCTGCCACATAGGCACTCGCCCCGGTCGTGCGCGTCACCACCGGCGGAGTGCCAACAGCAGCGGCCTCAATCACCACACGGCTGAACGACTCGGAGACGGATGGCACCACCACCGCATCAGCGGCGGCGAGGTACGACAGCGCCTCGTGGTGTGGTATGCCACCGACCATGGTCACATCGTCACGGACGCCGAGATCCGTCGCTCGCCGCAACAGATAGTCGCCATAGTCACCAAATTGCGGTGTGCTGCGGCTCGGGCCAACGATGAGCACCTGAGGGTGCAGGCCACGCGCCCGTGCCGCTGGCAGCGCATCTATCAAGTAGGCGATGCCCTTAAACGGGTGCAGTCGGTTCAGGCTCACCACAATGGGGCGGGCGGGATCGAGCGAGTGACGCGCCACCAGCATCTCTCGGCTCCGGCGGCGCAACTCTGGCAGCGGGACGTCGGAGGGAGGAAAACTGTCAGCGGTAATGTTGTAGGGGATGGCGACAACTTTATGTGGGTTGGCCCCTAGCCGCACTGCCAGATCGCGGATCTGGGGCGAGTCTGCGCGAAGCACCAGGGCGCGACGAAAGACCTGCGGGAGTGTGGCGCGCACGGCACGGAAGCGACCGTAGCCGTAGTCATACGCGGGCTCGGCCATAATGTCGGCACCGGGCAAGGTGATGGCGAGCGGCGGCGATCCACGGCGGGGGGCGAGAGTCGCAACGAGACCGAGGGGAAAGGCCGTCTCGATATGAACGAGATCGTAGTGCGCGTGACGGATGAATCGCCGGTAGTGGGCAATCGCCCCCGCCAGGTAGGGGTAGGGCCAGATCGCCGCAACAGCGCGATTCGCCAGTTTCGCGAGGTACCCGGCACTCACCGGGAGGCGGTGAACCGTGACACTCTCCTCAACACGGGTGGTGAGCTGATGAATCCCCGTGGCGAGGGTGATCACCTCAGCGGAAATACCCTGGGCGCGCCACTCGGCGATAACCTCGGTATGGATACGGTTTCCCATCGCGGCGCTATCGTAGCGTGGGATGAAATAGAGAACTCGCATGATAAAGCCGCGTTCCTGGCGGCACGTCCTCGTCAGGGTTTACGGATCGTAAACATGACATAGAGCGGGTCACTGCGGTCAAAGCGCTCCTCAAGCGGATGAACGATCAGCGCGAGGAAGAGATCCTTGAGGACGTAGCGCCGCCAGTACTTCGTTAGCCGTGTCTCGTGATAGCGCCCATTCAGCCACGAGCGGCCAAATCCGCGCCACTCGCCAACACGGGCATCCGCAGGGCGCACATAGACTCGCTCAATATCCGCGTCGGTATAGAAGCGAAAAAAGGAGCCAGCCTTCCCCTCTTGCACAAAGGCGTTGCGCTGAACCTGAACGAATTTCCTGATTCCCTGAAAGAAACTTGTGCGCTCGGTACTCGTGTACGGGATCGTGATGGCGGCGAGGCCGCCACGAGCGAGGACACGCCCGATCTCCTGGCCAACCGACTCATCATCGGGGATATGCTCCAGCGAGGAGACGGCGGCGAGGCGCTCAATACTCTCATTCCGGATCGGCATCTCTGTCGCGCTGGCCACCAGCGGGAAGAAGCGACCATCACCAGGGCGGGCGGTCGTACGACGCTTCGCGAGCTGCCAGCGCACCCGGTCGGCGTCGAGTTCAAGCACCACCACATCAACGCCCTCTTTTGCTAGCATATGTGGGTAGGAGGAGGTGCCGGAGCCAATATCGAGAACGAGGTCGCCCCGGCGAAGCCCGAGAGCCTGCGTGGACCACGGGTACTCAATGATTCGCCAGAGGCTAAAATCATTGACCGTTTCGTGGAGGATACGCCAGCCATTTAGGGCAATCTCATAGACGACACAGCGCAGTGCGCTGAGCCGAACTGGGGTTCCAGGCCGACGACCATCTATTACTGTATCTGTAGGTGACATCAATCTTCCTCTACCAACGACCCCTATCACCGTCTAGGCAAACCGGAGTACGGGCGGGCTGCGCGGGCCATCACATGAAACGCCTCAGTATAGCACATGCTTGCCGAGCGAGGAGATGGATGGGGAATGGTACCAGGGCTGATGCAAAGTCGGTGAACCCCCTCTCCCCCTGCCCCCTCTCCCACGAGGGGAGAGGGGGTATT
>JBAXMH010000103.1:0-15517 GCA_037134395.1 Chloroflexales bacterium
GCCGATAGCCGATAGCCGATAGCCGATAGCCGATAGCCGATAGCCGATAGTTGTACGCGAATCACATAGTTGTCTGAGAGGATAACACATATTTTCGGTGTATCCGCACATTCCGTCCGAGCATCTTCTCACTCTTTGCGTCTTCGCGTCTTTGCGTCACCCGCGTATATCATCTGACGCAAAGGCGCAACGACGCAAAGCCGCGCAACGGCATGACTTCTGTTTTGTGGCGTACCCGCACATTCCGTCCGAGCATCTTCTCATTCCTTGCGTCACCCGCGTATATCGTCTGACGCAAAGGCGCAACGACGCAAAGCCGCGCAACGCAACGGCGTGACTTCTGTGCGTATAATGGCAGTTCCCCCCCGCGAACCTTAACGGAGCGTCCCTTATGCCAGTGTTTCACTACAGTGTCAAAACCGAGGATCTGATCGAGCTTGGCCTCCAGCAATTGCGTGCCAACCCTCGTGCGCAGCTCCAGGCGCGCATTCTGCATCTGCTCGTCCCGATTGCGATGTTCCTGGCTTCCCTTGGTACGGTCTACCTGCTCGACAGCGATAAGCAGCTTATGCCGATTGATTGGGTGGTGCCGTGCGTGCTGGCGGTCTTTATGCTCTTCCTCTTCCCGCGCCGCTTTGAGAACAATATTCGGAAGCGAATCGCGATGCAGATTGCGCAGGGGCCGGGTAAGGATGGGGCGGGTGCGTATACGGTCACGATCTTGCCGAACCTGATTGTCCAGACGGCGAAAGGTCGTGAGGTTCGTGCGCCCTGGACTGCGATTGGTCAGACGGCGATGACCGACGCGCATATCTTTATTCTTGTTGACGACTCGCGGGCCATCGTCATCCCGCGCCAGGGTTTTGCCGATACGAAGCAGTTTGATCAGGTTAAGGCTCTGGTGGCGCAGTATGCCGTGTGACCGCTGCTGCCCGCTCTCGGTTCAGCGTCAGCAACCGGGCCGGGATTTTGTCGTCGCCGATGTTGTCGGGCCGACCACGTAAAGTAGAGACGCCCCGGCGGGGCGTCTCTACGGAATCTCGTATCACCCCATCTGCATGAACGCCGCCCCGCCCTTGGTCATAATCCAGAGCAGGTTGATGAGGATTCCGACCACCAGACTGACGGCCACCATTAGCAGCAGGTACATGGTGCGGCGGCGCAACTCACGTTTGAACTCGCTCTGGAGGATCAGTTCTAGGGTGGCCTGCTGCGCGGCGAGGACAATATCGGCGGAGGCACCTTCGGCCTCGGACTGAGCCAAGGCATCGGTGACGTCGGTCAGTTCACGACAGTCACGCGGGCGGGCGGCGGCGGCGAGGGCCGCGAAGGGACGCAGGCGACGATCCTGTCCGATCTGGAGCGCCTCGGCTACCAGATGACGCATAGGGGCGAGACGCGGGTGGGTCTGGGCGACGTAGCGGCTCATAATCGCAGTAGGCGACTCGAAACTGCTGAGTCCCACGCGCACAAAGGCGATCATACCAGGGGTGAGTCGGCGCAACTCGGCAGCCTCTTGCTGACGGCGCACAATGGGCCGACGGGGTATCACCAATCCAAGGCTGAGGTAGGCTCCCATTGCCATCACCAGAAGCAGGTTGCGTGCGCCGCCCCGAACGTCCCCGGCGACAACGGCGAGCAGGAACATGGCGGCCAGGGAGACGCCCGCGATCTGGCCGACGGCGAGACGGGCCGACGGACTCAGGCGCGGCGTAGTCGGGCCGACGGGCGCGGTACGCGGGGCGAACTGTGTAAGGCCAAGTCCGGCGAGCAGACATCCAGCCAGGGCACCGAGAAAGTAGGGTGCGCCCGGTACGATGAGTAGGTCTTGCATAGGTTTCTCCTTACAATTTCATACCGACTTCGCCCCCTCACCCCCGGCCCCTCTCCCACGAGGGGAGAGGGGGGATTCCGAGGACGACTTCGCCCCCCCTCTCCCGTGCTGGGAGAGGGGGCTGGGGGGTGAGGGCTGTCCGGCTATCGGCTATCGGCTATCCTAGTAATCCACGTCAGCGGCGCGGGCGAGCAATAGCCCGCCAATGATCGGCAGGGCCAGGGCGGCGATCACCACCGTACCCACGATGATGCCGAGTGGCGTACTGTAGGCGGCAACGACTCGCTCCCATTGGGTGAGGGTGAGGTAGGCGGCCATGGCGATCCCGGCCATTCCCACGGCCATGCCGCTGTAGCGCATCTGGGCCAGTTCGGTGACAGCTTCTTCCCGCCGACGATCCGATGACTGGATGGCGTCGTAGGCGGCTTCGCAGCGGCGGGCCAGCACATCCTGGGGCTGTCCGACGGCAACGCTTAGGTGGCTGAGCAGGGTGGCCTGGCGTGCGGAGGCGGTCTGCTCGGCCAGGGCGGCCACGACCTGCTGGGGGGTGGCGATCCCGCCGGATTCCAGGTTGGCTCCCTGGCGCGTGAGCAGGTAGCCCCACTCATCGCGCAGCGGCCCCTCTGGCATATCCACCAGCACGCGCTCAAGGGCCGTGCGAAACCCGCTGCCGCTCCTGAGCAGTGCGCTCATCCGTCCGAGGGCTGCCGTCAGATCGCGGTCAATCAGGCCGACGTAGCGGGCTTCGGCGAAGGTAAGCAGTATCCAGATCAGGGCAGCGGCAAAGGGCGCGGAGAGGGCCAGGGCCAGGAAGATGGGTGCGGCGAAGCTAAGGGCTGCGGCGACGACAGCCACCACTCCGGCGCAGATGATCACCGTCCGGCTCGGGTCAATCGTGGTCGGCACCCACGTCAGGGCCGGGTCAGGGCGTGGCCGGGAGGCACCATGCCGTCGGGCGGAAATTTTGGATTGGGCCAGGGCCAAGGCCAAAGCTAGTCGGTCGCGCAGAAGCAGGGTGGAAACCAGCAGGACGGCGGAGACCAGGGCTGGCGGTGTGGCACTAATCAGCCATGCGCTGGCGGGATGGGTGGTTGTGGTGAGGAGATCAGACATGGGCGTTCCCTCGATAGGCAGCGAGTGCGGCATCCACGGGGATGAGGGCATCGGGACTCAGTTCACCGGCGGCGCAGAGCAGAGACAGGGCGGCGCGGCGGGTACGCAGCACCTCGACGGCGGCGGAGTCCGAGAGGCGGGACGGATCGGCGGAGGATAGGATGTCGGCGGCATCGCGGGCGCGGCCCTGGGCAATGGCGGCCTCGGCGCGGGCGGCGGCATCGCGAGCCGCGTGATCAGATGACTCGCCGGCCACGATCATAGCGGCCAGGGCGGGCCAGCCACCGGCGGGCGTGTGGGCCGCATAGAGGGCCAAGTTTGTGGCCACGCCCTCGTAGATCGTGCGCGCCTCGTCCCAGCGGCGGGCACGCAGAGCGGTGGAAACCTGATCGGCGATCTGGCGGCCCGTATCGGCGTAGCGTGAGGCAACGGCGAGATCGATCTCCAGGGCACGCTGGGCGGCGGCGGCCAGCCGCTCGTCGTGGCGATCCGCCCAGGCCCGGCGCAGAATGGCCAGCGCCTGCTCACAACTACCCGCACGGATCACCCCATCGGCACGGGCGATTGCCTCGGTGACGGCGGCGCGGGTGCTGGAGGCAGATCGCACCTGGGCGTGGGTACCAAGCAGATGCAGCCGACGGGTCAGAGCGTCGGGGGTGCGATTCTCCCCCGCCCACACCAGTTCGTCGCCCTGGGCAGAGGCCGCTACCCGCCAGAGCATCCCGCCCTCGGATGGCTCCGACCACGCCAGACGCACAATGCGCGGGCGCAGCCGTCCAACCACATCCTCAGTTCCGTTCAGCAGCAACAGTTCGTCAATATAGCGCCGCCCGCCAACCTTCTCGATATGCACCACCACCTGAAAGTTATCGCAGGCATCTTCCAGGGCGTTCTCACGTCGGCCTTCGTAGATATAGGCTCCTGGCATTGCTGCGCAGTCAGCAAAGCGCAGCACGGCGCGGGCCGCCGAACGGGCGTGGATGGTCGTCACCACCGCGTGGCCGCTCACCGCCACTGCGAGAATGGCTCCGGCTTCCTCGGCGCGGGTTTCGCCAGGAGCCACCAGCGAAGGCGTCTGGCGTAATACTTCGCGGGCAGCGCGACCAAACGCCCCCGGCTCCAGGGCGCTCTGCACGAGCTCGCGGGTCCAGGCACGGTGGCGCACATTGATCTCCTGAGTATTATCCTCAATAGTGATCACGTGAGGTTCACCGGGCCACGAATTGACAATCGCCTCCAGCAGGGCCGTCTTGCCGCTGCCGGTCTCACCCGCGATCAAGAAGGAGCAACCGGCCCGCACCAGGAGCCGCAGGAGGTCGCCCACGGTCGCGTCACACGCTCCGCGTGAAATAATGTCATCGAGACCCCAGGCGGCGCGGCGACCACGGCGGATACAGATCAGGGCGCTCTCCTCGGGCGTGCAGGGCGGGATGGTGACATGGACGCGAGTGCCGTGAGCCAAAGGCAGCGTATCCTGGGGATGGGCGCGGCTAAGGGAGACATTGAGCCGGGCCGCCAGAAGCAGAGCGCGGTCGAGGGGCTGGCGCGGGCTGGTGAAGTGTTCGGGGGCCATCGCGAAGTCCGCACCTTCCTCCTGCACCATAATCATATCCCCAATGATCTTGACCTCCTGGATACGTTCGTCGTCAAGGTAGGGCTGAGCCGGCCCCCAGCCCAGCGACTCCTGGAAGAGATGCAGGAGTCCCGCATCATCCATAGGCAAGCTGCGCAGAGGGCCAAAACCCTGCTCGATCTGGCGACCAATCAGTTCGCGCAGCACACGTAACACCTCTGGGTCACGCAGCGACGCCGGGGAGACCGGATCGAGCAGCGATGCGTCAAGCCGATCCAGCAGGGCATCGCGCACAGCCTGGAGAATGGCCGGGTCGTCGGTGGGGGCGGACTGCGGACGGCGGGAGGCTACGGACGTGATGGAGGATAATCCTCCGTCCTCAATTACCGTAAGTGGGCGGGATGATGGTTGCATTACATCTCCTCTTATAGTGGCCCCTCACCCCCGCTCCAGGCAGGAGGCAGGAGGCAGGAGGCAGGAGGCAGAATCGCACATCAGAAATCTTCCGGCTCCCCCTCTCCCGTTCTGGGAGAGGGGGCTGGGGGTGAGGGCTGACCGGCGGCAAAGTGTAAAACCTTCCCTACCGTACCCCCCCTAGCCCCCCCGCAAGCGGGAGGGGAAAACGTATTGGTTCCCCCCTGCTTGCGGGGGGGCTAGGGGGGGCGAGGGCTGACCGGCGGCAAAGTGTAAAACCTTCCCCTACGCCATCGCCGGTGCGGCGGGCCTGTCCCCCTGGAACCCGGCCACGAGGCGACGCCAGGGGCTCGTGCGGGGCATGGGCAGGCTCGGCGAAAGACCAATGCGGGAGCAGAGGGTTTCGATCACGCGATGCGTAGCTTGGGTGAAGGAGCTGTGCGGCCCCAGATCGAGCATGGAGATATAGCCGTCGTACTCGTCGGCCATGCTAGCCAGGCGGGGCGAACGGGGCAGGGTGCCGAGTGCGCCAACTTGCGGGTAGCGGCGGGAGAAGAGACTGGCGACATCGCCAACGGTTGACGTTACGCCGCGCTCGGGTTCCATAAAGAGCAGCAGGCAGTGATCAAGGCGAGTAGGGATGTGATCATTGAAGTGGTCGAGCATATGGCCGACGCCCATGCGCTCGCGGGCACCGGGGGGTGCGGGCAGAATCACCGTGCCGCCCTGCTGGAGTACGTGGGTTGCGTAGGGCCGCCGCAGATAGTCGGGCGGGGTGTCAATCAGCACAAGGTCGTAACCATCTGTGGCCGATACGCCCTCAAAGAAACTCTGCCAGTCGGGCAAGCGCACATCGTTCTCGGCGCGGGCCACATTATGCGAACCGATCAGAAAATCAATCTCACCCCAGCCTGTGCTGCCGCCCCTGGTATACTCGGGCGCGTAAATGAAGGGCCGAATGCCGGTGGGATTCCAGTAGGCCGGGCCGCGCTGGATGAGGTGCAGGTAAGAAGGCGCGCTGGAGGGAACGCGGAAAGCCGGCACCAGCCCTGGGTTTGAGATGTCGCTGTCCCAGACGAGGACGCGCAGGCCGCGCCGCCGCAAACCCTCGGCCAGCACGCAGGTGGCGAAGGTTTTGCCGATGCCGCCCTTGGCCGCGCCCACCGCCACCACAGGCAGACGGCGCGAGCCGCCGCCGGAGGCCAGACCAAGCTGCGCGCCGATCCAGGTAACTACATCATCGGCATTGGCCATGCTGACGGCGGGGATACCGGCGCTCTGGGCATCGTTCAAGGCCGAACGGGACGGGCCGTAGAGGTTGAGCAGCACGCGCACTCCCGCCTGCTGAGCAATAGCCGCGCTACGCCAGAGGTCGGGCAGAGGCACGCTGCGGCTATCATCGAGGTAGAGGGCGTCGGGCGGGCGCTCGCTGGAGAGCAAGCGGTGAACCTGATCGAGTCGCGAGGGCGTCAGTACCGCCAAATCGCGTAGGGATTCGATGCGGGCATGGAGTCCGTCGAGCGCACTGAAGATCACCAGTTCCATGAGAATTCTCCTTGTGATGATTGTGGATTGAGCGCGTTATCCACAACAATCCACAATCCGCAATCTACAATCCGCAATCTACAATCGTCCCAGTCCCCAGGCTCCGTTCACATTACCCACCCGCAACAGCGCGTTGGCATGCGGGTCGTGGCGGAAGAGCGCCCCGGTCGGAAAGTGATCGCCGCTCTGTCCCTGCGAACCCTGGCGCAGCACCTCCTCAATAGCGAGGACGGCGCGGTGGCCGCTGGGTGTCTGACCGATCTGCACGACGATCAGGCTGACCACATCGGAGGTGATCAGGCTACGGACGATCTGGGCGGCGGCCTGACCAGCTCCGCCAGACTCGGCAGCGAGTCCGAGCATAGCCATGCGCTCAAGGTTGCGCAGGGCACCCTGCGCACCACCGGCGTGGATGGTGCCGATGCCGGGGTGGCCAGTGGCCGCCGCCTGGAGCATGGCGATGGCCTCGCTGCCACGAACTTCGCCCACCACGATGTGGCTCGGCTTCTGGCGCAGAGCAAACTTCACCGCCCGGCTGAACCCGCCCTCGCCGTCAAGTGCCTCGACGTGCAGGCTATTCACGCTGCGCGGCAACTCTCCGCCGTCCTCGATCATCACCAATCGCTTGCTCCGTCCCACCGCCTGAGTGATCGCGGCGGTTAGGGTGGTCTTGCCGCTGCCGGTGGCCCCCGACACCAGCACGGACGCCCCACAGGCTAACGCCTCCAGCAGCAGATCCGCCGCCTCGCGAGTGATCGTCCCGGCCTGCACCAAATCATCAAGGCTGCGCCAGCGTTCGGGCAGCAGGCGCACCGACAGCGAGATGCCGTGGGGTGTGGCGGGGGGCATCGTCACCGCGTAGCGCAGCCGGTCGGCCACGCCCTGGGCCATCAGCAGATCCGGGTTATCGTCGAGCATGGGCGAGAGCTTCCCGCTACGCCGGAGCAACTGGCAGCGCAGCCAACTCATCCAGAGCGGGTGGACAACCACGCCGGTATTCACCATCGCGCCGCGCTGGATGACGAAGAAGGGGTCGCTCTCAGAACCGTTGAACAGGATGTCCGAAACCTCGTGTTCAGGGTCGCGCCAGATCTCTAGGGGGCCGTACCACCCGATCTTGGCCCAGTCGGCAGCCCGCAGGTGGCCACCCACGCCAAGGAGTTCAAACACCTCCTCGGGTGGAAGTTGCCAGCAGCAGCGCATACGACCGCTGCGCACGAGCATGTTCAACTCCTCACTAACCGCCGCTGTGTCTACGTCTGTGGTGTAGGTGCCGGTGCTATCGAAGTTCATACCAGGGTACTCCTTTGGTGATTGCAGATTGAGTGCAATACTTTTCACACAGCAGATCCCATGCCGACCGTACCCCCTCACCCCCTGCCCCTCTCCCACCGGGGGAGAGGGGAGATTCCGCACCAGAGCCGGTTCGACCCCCCCTCTCCCCTGGTGGGAGAGGGGGCTGGGGGGTGAGGGGTGAGCGGCGGTAGACTCCCTCGCATCACGGCTGCTCGCTGCCGGGGATCGCGCCACTCGCGCCGGGGATCGCGCCAGGGGCGGCGGGTGCCTTCAGAGCGTCGAGAGTTATCTGTCCAATGTCGAGGCGGTCAAGAGCCTCCAGGGGTGTGGATGCGGCACCGTAGCGTTCGCCCCAGAGCTGAAGCCCGGCGGCCTGGAGCGCCCAGATGGTGTGAGCCTGGTAGGGCGTCAGTTCCAGGTAGGCCACGCTTCCACCCTCGTCTACATAGAGCACACGTACCGAACTGAGCAGGCGACAGGCATAGGGCCGCGCCGTCGCCGTCGCTGCCGCCGACACCGCAGAAGGTCGCTGATTCCCGACCGCCGTGCGGGCCTCATCGCACAGATCCGCCGCGCCGCTTGGATCGTTGAACCCAATATTCAGCCGGTCGCGGAAGGTGATCGGCCCGACGCTGGTGGTGGCGAAGGGCAGGGGTACCATATTTGCCGACAGCGCCTCACCATTGGGGTAGACCGGCTGGGTTGGCGGTTGGGCCATAAGCATGGCGGGCTGAAGCAGGTCGTTGGCACCCAGGTTGCGTGCGGCGTACTGGCCGATGACCGACGTTGGGCTGACGATACCGGCCAGTTGGGCGGGACGATGCAGGGGCAACTCGACGTTGCCCAGATCCTCGGCGCGGATCTGCTGGCCGTAGGGTACGTCGCGGACAAGGACAACCACAGACTCGGCCTTGCGGCTCTCCAGGAAGCCGAGGGATGCCAGGACGATGGCGGCGATCAGGCCGACGGCGAGGATGATCGCGGGCAACGGGTTGGCCCGCTTGCGGGTGAGGGCTTGCCCAAGGGGCGCGGCAACAGGTGCGGTGGCGGACATGCGTTCCTCCTGTGGGATTACAGATGGGTGATTGCCGATTGAACACCCGATGTGAGGTTCTGCAATCTGCAATCTGCAATCTGCTATTGAGTCGTATCCAGGGTATCGGCGGCGGTAATCAGCGGTGTGAAGTTTCCCCATCCCACCAGGCCACGCATCTGCGGGCGCACCTCGGCGCAAATCAGGGGAGTGGTCTCAGTCTGGGCCTGCCCGGTGCTGTACTGACAGGTTCCGCCGTTAGGCCATACCGTCCAGCGCACTCGGTCGGCCAGGGTGGTAATCGGCTCGTCCAGCCCACGCACGCCGGTCAGGTTCGTGCGCAGTAAGCGGTCAGCGATGGCAATCACCGCCCGGCATTCTCCGGCGTTGCTGGTGGTAACTCCGACACAGGAAGTTGCAACTCCCATACCGCCCGTGCCACGGGCCAGCGCCGGGTAGTCGAAGGTCTGCACTGCCGAGCGGGTGGCCTGCTGGAGCGCATCCTCAACCATCGCCACTTCCAGCCAGCGCTCAGAGACCTCGATGACCATCAGGATGAAGGCGATCAGGAAGGGTAGGGCGACGGCGATCAGGACGGCGGATTGGCCGCGTGTTTTGGCGTGCAGTAGTGACATCACTGGCTATCCCTCTCGGCGGCGCGGGTGGCCTCAGCTCGCACGTTAAAGCGATCCAGCAACCCCGGTATCGGCACCCACAGGTTGCCCGCGTAGGAAACCTGCACGGTGATCGGGTCGTAGCGACGGCAGGGTGTGCGCGTGCAGCTCACGGCGATTATGGCGTTTGCCGCGTCGGTTCCCACCCCGTCGTTAATCACCTCCTTGGCGGCGCTCGATGCCGCCGGTGCCGCCCCACCCGCGAGCGCCCCCTGATGTGCGCCCACTCGCGCCGCTTGGGTCATCGTGTAGTTGGCTAGGAGTACCTGGCCAACCCCGACCAGGCCGAGAACGAGCAGCAGCAGAACCGGTAGCACCATCATGAACTCGACCAGGGCTTGGCCGCGCCGCTTGTGCGGTCTGGTACTGTATGCAGCGGGCCGTTGCCTTCGGCGTGGGATCGCATACCTGCACATGACTTCCTCCTTTTCATTGGTCGGCAATCGGCAATCTACCGACTGCATCAAGGCTGATGTACCGTCCGTGCGCCCTCTCTCCCCCTGCTCCCTCTCCCACCAGGGGAGAGGGGAAATTCCGCACCAGAAAGCGATTCGTCTCCCCTCCCCCTGCGTGGGGGAGGGGCTGGGGATGGGGGCGGGCGGCAATCTGCGCCCTACCGACTCCCTGGCCCGACGACGCTACGTGGCACGAGCAGGGTGACGTCGAAGTCCTGGGTGATAAGCTGGCGGGCTGGGTCGGGCAACGGAACAACCGGGATTTCGGGCAGCGTCATGCCACCGATGCTGCCGGGGAAGGCGTTGACAATCCAGACCTCCACCTCGACCTGCACGGCGATCTGTACCGAGCGTAGCGGGTCAAGAGTGTACAAATATACGTCGCTGCGCATCGGTGGTGGGGGTGGCTGCGTCCAGTAGGCGTGAACCTGGCTCGTCATCTGGGTCTCGTTGATCGCCACCGGGTTCTCAATCGCACTGCGGTTCTCGCCGCCCAGGTAGGCATAGGCGCAGCCGGTTAATCGCTGCGGCCCGCTAGTTGAGTGCGCCCCGGCTCGGCATCCCGCCAGACCTCGGCTATCAGCGGATTGCGGGTCGCGCACCACTCCGTTTACGGCGAAGCCCGCCACGCTCCAGCCCACGACCCGCGCCCGGTACTCATACGGGAAGGGCAATGATCCACCGCCAAAGGTGATCCCGCTCAGGCGCGGGGTGAAGTCCAACACCTCACCGGCAGGCCACGCGATCTGTGCGCCATCCGAGACGTACACACCGTTGGTCGGGTTCGAGTCCTGGCTATTCGGATCAAGGTCGGAGTGAATGGCGAGCTTCAAGCTACTCGCGCTCTGGCCGACCTCGGCAGGCGGCTGCACGACATCCGTGTCCACGGTGGCGTGGTTATCGCTCAGATCGTCACCAGGCGTAGTCGTGCTGATGTCGGCGGCGAAGTGCAGCGTCGTCCCCGCTGGTACTTTCGTCTGCACCACGATATGGATCTGCCCGCTGGCGTTGGCTGCCAGTTGGCCCAGGTTCCAGATGAGTACCGGCCCGCTGATGCTACTCGGCGGCACGTCGGTTTGCACAAAATCCGCATCCGCCGGCAGGGATGCCGTCAGCACTACGTCATCGGCGGCGCGGGTCAGGCTCGGGTTGGCCCGGTACTGGTTGCCGTAATCCACCGTGTACCAGAAGACGCTGCCCTGGCCGACGATGCTGGTTGGCCCGGTGGCGGTTACGTAGACGTTGGGCCGCACGACGCTGACACTGGCGGAGGCGCTGTTGTCGGCGAGGGTGGCTGGGCGCTCCGGGGTACTTGTGGCGACGCTCGCGGTCACGCTGAAGCTATCGGCGGTAAAGGTTGCCGGTAGGCTGATCGGGATAACCCGCGTGCCGGTGGCGTTGGTGGCGAGATCTCCCAGGTCGCAGGCGATCTCCCGCGTGGTGGCGGTGTAGCTACAGTCGTTCGGCAACGTACCCAGAGCCACGCCGGTGGGCAACGGGATACTTAGGGTTGTGCTGCGAGCCACACCCGTCCCCTGATTGATTGTGATGGCGGTAATGCTGCCACTGGTGCCCACCGGAAACGGCGACGGACTGATGCTGACAGACACGGTGGGATCAGGGAATTGGATAGCCGTAGTGGCGAAGCTGACGTTCCCGGCAGAGGTGTCGCCGACGGTGAACGTACCAATCGTGGCCATGTTGGTCACGCTCGCGGCGGTGGTCACATCGGCCTTCACGCCGATCACCACTGTGCCGCTCGTGTTAGCCGCGAGGGTGGGGAAAACGCAACTTACTAAGCGAGTGGCCGCCGTGTAGCTGCATACGGCACCGGGATTCTGGATGAAGCGGACGAACGTGATTCCCACGGGCAGCGTGTCGGCGATCACCACACTCGCGGCGGCGATGCTGCCGGTGTTGGCATAGCTCAGGGTGTAGCTGAACTCATCGCCCACTAAGGCGGCGGTCGGGGCCGTCTTAGTAATGCCCACCTCGGGGCGGACGATGCTGCCGCTGCTGGAGCTGCTGTTGTTTCCGGGCGGATCATTCAGTCCCGGCGGGCTGTTGAACGTGGTCGTGCTGATGCTGGCCACGTTGACGACCGATTGCTGGACGGCACTGGCCGGGGTGAGGCTGGCCGGAGCGCGCACAGTCAGGGTGACGCGCCCGGTCTGTCCGATGGCCAGGGTATTGAGATTCCAGGTCAACACCTGCCCGCCGACGCTGCTTGGCGTGGGGCTGGCCGACACGTAGGTCAGCCCGGCGGGTAGTGTGTCGCGGAGTTGTACGCCGTCCGCTGCCAGCGTCCCGGCGTTGCCATAATCAAGTGTGTACGCGAAGGTATTCCCCACCAGGGTCTGCGCCGGGCCACTTTTGCTGACCCAGACATCCGGCACCCCGCCAAACAATCCCATATCAATGGTGCTGTTCACGTTACCCGGCACCGACGCGATAGCGATGAAGGGACTGGTGTAGTTCGTACTCGCATCAACATCGCTGTCGCCCACATCGGTGGCCCCCACATCGCGCAGCGTTGCGCTGAAGGGGGCGGCGGGTGCGGCAAAGCGCACCGCGTAACGTCCCGGCGGCAGGTTGGTGAAGCGGTAATTGCCATTCGCGTCCGTCGTTGAGTCCGTAACATAACTAGGTGGTAGCCCCAGGGTTAAGTTTTTCGGGTCGGGGATAAGCGACACCGCATAGCCGGGGTGTCCCGGTTCACCGACATCCTGGATGCCGTTGTGGTTGGTGTCGTCCCACACCCGGTCGCCGATCTGGCCAACGGGCGCTGCCTGGGTCAGGCCGATGTCAAGGGATCGCTGGTCGCCCCGGTTGGGGAGCATCGGCACGGCCATGCCGGTCAATCCGCCGCCCACCGTGCCGTAGTTCTGACCGAGCATCTCGATGTAGCCATCAACCGCGCTGATGTCGCTGTCGGTCGCGTCATTTCCGCCCTGGTTCGGGTCGGTGATCCGCCAGCCCTGCTTCACCATGACGGCGCGATTGCTGGCGGCAATGCGAATATTGATCGCGGTGTTTGGCGGTACAGCGAACAGGTAGTTCCCGCTGGCGTCGGTAGTCAGGGTCGCCAGGGCCGGACTACTCGCGTCGCCACCCTGGGCGAAGACATCCAGGGCGATGCCAGGGAAGGCCGGTTCGCCCGCGTCCTGCACACCGTTCGCATTCGTATCCTGCCAGACCCGCCCGCCAACAAGAGCGTAGCTACAGAGGTATTCCACATCACCGAGGGACGCCGCTTTGCCACCCCCAGGGTTCGCCGCCGAGGTGACGGTCTGCTGCGCGACGATCCCGCCGCCGGTGGCGGGATAGACCCGCACGCCGCTGCTGGATGCTCCCAGGAGCGAGGTTGTCATCACCTGTTCACGCAGGCTGCCCGGCCCCGTGCCGCTGAGACTGACGCCCACCGCACCCATCAGGTTGTCGTTATGGGCGGGGGTGCTGCCGGGATAAAGGTGGGTGTTGTCATCAAAGTAGTCGCCCACGTTCCAGCCATTCACCGTCCAGGTATCCGACGACGTATTCGCCTGAAGCGTCCAGTTCCCGCCGACCAATTTGTAGGTCAGCACGTCGCCCTGCGACAACACCGACTCCTCGGGTGCCGGTGGCTCCTTCCCAAAAAGCTGGTCGCCCGTACGGTCGCGCAGACCCACATACATCGTTTGCCCGTCCTGGGTATAGGCGATGTCGGTGAGAAGCGGCTCCGGGAAGCGCACGCCCTGGGTTTTAATCACCGACGCCCTCGCAACCGCAATCGGCATCCAGGGGTTCCACGTACTCGTCTGTGCCGGATTCCGTGGGATGGGAAAGTAGGTCGTGCCATCCTCACGGTGCTGAAACCCGGCGAATCGCAGACTCTGCGCCAGCGAGATCACCCAGCCGCCGACGCCCGTGGCGATGTTTTCGTTGTAGGCCATGACGTAGGCGGTCGGGTAGATCCAGTCGGGGGTGACACCTTGTGTGTCAGAACTTCGCTCAGCAGTGTCGATCACCCCCACGACCATAGTTGGGCGGCGGGTGCCGGTGGGGTCATAGATAGGCGAGAAGCCAATGGCGAAGGGGCGCAGGTCGGCCTGCACCGCCGTGCTGCTGCTGATCACGCCAAGGTTGATGGTCAGATCCGGCAGGGCAACCAGCGTACTGTTACTAATGTTGTAGCGGGCGATGCTGCGGGTGTTCAGGTTCATCGCATAGAGCGTGCGCCCATCCGGCGAAACCTCCAGGTCGCCCAGACCAACCTTGCCCACCTGCTCGATCATGCCCGTGTCGGTAATATCCAGGGTGCTGCGCCCATCGTTACCCACGTTCGGCACAATCGCCGCCAGACTCCACGCCCCCGTGGCGAAGCGGTATTCCCAGATCGCACCCAGCCCGACCAGCGATAGGGAGACACTGCGTTTGAGGTAGGCGGCGACAAACAGTCGGCGGATGCCGCTGACGCTGCCGTCATCATAGGCTAGGCCGTAGGTTGAACCCAGGCCGTTGGCAATATCGCTATTCTCCCCAAATGTCGCCACCGAGCCAATCGGGGCGAGGGATGTGCGGCTGGCGCTGGTAACTTGGAGCAGCGCCGGGTCGGCGGCGGGAGCCACCGCCGCGCCGGGGTAGAGCGTGTTTGCCATACTGGTTGTGGCAAACGCCGGTGCGCTACTCAGGCATGGCACCGCGCTCGCGAAGCCGTTGCCATTGGCAACCTGAGCGTGGGCCGGGGCTACCAGCGCCATTACGGACAGCATCAGGGCGAGCAGAATAAGGGAGATGCTGCGCTGTAGAGGTACATGAGCCATACCGTCTCCTTAGGTATGTCAGGTTGGGCAAGGGATGCGTGTGGCGTCATCCCTCATCCCAGCCTTCTCGTAGGAGGAGAGGGACGTGGGGTGAGGGATGACCGACGATAGAATTCGTTAGGCACATGGCGGCTGATGCCAGGTCTGATCGGCGGCAGGCGGAGGTGGCGGGGGCGGCAAAGGGCACCCATGGGCAAGGTAGCGTCCACGCACATCCTCACTGGTCGGGACGTGCTGGCCAAAATTTCCCCAGAGCAACTCCAGATCGCTCAGGCTCATAGAGCGCGGCGCAAGACGAACCTCAGTGGCGCAGTTGTGGGTCATCACGATCCTCCTCACGTGTCACAGCGTCGTACAATCACTGATAGTAGACCGCATGACACACCCAAGGAGTTCGCCTGATCGCCTAGTCATTAGGCTGATCGTGAGCAACTGAAAGTACTAGAGGGAATTGGGAGATCTGGTTGATACGGAGGGCGTATCTTTCGCGGTACGACAAACGGTGCATTATATTTGTGGGCTGCGCACCATGCTACAATTGCGCTCTAGGACAAGGTTTCAGGTTTCAGGTTTTGGGTTTCAGGTTTCAGGTGTCTGGCGCCTGGCACCTGGCACCTGGCACCTGGCACCTAAAACCTAAAACCTGGCACCTGGCACCTAAAACCTAAAACCTGGCACCTAAAACCTGGCACCTGGCACCTAAAACCTAAAACCTGGCACCTAAAACCTGAAACCTGAAACCTAAAACCTAAAACCTGAAACCTAAAACCTAAAACCT
>JBAXMH010000104.1:0-15471 GCA_037134395.1 Chloroflexales bacterium
CCTACGACTCGGTGGAACCCCAGTTCTCGGGGGTGCGCCAGAGGCTAGAGAGAATCAGGTCGCGGACGTTGATCAGCTCCTTGGGGAGACGGTCGTAGAGCTTAATGAAGAGCTCCTCGTGCAGCAAAACTTCCTGCTGCCACGCCTTCACGTCAATGCTCATGATCTTGTTGAACTGCTCTTTCGAGAAGTTCATCCCGCTCCAGTCAAGGTGCTCGTAGTTGGGGATCCACCCAATCGGGCTCTCGACGCTGAACGCCTCGCCGTGCGAGCGCTGCACGATCCACTTGAGGACGCGCATGTTCTCGCCAAAGCCGGGCCACGCAAACTTGCCGTTCTCATCCTTGCGGAACCAGTTCACGCCGAAGATTCTCGGCGGGTTGTAGATCGAGCGACCAAACTGCAGCCAGTGGTTGAAGTAGTCGGCCATGTGATAGCCGGCGAAGGGCAGCATGGCGAAGGGATCGCGGCGTACCACGCCCTGCTGGCCAAAGGCGGCGGCGGTGGTCTCGGAACCCATGGTGGCAGCAAGGTAGACGCCGTAGGTCCAGTTGAATGCCTGGTAGACCAGGGGCACGGTGCCGCTGCGCCGACCGCCGAAGATGAAGGCGTTGATCGGCACACCACGCGCATCGTCCCAGGCCGGGTCGAGAACTGGGTTATTGCGCGACGGGGCGGTGAATCGCGAGTTGGCGTGAGCAGACGGATTCGGGCTCTCGGGCGTCCAGTCCTGGCCCTTCCAATCAATCAGGTGCGCGGGCTTCTCTTTGGTCATGCCCTCCCACCAGACATCGCCGTCGTCCGTCAGGGCCACGTTGGTGAAGATCGTATCCTTGGCGCAGCTCTCCATCGCGCTCGCGTTGGTCTCGTACGAGGTGCCAGGAGCGACGCCGAAGTAGCCAGCCTCAGGGTTGATCGCGTAGATCTTGCCGTCTGGGCCGGGCTTGATCCAAGCGATGTCGTCGCCAATCGTGGTAACTTCCCAGCCCTCTTCCTGGAAGCTCTTGGGCGGGGCAAGCATGGCAAAGTTCGTCTTACCACAGGCCGAGGGGAAGGCTGCGGCCACGTAGGTTTTCCGTCCGCTTGGCTCCTTCACACCCAAGATGAGCATATGCTCAGCCAGCCAACCCTCCTGGCGGGCCATCACCGAGGCGATGCGCAGGGCGAAGCACTTCTTGCCGAGCAGAGCGTTGCCGCCGTAGCCCGAGCCATACGACCAGATTGCGCGCTCCTCGGGGAAGTGAACGATGTACTTGGTGGTTGGGTTGCAGGGCCAGGAGACATCCTTCTGTCCGGGGGCCAGGGGTGCGCCGACCGTGTGCATGCAGGGGATGAACTCGCCGTCTGCACCGAGGACATCATAGACCGCACGGCCCATGCGGGTCATCAGTTTCATGTTGACGACCACGTAGGGCGAGTCGGTGAGCTGCACGCCAATATGGGCGATGGGCGAGCCGAGTGGCCCCATGCTGAAAGGGATGACGTACATCGTACGGCCCTGCATGCTGCCGGTGAAGAGTGGAGTCAGGGTCTCCTTCATCTCCTTGGGGGCCATCCAGTTGTTGGTGGGGCCGGCATCAACCTTCGCAACACTACAGATGTAGGTGCGATCCTCGACTCGGGCGACATCACTTGGATCGGATCGGGCGAGAAAGCTGTTGGGGCGCTTCTCGGGGTTCAGGCGGATAAAGGTACCACTCTCAACCATCTGCTCGCAGAGAGTGCTGTACTCCTCATCCGACCCATCGCAGAAATGGACTGAATCGGGTGTGCAGAGGGCTGCCATGTCCTTGATCCACTCCTCAAGGCGAGGGTGTTTCAGATAGGCTGGGAACTGGAACTCCATGTGTGCTTCTCCCATTACTTTGTGTGAAAACAATGCGCTTATGCCGCCTCTGATATGCGCTTCATCATACCATAAACCCGGCTTATGGCTTTGCACTCGATTGGATGTAAGGAGCATAGCAGTTGTGAAAGATTTCGCAACCATAGGATCGCCAATTGAGGTATGGTATACTGTCGGAGCCACCTACCGGCCCACACGTTGAAGGAGAGGTTTCTGTGGAACTGGCCCTCTATATTGCGTTGCTCGTCATTTGCGCAGTGCTGATCACCTTGGTCGTTATCCAGGCACGCACGGCAGGTATGACCAATAGTGACTCAAGCTCGATCTACCGCACGCGCCGTGGTCTGGAGAAGACTCTGCACCAGGCAACGATTGTATTGGCAGCGGTTTTTCTTCTGCTGTCGCTGATCACGAGCCTGCCGATCTTCGGCTCGGCCGGATAGATTTTAGATTTTAGATTGAACACACGCACAATCCAAAATCTAAAATCTAAAATCTAAAATCTAAAATCCCCATGACTCGACGAATCCGTTGGCAGATCGTCATCGCTACCCTAAGCATCTTGCTTGTCTCGGGGTTGCTTGGCCGTCTGGCCTTGCGCAACGCCTCGGTGGCAAACCCACTGACCGGTGGTAGTTACCACGAGGCGGTACTTGGCATCCCAATACAGCCGATCCCGCTGCTGAATGCTCCCCTCACCGACCCGGTTGGACGCGACCTTGATGCCCTGCTCTTCGATGGCCTGATGCGTATTGGTGCCGATGGTCTACCCGAGCCGGGGCTAGCGGATTCCTACGACGTTGATGCCAGCGGCCTGGTCTACACCTTCCATCTGCGCCGTGGCGTCACGTGGCACGATGAGGTTCCCTTCACCTCCGAGGATGTCGTTTTCACCCTGCGGGCGCTCCAAATTATTACCCAGCCGGGTGACCCGACCTTGGCACAAATCTGGCAGGGCGTTCTGGTTGATCGCGTTGATGACTACACCGTGCGCTGTACCCTCTCTGCGCCCCTGGCATCCTTCCTCAGCGCCGCCCGCGTGCCGATCCTGCCCTCTCACCTGCTTGCGGGCAAGCCTCCTGAGCGCTGGGCCGAGGCCGGCTACGGTCGCACGCTGGTGGGGACTGGCCCCTTCGCTCTGACAGAGTTGCGCGATGACGGGGCCACGCTCACGGCCAACCCGCACTACTTCGGCGGGCGACCCTACCTCGATACGGTGAACCTGCGTTTTATCACCACGCCCGATGGCGCACTGGCTGCCCTCGTCCGTGGTGACGTGACCGCTTATGGCGAGCGTGCGGGTACCTCCCAGGGCTTGGCAACTCTCACCCTGCCCAAGACGATGATCCGCAGCCAAGTGCCGCTTGATGAATATGCGATCCTCAGTTTTAACCTGCGCCGCGCCCCTCTCGACAACCTACCGCTACGGCAGGCCCTCGCCCACGGTCTGAGCAAAGATGCCATGATTGAGCGCGCCCTTGGCGGACTGGCCATGCCGCTCAACACGCCAATCCTCTCCGGATCGTGGGCGTCTAGCCCCGAAGCACACTGGTATAGCGACGACCCGGCTGCCGCCATGCGGCTGTTGGGTGAACTTGGCTATGAGCCTGGGATTGACGGGGTGCGTCAGCGCGATGGGCAGCAACTCAGCCTGGATCTGATAGTGGACAGCGAACCGCACCGCCGCGCCGCCGCCGCCGAGATTGTTCGCCAGTGGGGGGATCTCGGTATCGAGGTGAAGGTGGAGGAGCTGAGTCAGGCCGAGATACTCCAACGCCTACACGACCACAGCTTCACGATGGCCCTGCATAGCTGGGCGCATGTCGGCCCCGACCCCGATCCCTACGCGCTTTGGCACTCATCGCAGGCACTGAACTATGCCGGCCTCGCCGATCCCGAGATTGACAATCTGCTCGAAAACGCCCGCGTCGAGAGCCAAGTGGACTCGCGCAGCGCGGATTATGATGCCTTCCAGAAGCGCTGGATTGACCTCGTGCCAAGTATCACTCTTTACCAGCCGCTCTACCTCTTCGTTGCCAACCAGAGCCTAGGTGGAGTCGGCTTGTCCGACCCAAACACTGCCGCGAGCCAGCAAATCTTCGGCCCCGACGACCGCTACCGGACGATCACTCGCTGGTTCATCAACAGCTACCGCGAGATCCAGGGCAATATCTCGCGCTGAGGGGCTTGCGATTGACGTTGACGAACTATACGAGAAAGAGTACAATTGTACTACGTATATTCTCTCGTTGTAGGAAGAGGAGCAACGTCACATGATTCGACGTAACATCAACAACCCTCATTGCTTGACAGAGTCCGATCAATCGTCCCCGCCAACGATGATTTCCCTTTTTTCTGGAGTTGGTGGCTTAGACTTGGGTTTAGAACAAGCCGGGTTTAGGACATTGCTGGCGAATGAGCTAGAGCCATATGCCTGTGAAAGTCTTCGTTTGAATAAAGTCCTTAGGTCATTGCGAGAAGATGAGTTTGACGGATGGTTCAAGAAAGTTGTCCTCTCCCAAAAATGCTATAAGTTTTTGCCGCTTACGGACGCAGAACGACTACGCAATCGCCTTTTTTCTTCATCACGTTCTCGGAAGCACTATCTCGCCCATGCAGATGTGGTTGAGCAAGACGTGAGACTTCTTTCTGCTGAAGAAGTCCTAGAACGCACCGGCAAGAGAAGAGGACAAGTTGACTTGATCGCAGGTGGCCCCCCATGTCAACCGTTTAGCCGTGCTGGAAAACGCGAACTAGTGGACTGTGATATAGGGCAGCTTTTCAGGGAATATGTGAGGTTAGTTGATGGTATTCGGCCCCGTTGGTTCATTTTCGAGAACGTCAAGGGTTTGGTAATTCATAAGGCAGACATTGTAAGCCTTCGATGTCCAACGTGTAGTGTAACCTCTATCAGTGATTTTGAACTACGGACGCATCTGAGAGATACGGAAACGTACTCACACCAATGCAATCATTGTGGATTTATTGGAAGACATACCGTCGTATGGGAAAATAAACGCTCTGGCTCGCTTGATATTATTGAGAACGAGTTCAGACGGCTTGGCTATACCTGCAAATCACGTGTTTTGAATGCTGCCGACTACGGAGCGCCACAGATCAGAGAGCGGCTTTTTATCATTGGGTCGCGAGATGGAGAGCTTACATATTGGCCACTGCCCACCCATAGCGATATGGCCAATCAGGTCAGCCGAACGCTCCCTCTTTTTGACGAAATCACACCAGTTAAGCCTTGGGAGACAGTAAACACCGCGCTCTACAAGGAAGGCCATTGGCGATACAACCATCTCGACCCACGTTCAGCCGTACTTTGGGTTAAAAATGTCGTTCGCCCCCATGATGAACCTGTAACGTGGACACTTGATCGACCAGCGCCAACCATTGGCGCGCATCAATCGGCCAAACTCGCAATTGCGCCGTTTGGTGTTCCCAAAGAGCAGTTGGCACGTCAGCAATGGCACGTTCTGGGGCGTCGTCAAGGAGACACCCCGCCGGTATTTGTTGAGCATGAATACCTTACTGACGAGGAATTGCTAACACTTCAGACATTTCCGGTCTCCTGGTATCTTCATGGCACAAGAATGCAGCGCGCATTCCAAATTGGGAATGCCGTGCCTCCTATTCTAGCCCAAGTTGTTGGTAGATCTGTGCTTGAGGCTATGAACTACACTCACGCCACCTCAAATGACCAATTGAAAGAAGTATCCGATGTCGATTTTGAGTCACACACTGCCTGTGTTTAGTGTCGATGAATACAAGAACGCGCATCGTTATCTAGCAACGCAAGTTGCAGAAATGATGAGGTAGAAATTCGAGGAAGGCGATTGGGCTAAGGTTTATTGCGCAGCAAAGGAAATTCCTCTTGGCACCTGGAGTAACCTAAGTATCGACGTGACAAGTGGAAATCTAGGTGTAGAACATAAGATGATCTGCCGCCGCGCACACCAACCAATAATGGAAGCCTGTGGAACTTCCATTATGCATCCAGCCGGAACCCGTGCTATCCGTATTCCTGATGAGGAAGATGCGACTCTCGCCGCCCGCATAGTTTTGCAACAATATGCGGAATTAATAGAACAGAGAACTGTGATTGTAGACATACTTAATAAGTATCATCATGGCCGCCTTACAAAAAAAGAAACGATTACTGCACTTCGTACCATTGACATGAGCCTCTCTAGTGCCAGGGCAGCCATTCCTAATGAGCGACGACCGATAGGCTCTCCTGATGCGGAACCTGATATGCGAATGGGTTGGCTATTATGGCAAGACAGCTTGCGCGAATTTTTGTATTTTGAGGAAAGAATGACAAAACCAAACCCACATGATTTTGTGGCAGAATGGCGAGATAGTGGCGGAGGTCGGCGAAAAAAGAGCCGTAATTTGTGGGTATTTAGAAAAGATACTGGCTTGAAAGTCTATTCAATCACAACAGAAGCTGGGGCTAAAATTCAGCCATATTTTACTGTTCCTATGCCGAGCGACCCGAATCTCTACCATTTTGTCGTACAAGGTGAAGATTGTGGTAATGGGATGATACGTGTCTGGTTAACAAAGACCACGGCAGCCCTTCTTCAGGATGTTGTAGGTGAATTAAAACCAGAAACTATTGCTGCCGCAGTCGATAAGGCCAATCTTGAACAGGTTCGGGAAGTTGTGAGTGGCAACTTGTTTGGAGTTCTGGCGGTTGATGTGCTTGTTCCATCCGCTACATATATACGATTGCAGGAAATATTTAAGGGCAAGAGTGATGAGCACAATTTCAAGCAACTTCTTGATGTTTTGCAGCCGCGCTGATCACAATAAGAGCCAATGAGCGAGATCATTCACGGCAATTGCGTTGAGGTTCTTAAAACGCTGCCTGAAAAGTCTGTAGACCTTATCTTCGCCGATCCGCCCTATAACCTACAGCTACAACATGAACTCCTGCGCCCGAATCAAACCATTGTTGGTGGCGTTGATGATGCGTGGGATCAGTTTGTAGACTTTGCGGACTATGACCAGTTTACGAAGCAGTGGCTTTCTGGGTGCCAGCGTGTATTAAAAGATGATGGAACGATCTGGGTGATCGGTTCATACCATAACATCTTCCGAGTCGGAAAAATTATGATGGATTTGGGGTACTGGATACTCAATGATGTTGTGTGGCACAAAACCAACCCCATGCCCAATTTCCGAGGGACTCGTTTTCAGAACGCCACGGAGACATTGATCTGGGCCAAGAAATCAACTGAGCAGAGAAAATATACGTTTAACTATCAGGCAATGAAGAACTTCAATGACGAAAAACAGATGCAAAATGTCTGGCATATTCCTCTTTGTACAGGTCGTGAGCGGATCAAGGTGAATGGAAAAAAGGCCCATTCCACACAGAAGCCCGAGGCGTTGCTCTATCGGGTTATTTTGTCGTCCAGTAACCCTGGAGCCACTCTCCTCGATCCGTTCTTTGGTTCGGGAACGACCGGCGCGGTAGCAAAGAGACTGCAACGCAATTATATTGGGATTGAGCTATCTTCAGAATACATTGACATTGCCCGAGAACGGATTGCCGCTATCGTTCCCACAGGTTTGAGTGACGCTGAACTGGTCACAAAGTCTAAACGCGATGCACCGCGTGTAAGCTTTGGCCAACTTATCGAGTCACACTACGTCGCTGTTGGTCAGCATCTCTACTCGAAAGATCGAAAAGTAACAGCGATTGTCAAGGCGGATGCGCAGCTATTATGGCAAGATAAGAGTGGTTCAATCCACCGAATCGCGGCCTTAATACACGATAAGCTAAATTTTAATGGGTGGGAATACTGGTATTACGAAGACTCACCGGGACATCTTGTCAGTATTGACGATCTTCGAGAAAAATATCGTCGTGAGAACAAGATGGGGTGAAGACTGTACCACTACCGCAGCTCGCGCAGATCGAAGACGGGGCCGTCCTTGCAGCGGGTGCGTAGTCCCTCGCGGGTATCAATCAGGCACGACTGGCAGGTGCCAACGCCGCAGGGCGTGGGGCCTGCGATGGCGGCCTGGGCGAAGCCACGGCCCCAGCGTATGCGCCCAGCGCGCACCGCGTCGGCGGCGGGGGAGACAAGGTCGGCAGTGAGGGCAAAGCAGATCTGGTCGGCCCAGGCGATGGGTGAGGCGAAGAGCGTGGCTACGGGGGCAGGTGCGCCGAGCAGTCCGATCAGGGCGGCGGGACCATCGGCATTACTCTGGTATTCCAGATCAGGCGGCAGCAGGAAGGGCGGTGGCAGATAATCTGGGCTATCTGCGGCAGCCAGAAGCAGCCCGGCCACGCCGTTGGCTACTGCCACACGGGCCAGGAAGATCAGGGCGGGCAGAGCTGATCCAGCCCCCGCCAGCAGCAGATTGCGCGTGCGCCCATCCAGCGTGAAGGGCGTCCCCAGCGGGCCGAAGAGATCGAGCTGGGCTCCAACTGGCTGATCCGCCAGCCATGCCAGCCCGCGCTCGGAGGAATCGATCAGCAATTCAATCGTGCCGTCGGCGGGGTCAGCCCCTGCCAGAAAGATTGCCCGCCGCAGCAGCGGATCGGCGCTGCCGGGTGGGGCACAGTGGGCCAGCACGTAGTGGCCGGGCCGCGCAGCGCGGGCCAACTCGGGGGCGCGCACGCTGAGTTGGCACAGAACGCCACGTTCGTGCCGCTCAGTGATGATGGGGTCGTGGTATGGCATCTCGTGGACACGCTCTCTCATGAGGGAAGCGGATTTTCTTCATTATCCCATTGCGGATGATCTGTCACATAGAGCGAAGCGAAGCGTCCCGGCATCCGTATCTCCTGCCGGGACGCTTCGCTTCGCTCTGCGTGACGCAACGCTGGGTTACTTAAAAATCTCCACTTCCCTTATAGCTATCCCATTCCGGTTATTACGGAGGAGTCACGTCTTCAGCTCTCGCCGCGCTGAAGTCACGCATCACCTGTGGCGCGGCGGTGTCGAAGCCGACCACGTCGAGCATGCCGCCGTCGTGCTGGTCGGCGATGCTAAAGTCGTTGGCGACCATGCCGACAACGATCAGCTTGGCCGGGATGCCCATCTGCGTGCGGTAGCGCCGCAGGGCCTCTGCCGGGTGGACGCTGCCGAACCAGGTTTCGCTATCGGTATAGATCGCGAAAGTGTCCACCGCCACCTTCTGCTTGGCCGCCCACAGCATCGGCAGCGCGCAGTCGGTTCCGCCGAAGGGCAGGCCGTTAGTGATCTTCAGCACATCATCGAGCCGCTGCCGGGGCGTGATCTTCAGCGGCACCAGCTTGTGGCTGAAGGCCATGGTGTGGACAGATGGCTCCGTCCGCGCTGTGATCAGGCTCATCGCCGCCGCGCCCACCCGTGGGGTTAGCCCTGGCACCCCGGCAATCGTGCCAGATCCCATCGAGCCCGACACATCGAGGGCCAGCAGGTGGCGCGTGCCGGCCGGCTCGACCGCGCCGAAAGCCAACTCGAAGGCGTCGTTCAGTGCGTCAATAATCGCGGGTACCGGCGTCCATGTGTTCGTGCCGCGCTGGCCATGCCCGGCGGCGTAGGTCAGCGTGGCCGCCAGCACCTTGACCGGGTGCAGCCGGGCGCGCCGGATGGCCGCGCCATCGCGCAGCCGCCCCGTCACCGTCGCGGTCGCCGAGCTGAGCGGGGAGAGCAGGCCGACCCGAGTCATGGTGGCCAGGTTGCGCACCATGGCCTCCATGGGCATGCGCTCCAGCAGGGCCGCCCAGATCCCGGGGTTGGTCAGGTACTGAGTCGGCACCGCCTCACGCGGCAGGTCGTAGGCGGCGATCAGCCGCGCCGCCTCGGTGGCGGTCTCCATGCGCTGGAGTTGCTCAACGGCCCAGAGCTGGCGCAGCACCGGGTCGGGGTGCGGCTCGGGGCCAACGCCGGGCCAGCCGCGCACGATCCAGCCCAGGACGGCGTTGCGCTGGGCGTCGGCGGTCTGCGGATGGGCCAAGCGCAGCAGGTCGCGCAGAGCCCAGCCGTCGCGCTGGCGGTACTTGATCGCCTGGAGCACCAGCCGCTCGGCGGGCTGATCGAGGAACCATGCCCCGACGGCGCGGCGTAGGCCACGGCCCCAGCCGCGCAGGGCCTGGACGTAGCCAGCGAAGTGCAGCAGGTGGGTGCCGGTGCGCGCCACCTGGGGCAGGGCCGTCAGGGCGGCGCGGCGGGTCTCGCCGGCCTCGACGGTGGCGGCCATGGCTAGGGCGAAGAGGGCGGGGTCGTTCTTCGGCGCCCGACCCGCCACACTGACCGCTACAATCTTCGCCACCGTGCGGGCGCCATCCTCGGCGAGGCAGCGGGCGACGACGTGAGTATTCTCCAGGGTCAGGGCGCGCTCGGTGGCGTAGTAGCTGCCGAGTTCGCTGCCGAGTACTAGGAAGCGGCCCAGGCGCACCCAGTCGTCCACCGGGTAGCTGTAGCCACCGGCGCTGTTCCGCACCTGGCCCGGCAACGGCGCGGACTGCGGCGTGGTGGCGGTGGTCTTGCGGAGGTACGTCATGGGCGAGATCCCTTCGTTATTGCAGATTGCGGATTGCAGATCTGGCAGCGCCTCAATCTGCAATCCGCAATCCGCAATCTGCAATCTACAATGATATGGGCGCCGGAGCGGGACTCGAACCCGCGACATCCCCGTTATGAGCGGTAACCATCCCCCATCGGCCCGGAGCCGGGCAAGGTGCGGAAGACGGCGTTAGGTGCTCTACCACTGAGCTACCCGGCGCATGGCCGTCGGACAAGGGAGGTGTGAGAGGGGCTCTGTTCATGATAACCCTCCCACGTCCGGCCCGACGGGTGGATAGATACGACGTGACCAATGGTGGAGCGCCGGGGAATCGAACCCCGCCCTCGCTGGTGCCTCACGGCCTTCAACAGCGTGTCCACGGCCAGCGGACCCGCGCCCCATCTTCGTATTCTCGGTCTCGTGTGGTTCGCTGCCCGACACGAGGAGTATAGCATACCAGTCTACAACATTTATCAGTCAGAAGGCGGATACTACTCTCCAACATTTGACTGATACCAGTTTACAACATTTTCTCCAACCGAAGTCCCTTGTCATCAAACATAGAGGTGGTATAGTGCAAGGAATAGGTTTCCAACACAAGGAGCGATTGCGTGACAGTTTGGACGAACAGGACGATAGCGACGCCAAGCGGCGTCAGCAGCACCGATGATGGCGCATGGGCACCGGGCTGGGTTGATCACGCGGGCCGTATGCGCACATTGCGCGCTGAACTGGAACGCTACCAGCCTCAAGCGTCGCTACGGATGGTTGCTGCCGCCGCCCACTTCGACTTCGCCCAGCTCTCGCGGCTCGAACAAGGCAAAAGCGCCTGGACGCTGCCGACCTTCGCCCGCGTCGCCGGTGGGCTGCTGGGAACACTCTCGTGGTATAGCGGTAAATCCTACCCGCTGCACATCATATTCCCAGCCTGCCAGCCCCGCCCGCGCCGATCCCCCGCCATCAATCAGCCCGAAGCCAACCCCAACCCATCGCCCGTTCTGCCCCCGACTGCTCCACCCGACCCGCCCTTCGCCTGGCACCTCGACAGCATCCTCGACCGGCTCAACGCCACCACCGCCCACACCTGGAATCTCAAAAGCCTCGCCGAGCGCATCGCCGATGCCGAGCAGATGCCGGAGCAGGCCAAAACCCTGCACACCATCTTCGACCGCATCCAGCGCTTGACGTGTGAGCCCGCCAGTCCCTCTAGCCGACGCACAAGTACCGGATCGATCCCCACCCTGCTCCGACTGCATCGCTTCCTCGCCCCGCTCCTCTCAACGTCCGCCTGCTCCCTGCTCCTCGACGACATCCTCACTATTCACCAGTGGCGCATTGTGCCGTCCGTCTAAAAGGACGACAGTGGCTGCACCCGTGCCCTCGCACCACCCGCTGCGCAGCCACGAGGACGTTGATATAGGTAACGTTGAACTCAAGGAGACATCCATGAACGCTAGGCTCACCCTTACGTACATCAGCTTCCTTGTCATCGCCATCTCCCTGTCAACAATCTCGCAGTCTTCCTCGGTTAGCATTTTAGCGGCCCCGGCCCCAGAGACTGCGCTACCCGCCGACTCAAGCGTATCGCCGGCCCAGATTCGTTCCCAAGCCCCTACCACGCTTTCCACGTCCCTGGCGCCAGTTCACGCCTGGGCCAAAACCTGGGGCGGAACTAGTGAAACCGTAGCCAATGGGATGGCCATAGATACGTCGGGCAATATCTACGTAACCGGGCAATTTGTCGGCACAACCAACTTCGACCCGGCCGGCCCTAATCCCAGCGCCACCTTTACATCGTACAATGGCACCGTTGATGCCTATCTCGCCAAGTTCAACGCACAGGGAACATTCCTATGGGCCAGAACCTGGGGAGCCGGATCCACCACCTGTGTTCCAGTCAGCCGGGGTTGTGGACGGGACTCGGCCGGCAGTGTGGTGGTGGATGGAGCGGGCAACGCCTATGTCGGCGGGCTTTTCCAAAATACCGTTGATTTCGGCAACGGTCATTCCGCCACGTCGAATGCACCAAATGGCAGTAATAATATTTACTTGACCAAGTTCTCGGCAGATGGAAGCAACCAATGGGTGCGCGCCTGGGGCGGGAAAACCGGGGGCGAGGCATATAGCGTGGCCCTGGATGCCGCGCACGGCTATGTGTATATCGAAGGCGACTGGTCAACGACGCCGAACACTGGATCGGTAGACTTTAATCCGGGTGGATCCGGCGGACTCCGTCAGAACCACGGCACCTACGACGCCTTCCTCTGCAAGTATGCCCTTGACGGAACCTTCCAGTGGGTGCAAACCTGGGGTGGCGAAGGCTATGACGACGGCCCAGGTGTGGCGGTGGATGCTGCGGGAAACGTCTATGTGAACGGGATGTACGGGAGTACAAATATCAACTTCGACCCGAATGGCGGAACCGGTGGGCAGGGGTATCCCGCGACCCACTCCGGCATGCTCTATGTAGATGTCTTCCTTAGTAAATTTGATGCAAACGGGAACTTCCGGTGGGTGCGAACCTGGGGCGGGGATGCCAATGGCTCCGGCACCACGAACGCGGGCGGCCCCATCGCCATAGACAGTGTGGGCAATGTGCTGATCGGCGGGCGGTTTGGCTGTACCACCTGCGCTTTCAACGCTACGGGGGCAGCTCCCGGTGTGCTTGATCCCACTGTCCATTCCAATGGCGATCTGGACGCGTTCATCGCCAAATATGACGGAGGTGGCAATCGTCTTTGGATCAAGACCTGGGGCGGAACGGGGTGGGACGCGGTAGTCAACATGACGACCGACGTGGCAAACAACGTGTATGCTAGCACCATGTTTTCGACCACCGTTGACTTTGGTGGTGGCCCCGTGACCTCGAAGGGCTTATGGGACTCTGGCATCGTCAAGTCCGCCGCCGACGGTACCTTCCAATGGGCTAAGACCTGGGGCGGAAGCGGCCAGGATTTTTCAGGCATCGCCATTGATGTGCGCGGCAATCTGTATTCGGCTGGGAACTTCCAAAACACGGTTGACTTTGGCGCGGGCGACGCTGCCGACACGCATGTCGCCCACGGTTCATCCGACGCCTTTTTGAGCAAGTTCTCGAATGAAACCCAGTGGTACCGAGTTTATGTGCCCTTGACCGTTCGCTAGTCGCAAAAACGCCGGTAGCGTCGTGCGATCCTGCAACGATCCTGCTACCGGCGTCGAGCGCATCAGAACCGGATCATGACCTTGATCGCCTCACGGTCGTTCATCGCACGATAACCGTCGGGCACGCCATTGAGGGTGATGGTTCGGTCGAATACCCGCCCCGGTTCGATCCGGCCCTCGATCACGTCGGGCAGCAGTTCCTCAATGTAGGCCCGCACCGGAGCTGGACCTCCGGCGATGGTGATGTTGCGAAAGAAGGTTGACATCGCCGCTGGCATCGTCGCATCCTGGGGTACACCGACACGGCCAACGGCACCGCCCGCACGGGCGATGCTCAGGGCAGTGCGCGTCGCCTCGCCGTGGCCGACGCACTCTAGGACGGAGTGCGCGCCGAGGCCGCCGGTGAGAGCGCGCACCCGCTCAATCGCCGCCTCGCCCCGCTCGCTGACGATATCGGTCGCGCCGAAGTCGCGCCCCAGGGCGATCCGGTCGGGGTGGCGACCCAGCAGGATGATCTGCTCAGCGCCGAGTCGGCGGGCGGCGATTACCCCGCACAGGCCGACTGCGCCATCGCCGACCACAGCCACCGTCTTGCCGGGGGCAACCTTGGCCGCGAGCGCCGCGTGGTGGCCGGTGCCCATCACGTCGGAGAGCGTGAGCAGCGACGGCATCAGCGCGTGATCGGGGCTGACCGGAAGTACGACGAGTGTGCCATCCGCCTGCGGGACGCGCACGGCCTCGCCTTGGCCCCCGTCAAGCTCCGTGCCGCCCCAGAAACCACCGTGGAGGCACGAGGTGTGTAGCCCTCCCTGGCAAAAAATACAGGTGCCGTCGGACCAGGCGAATGGGGCGACGACCAGATCGCCCGGCTTGACCCGCTGAACCTCGGTGCCGACCGCCTCGACAATGCCGATGAACTCGTGGCCCATGCGGTTGCCGATTTCGCTGGGCTTCATCTGCTGGTACGGCCAGAGGTCGCTGCCGCAGATGCAGGCGCGGGTGATGGTGACAAGGGCGTCGGTCGGCTTGATGATGCGGGCGTCGGGGACGTTTTCAATCCGAACGTCGCCGGCTCCGTACATAACAGTCGCACGCATAGTGAAGCTCCTTATGTTAGGCAACGTGAGGGGCTGGACTTTCTGGCGAGGTATCTCGACCTGCTGGCAAAAAATCCAGATGGTGCGTATTGCCTTGAAGATGATTCTCTATCCAGAAGCCATTATACAAGTCTTATGGGTATGAACACGTTTGGGAAGCCATCTATACGGCACGGGTTTGATCTTCAGCGTGAAGCGCAAACCGGAGTATCATGGAATCGTCTGGGTGCGCAGCCAGCCACCCACCACCTAGCCTGTTGATCATCGTGTGCTACGAGAGAAGGAGCGATGAAGACCACCAGTACCCTCAAAGCACGCTGTGCGCAGGTCGTGGAATCCGTGTCGGTCGCCAAGGGGCGCGTGCGGCTCATCCCATTTGACCAAAATGCCTGGTTCCAGTGCGTCTATTCCTCCATCCAACGAACCTTACCACAAGGCGCACCCCAGATCGTCCGTGACCACCTCCAGCGTGATCTTTTTGACGCGGTGGATGCCCTCAGAGACCAGCCACCAACTGTGGAAGTCTTCGAGCCGTGGATCGCAGGCACGATCCAGATGCTCGCGGCGACCTACGCGCTCAGCATTGGCCAGTCGCAGCGGCTGATCAATACCCTCCTGACGTACTACTACTGCTACTATCACGCTGAACGAGACAATGCGTGGAATGAGGCGCACCTGTTCATCATCTCGCACAGCCCTTTGTTTCACGTCCCCATCAATCACCATGTTTTGATTGGGCTCAAGGTGGCCTATGATTGTCCCGACCTGCACATCAATCGCGAGCGGACGTCTGCCACGGTGCGCGTTGGTGACGCCTTGGTATCGTGGTCGCGCTTGGACGATCTGCCCACGTATGTTAGAATCCAG
>JBAXMH010000105.1:0-15463 GCA_037134395.1 Chloroflexales bacterium
CGATAGCCGATAGCCGATAGCCGATAGCCGATAGCCGATAGCCGATAGCCAATAGTACTACAGTTGTAAATATCTTCGCAGAAAGGCTCTCGCCGATTACCCCCCCTAGCCCCCCCGCACGCGGGGGGGAACCGGGAACGATGCCGAGTAGCCACATTGTTGATTTCTAGCCCCCCCGCACGCGGGGGGGAACCAATGCATTGTTTGTTCCCCCCTGCTTGCGGGGGGGCTAGGGGGGGTGATTCAAACTACAACCTTCACAGCCGGGATAGGATTGCTATGGATTGTGCCCCCACACTCTGCACTCTGCACTCTGCAATGACAAGGAACTAGCGATGAGCGACGATCTAAGCGGGCGGACGCTGGGCCGCTACCAAGTGCTTGAGCGTCTTGGTCGCGGCGGGATGGCTGAGGTCTACCGGGCCTACCAGCCCAGCCTCGACCGCTACGTGGCGATCAAGGTGATCTACCCACATCTGGCCAGCGACCCGGCCCTGCTTGAGCGTTTCGGTCGCGAGGCTCGCGCTGTGGCGGCCCTGCACCACCCCAATATTGTTCAGGTTCACGATTTTGATGTGCAGTCTGGATCGGCGTTCATGGCGATGGAGTTTATCAGCGGGCCGACGCTGAAGGCCGTGATTCAGACTCTGCACGAGCGTGGGCGACTCCTGCCGTTGCCGGTAGTTGGCCAGATTATCGGGCAGCTCGCCGACGCCCTGGGCTACGCCCACGAGCAGCGGGTGATCCACCGCGATGTGAAGCCGGCCAATGTGCTGATCCGCCGCCGGAACCCTGCCGATACGCCCCTCACCCCCACCGAGATTGATGCGCTGCTCCTGGACATCGGCCCGACCAGTGTGGTGCTGACCGACTTCGGGGTGGCCCGTATGATCAAGGACTCGGTCGAGCATACTGCTGCCGGCACCATTCTCGGCTCGCCCGCCTACATGTCGCCTGAGCAGGGCCGTGGTGAGCGAGTTGGCCCTGGCTCCGACATCTACTCGCTGGGAATCGTTCTCTACGAGTTGCTTACCGGTCGGGTGCCCTTCGACGCCGATACGCCCTTCGCCATCGTGATCAAGCACAGCACCGCGCCTCTGCCCCCGCCCCGCCATGTGCGCCCCGACCTGCCAACGCCGGTTGAACAGGTGCTGCTCAAGGCTCTAGCAAAAGATCCGCAGGATCGCTTCGCAGACGCCGCCGCTTTCGGGGTCGCTGTGCGCGAGGCCACGGCTAGCAGTGCGCCCACGGGTTTCTTCACGCAGGCTCCGTCCGGCAATCCCCGGCCCGCGCCTGACCCTCGCGAGACCCGTGTGGTGGAAATGACAGAGGTTCCCCCCACACCAACGCACATAACTCTACCTCAATCCGCACCCGAGCCTCAACCTGTACCGCCGCCCGCCACATCCGCGCCCGCGCCGCGCCGCACATGCCTGCGCACATCCTTAACTATTCTCGCCGTCGCCACCGTGCTGGTTGTCGCCGTCATCGGTGCCTTTATGGCCGGAGGTGCCCTGGTTTTCCGTGGTCTATTCGGGTCGGATACAGCAGCAAACATGGACAAGGTTATTGCGATGGCCCTGTCGAGCGGACACGCAGCCTGCTCCGGCCCTGGGTGTCCCGGCGGCAACCCTGAAAAAGCCCTGGCAATCTACAATACAGCCCTGGCCCTGCAACCCAATAGCGCCGCCCTGCTGGCCTCCCGCGCCCTGCTCTATGTCTGGTGGGATCCGTACACGTATGCGAATCAGGCCCACGTTGATATTACGTCCGCTCTCAGCTACGATAAGACGAATGCAGTGGCCTACCTGGCCCGCGCCAGTCTCAGCGCCGTTACTGCCCAAGATAGTGCGGCGCGGGCGGAGGCACTTGATGCCTTTAATACGGCAATTAAGCTCGATCCTAGCTTGACCGTTGCCTACCTGGAGCGGGCGCGCTTCCGCTTCTCCGCACCCGATTTCTACGACCAGACCTCGCCCAATCGCGATGCGGTGATCACCGATACCAGCGAGGTGATCGCCCGTGAGCCGACAAACGGCGTGGCGCTGAATCTGCGTGCCGAGGCGTACTACAATTCTTCGCGCCCTGACGAATCCCTCGCCGACACAAATGCCGCTCTCGCCATAAACCCAAAAGATTTCGAGTCCCTGCTGCGACGGGGGCGACTGAATCGCTATCACTACCCGCAGCCCGATGCGGCCCTGGCCGACTTCGCTACAGCCATCGCGGTCAACCCGCAGAACAGCGACGCCCGCGAAGGACATGCGGCCATGCTCGTTCGCACCGACAACTACCAAGCCGCCCTCGTAGACGCTCAGGTGATGGTCGCTGCGGACACCAACAACGCATCTGCGGCTACCTTCCGGGGATTTGTCCTACTGGCCCTGGATCGCATACCCGAGGCCCAGCAGGATTTTGACCGCGCCCTCGTTACCAGCCCCAACGATCTGAGCGCCCGCTATGGTCGCGGCCTGGTTCTGCTGGCCCAGGACAAGCCCACCGAGGCTATCCCCGACCTGGAGGTAGCGGCACAGAACTCGGACGCCCTTAATTATGTCCAGGAGGTTTTCACATACGGACGCTCGCGTGCCCCGATTGATCTGGCCCGCGCCTACCTAGCCGTCGGGCGCCAGAGCGACGCCGGCCCGCTGCTCGACGCCGCCGTGCGGCAGTACGAAAACTGGTACCTGCCCTATCTGGTGCGCTCGCGCTACCGCAGGGCCATGAATGACATAGCCGGTGCCCGCGAGGATCTGCATCGCGCCGATGCCAATGCCGCTAGCCCCGCTGAGCGGGCCGAGGTTGCGCATGAGCAGGAGGGTCAGTGAACAACAAGAAACGGCTGCCCTGAGAGGCAGCCGGAAAAGTGGGGAAGTCTGGTTAGCTGAGATTTTTTTGCAGGGATGGTGAGCCGCTAACCATGATCTATAGGACAATCTAAAGCGTACACGGCCCAGTTACATTGCGGGATCGGGCGAAGAACACTACCGCAAAAGTAACGCTGTCACGCAGAGCGCAGCGAAGAGTCCCGGCGATCCATAGCTCTGTCGGGACGCTTTGCTGCGCTCAGCGTGACATGTGTCACAGCGTTCCTTCACCATAAGACATGGTTTCAGAGGGGCCGAGTTTACTTTACACTCTTGGCATATTTACCCCCCCTAGCCCCCCCGCAAGCGGGGGGGAACCAATGCGTTGTCCCCCCCCGCTTGCGGGGGGGCTAGGGGGGGAGAACTGTAAAGTATCCACGAACCTTGTCTAAGCGGTGATTCTACGGCGTTGGCTTCGTGAGCAAGGAGGCGCTGAGCCAGCCAACACTGCCTACCGCCACACGGTCGGGGACGCATGCGCTGGGGGCATCGGTGATCCGAATGCGGTACCAGCGTGCGCCGCCGGCAAGCTTGCGCTCTTCCAGAACATTCACCTTATCGCCAACGCAGACCTGTCCCATCACCGTTGCCGCCGAGACAACCGGCTCGCGGCGCAGGTTTCCGCCGTTCGTTACGCTGCTACGACCGATCATCGGCTCGGGCGATGCGGTGCGGGTGGGGGTGCCGCTGGTGGGAGTACCGCTAGTGGGAGTACCACGGGTAGGGACGGCGGCGGCGCTGGTGGCCCACGCCGCCGTGGCCGTAAGAGACCGTGCGGTGCGAGAGATAATCTCAGCCGCATTTGATGTCTCGACCATACTCGCGTTCGCCGCCGCGCTCTCGCGGGCACGCTCGCGGTAATTCCAGGCAACAACGGTAGCCCCGCCCAGGATGCCGAGGGCCACACACATCAGGATAATATTTGCCAGGGCGCGGAGGGGACCGCTCCGACGGGGTGCGCCAGGGCGGAAGTGACGATCCCAGTCACGCGGGTCTGCTTTTGGTGGCACACACACTCCTCACTAATCAGGGGTCAGGGGTTAGGTTTCAGGTGTCAGGTTCCAGGTGTCGGCTTGACCGTTCGTAGTAGCGGCTTCAGCCGCTTGGGCGCTGAAGCGCCTACTATGAACAGTCAAGCTGAAACCTGGAACCTGACACCTTTACAGGCAACGGCGCAGGATGCGCTGACGCTCGCCGGTGGGTGTGAAGCCGAACCAGCGATAGAGCCGCTGCGCGCGGGTATTATACGCCTGCGTGTTGAGGGTTATGCTCGTCGCACCCTGGCTCGCCCCCAGGGTTATCACCGCAGCGAGCAAGCCCACACCGATCTGGCGGCCCTGCTGACTCGGATCAACCGCAATCCGCACCAGATGAACGAGCCGACCGCCGAAGTGGCTGGTTGCGTAAGCATAGCCCACCGCCACCCCCGCGATTTCGGCCAGCAGAAAGAGCGGCCCCTGGACGATTGCTGGCCCAAGAACCGTATCATCCTTCGTCCACTGCGGCTCAAAGCAGGCGTGATCAAGGCGTATCACCTCGGCGATATCCGCACTGATGCCCATACGAACCTGGAGATCGGGGTTGCCGAAATCGGGGATGCTCAGATCGCACTTCTCATAGACCACAACCTCGGTCGTGAACATGTAGCCGTAGTCGTAGAGAGCAGGGACAAGCCAGGACTCAGCCGCTTCATCCCCGGCGTAGTAAATGTCGCGTACCCCCCCATCGGCAAGGTGCGTGTGAAGCGCAGGGATGAGGCGGTCAAGCCCGGCGTGCAGATCAACATTCTCGGCGAGGGCGAATCCGCGTAGCCAGCACGTCCCTTTCACCGGATAGCTCACCAGAGCGACGCCCAGCAGATCCTCGCCAATATTCAGGGTTGCGCCATACCCGGCTTCCAGAAGCGATGGTAGTTCGTCACCAGTCAGCCCGTAGTAACGTCGCCCGCCGTCACGTAGCAGCCGTGATACCCTTGTCAGGTCGTCGTCGCACACTGGGCGGGCACTGGCGTTGTTGAGGTTAGGACTTTTGCGGAAGAGCCACATAGCCGTGGTATGATAGTATTGAGAAGCTTGGCGTTGTATCGCGTATTGATCAACTTCCGGTATTGTACAACATAACGATGCGAACCTACTTACGTGTGCAATGGCAGCGTCTATTTGGCCTCAATCTGAGCCAGGTGTCACCGCTCCTCTTTGTCGGCGGGCAGTTTCGCCCATCGCAGTGGCCGCAGATCTACGACTTGGGCGTGCGGGCCGTGCTAAGCCTGCAGGCCGAACACGAGGATCGCTTCTTCGGCCCGCCCCCTGAGCGGACACTGCGCCTGCGCGTCTCCGATTTTCATGCCCCGACGCTCAGCCAGATCAGCGAGGGTGTCGCCTTTATTACGGCGGCTCACGACAGCGGGCTGGCGGTGCTTATCCACTGCCACGCCGGTGTTGGGCGTGCGCCCTTGATGGCGGCGGCATACCTGATCTCGCGCCACGGGATGTCGTACCACCGGGCGCTGCGACAGATACACACGGCCCGGCCAATTGTGGCACCGAACCTGCGGCAGATTGCCCAGCTACGCGAGTACGAGAAGCGAACCTATCGCTAGCGCCGCTTCTTTGAAGTCTCCCATCATGTGCCCTGCTTCATGAAACTACACAGTGCCACGCAACGCGATCCGCTGGAAGGCGTATTGAATCGTACGAATATTCTCCTTGTTCTGCTTGCGTTCGTGGTGATCCTCATCGTTGCGGAGCCGATCTGGCAATGGGCGCTGCCTGCGCTCGTCGCTGCGCTCTTCCCCGCCTTCGCCTGTGCTGCCCTGCTCCTGCTCCCCGGCCTGGCCCTGCTGCGGATTCTCTGGAACACCCCGCTCACCCTCGATGAGCGCCTACCCCTCGCCCTGAGCCTGAGCTGTGTTGTTCCGCCGCTACTGCTGCTCGCGGGCGCTCAGGTTGGGCTGCGCTGGAGCGGGCCGCTGGCATGGATCGCCCTCGGTGTCTGCGCGCTGATCGCCTTCTGGCCACGCCAAAAAGGGGTGGTGCAACCCGCAAACGAAGGCCTCCCGACGTTGCTGACACTCCTGCTGATCACGGTGGCTAGTCTGGCCGTGCGCCTCTACGCCACCCGTGATCTCGTCATGGGCGAGTTTGGGGACTCGGTGCATCACACGATCATCGCCCAGCTCCTGGTTGATAATGGCGGTCTCTTCCGCTCCTGGTTGCCCTACGCTCAGCTCACCACACTTAGCTACCACTACGGGTTTCATAGCATGGTGGCCTGGTTCACTTGGCTCAGCGGGATGCCGGTGCGGCTGGCGCTGCTGACAGTTGGCCAGGTGCAGAGCGCTCTGGCGGCACCGCTGCTCTACCTACTCACCCTGCGCCTGAGCGGCAGCCGACCGGCGGCTCTCTGGGCGGCTCTATTCGTCGGGCTGATCTCGGCGATGCCAGGCTACTACGCTACGTGGGGGCGCTACACGCAACTCGGCGGACAAACGGCGCTGATCGGCGTCTGCGTGGCCTGGATGGCGCTGCTCGATGGGGCGATAGAACCCGCGCCAGCATGGCTATCCCTAGCCCGTCTGGGCACCCTGGCCGGGATCAGCACAGCGGGGATGACCGTGACCCACTACCGCGTCGCGGTCTTCGCGGCCTGTTTTTTATTCATCTACACGATCTGTCTGCTGATCGCCCGTGTCCGCACGTGGCGCAGATTCCTCTGGCTGAGCGGCAGCGGGCTGGCGTCTGGCGGATTGTCCGTATTGCTCATCGTACCCTGGCTGCTGCGCATGCGTGAGGGTAAAATCATCCAGATCGGCAGCCATTACATGGAGCAGAATATCGGCCTTGAGGGGGCCAACAGCATCCCGGATGCCATCGTCGCAATGGTGATTCCCTGGCCCATGGTTGCCCTTGCGGTCGCGGCCATCGGGCTGCTGATCTGGCGTCGCCAGTGGCAGGTCTTGACTCTACCCCTCTGGGCGCTGCTGCTGGGCCTTGTGGCCAACCCGTATCTGCTGGGGCTAGGCGGAGCGGGGGCGATCACGAACTTCGCGGTGATAGCCGCATCCTACCTGCTGCTAGCCCCGCTCTTCGGCGTGACCCTGGCCCAGCTTGGTGCGTGGGTAGAGCGGCTGCCCTGGGGCCATTACGTCGCGCCAGGAGTCGGTGTTGCTCTGGCAGCCTGGGGGTTTACCTGGCAGCCCACCAACTTTGACCGAATCAATGAGCTCTTCTGGCCCGCCGACCTGGCTGCGATGAACTGGATCTCGAACAACACCGCGCCCGATGTGCGGGTGTTCGTCAACAGTTCCCCGGCCTACGCGGGTACGCTCTACGCCGGGTCTGACGGCGGCTGGATGCTGACTTTCTTCGCCGGGCGCTCCACCAACCTCCCGCCGATCACCTACGGCTCGGAAGCTGGCACCAGCCCCGACTACCTGCTGCGGGTAAACGAAGAGAATGCGGCGGTGCAGGCGCACCCGATCGACTCGCCCGAGGCTGCCACCGCCCTCAAGGCTGCCGGGTTCAGCTACCTCTACAATGGCCCAGCGGCTAGCCCACCCAACGAGTACCTTGACCCAGCACGAATTAATGCCTCGCCACTCTACACGCCGGTCTATTCTCGCGATGGAGTGACGATCTGGAGGGTGCGCTAGTGCGGATCAGTGTTGTTGGCCCGACCTACCCGTTTCGTGGCGGGATCGCTCATTACACCACGTTCATGGTGCGCCAACTGCGTGCGGCGGGCTATGCGGCTCCGCTCTACTCGTTTACCCGCCAGTATCCGCGCTGGCTGGTGGGCGGGCGCAGCGACCGCGATCCGAGCAGTTCGCCGTTGCGGGTTGATTGCGAGTATATCCTTGATCCGATCAACCCTTTTACCTGGTGGCAGCTCTACCGCCGCGTGCGCGCCGATCATCCTGACGTGCTGATTCTTCAGTGGTGGGTGCCCTACTGGACTCCATGTCTGACGGTGATTTCCAGCCTGATCAAGCGCAATACGATGACGAAGATTATGTTCATTTGCCATAATGTCGTGCCCCACGAGGGCGGCGGCGTGATTGATCGGCGTCTGGCTCTGACGGTGCTGCGCCTCGGTGATGCGCTGCTTGTCCACAGTGAGCAGGATCGCTACCGGCTGCTGGCCCTGCTGCCGAACGCCCGTGTGATTAAGGCACAGATTCCTAGCTATAGCGAGCTGGTGCGTCACGATGACTCCTCGCGGGTGGCCGCGCTGCGCCGCGATCTGGGCATCGCCGAGCATGCGCCGGTGCTGCTCTTCTTCGGCTTTGTGCGGCCCTACAAGGGTCTGGAGTATCTCATCCAGGCGATGGCCCGCGTCCGTGAGCGCCTGCCCGATGCGCATTTGCTGGTTGTCGGCGAGTTTTGGACGTCGCCGGAGTTTTACCAGCGCTACGCTAGCGAGTTTGGCGTGGCTCAGGCGATGACGGTGGTGAACCGCTATGTGCCAAACGAAGATCTCCAACCCTATTTTGATCTGGCTGATGTGGTGGTGCTGCCCTACGTCTCGGCAACCCAGAGCGCGGTCGTGCAACTAGCCTTCGGGTTTGGCAAGCCGGTGATTACGACGCGGGTGGGTGGGCTGTACGAGGTGGTGGAGGATGGGGTGAACGGCTTGGTGGTGCCGCCGCAGGACGAGGGTGCCTTGGCCGAGGCGATCATCCGCTACTTCAGCGAGGATCTCGCCGCGCCCTTTTGCGCCAATGTGGCCGCCCAGGCTGTCACTGGTTTTTCCTGGCAGGAACTGGTGACAACCATCGAGCATGCCGCACGCGATCTCGGCGTGCGGGGGTAGCCCATGCAAATCACCTTTCTGATCATTATGGGCATTGAGCGGCCCTCGGGCCGACGCTATTTCGCGATTGCCCGTGAGCTTGTTCGGCGCGGCCACCGAGTCCGTATTCTGGCGCTGCACCCTGATTTACCATCCTGCCCGCAGCGCCGCTTTGTCCAGGATGGCGTGGAGATCTGGTATGTCGGCCAGATGCACGCCCGCAAAGCTGCCAGCGTGCCCGGTCGTTTCGGGGCGATTGATCTGCTGCGCGTCCTCATCAGCGCCACGCTGGGCATGATCTGGGGCATAATCTGCTCGCCCGCCGATGTTTACCATCTCGGCAAGCCGCAGCCGGTGAACGGGTTGGCCGCACTGCTGGCGGTGCGTCTGCTGCGCCGCCAGCCCTTCTACGTGGACTGTGACGATGATGAGGTATACGGCAACCGCCTGCCCGCCGCCTGGCAACGCGCCGTCTTCGGCTTCTGGCAGTGGCTGCTGCCACGTATGGCAGCGGGTACCACGGTGAATACACGCCACCTGGCCAGCATCCTCACCGATGCCGGGGTCGCGCCCCTGGCGCTGGTGCCGAACGGGGTGAATCCGGATGATTTTCTGGCTCCGCCCGCCGCTACCCTGGCCGCCCTGCGCACCGCCCTCAGCCTGGATGGTCGCCCCGTGGTGGCCTACGCCGGTACCCTAGCTCTCCAGAATCACCCGGTTGATCTGCTGATCGAGGCGTTCGTCCAGGTGGCGGACGCCCTGCCCACCGCCGCCCTGCTGATCATCGGCGGTGGCGAGGATCTGCCTCTGCTGTGCGATCTGGCTGTGCGGCGCGGACTGCGAGATCGGGTATACTTCACCGGACAACTGCCCTACCACGCGGTGCCAGCGTACCTGGCTTTGGCCGATCTGAGCGTTGATCCGGTGCGGGATGATCCGGTGGCCCGCGCCCGCTCGCCGCTCAAGCTGTTTGAGAGCATGGCTCTTGGTGTGCCTGTCATCACAGGGGATGTGGGTGATCGGGCTGAGTTGCTCGACGGCGGCGCGTCCGGGGTGCTGGTGCGGCCTGACGACGCCACCGCCCTGGCCGAAGCGATACGCGACCTCCTGCACGATCTCCCCCGCCGACAGGCGCTCGCCGCCGCAGGGCGGGAGCGGGCACGAATCTACCGATGGGATCGGCTTGCCGCGAGGTGGGCGACGATTTATATACGAGAAACGCCATGACCGCGCATATCTCGCCTGCGCCGCTGGTCTACCTGGTGGTGCTGAACTGGAACGGCTACGCCGACACCCACGAGTGCCTGGAGTCGTTGCGCGGCCTGGCCTACCCCAACTACCGGGTGTTTGTGGTTGATAACGCCTCCAGCGACGATAGCCCCGCCCGCATCGCCGCTGATCACCCCGAGGCCGAACTGCACCGCTGCGCCCACAATCTCGGCATTGCCGCAGGCTATAACGTCGGTATCCAGATCGCTCTGCAACGCGGGGCCGATTATGTGGTGCCGATGAATAACGATCTGGATTGTGATCCGCTCTTCGTCACGCAGATGATCGCCACCCAGCGCGCCAACCCCGGCTGCGGCATTGTGATGCCGAAAATCTTCTACTACGCCGAGCGCGACCGGATTTGGTCAGCCGGAGCGTACAATCGCTGGATGCCCTCCAATATCGTGATGCGCGGGCGCAAACAGCACGATGGCCCAGCCTTCGCCGCCGACACCGAGATTCAGTTCGCACCGAGTTGTTGTCTGTTGCTCACCCGCGAACTGGCCGAGGTGGTGGCCTTTGATGAGGGCTACTTCTTCTACTACGATGACTGGGACTTCTGCGTACAGGCGCGCACGGCTGGGTATCGGATTATGTACTCAGCCGGAGCGCGACTCTGGCACAAGGTCTCGCGCAGCACCAAAAATAGCCCCAAGTCGCTGCGCTGGTGGACGGTATTCGGCCAGAGCTGCGTGCGCTATCACCGCAAACATCACGGCTTGCGCCTGCTGGCGGTATATGTGGCCTGGGTTCTCTTCCGCGAGTCGGTCAAGGGCAATGTGCGCAGCCTGCCGAGCTTTTTGTCCGGCGTTCGCATCGCCCTGCGGGCCAAGCTCGACGACGATCCACGGGCGGGGTGGAGCAGCTAGGCAAGGTTTCAGGTGCGAGGTTTCAGGTTTCAGGTCGAGCGCATCAAGATGCCACATTCCGGCCTGAACTGTAAAGTATCTGCAAACCTTGTCTTAGGGAGGAAGAGTGAGATCTATGACATTATCCACACACGCGCAGCTCCCGGCAACGAGTGCTCCCGGCTGGATCTGGGATATTCTGGTGTGTCCCGAGTGCGGCGCGCCCCTGCGCGATACGGCGGGCGCGGGGTTGCTGGCCTGCGAGGGCACTGGCTGCGGATTTCGCTCCTCCTACGCGGGGCGCGTCTTCAACCTGCTGCCCCGTGAACTTGACCGCTTCCAGCGCGCGGAAGATACCTGGCGTAAAAGTCATTTCGACGCGCTGGCCCGCTCGGTGCCCCAAATGAACCCGCACCAGTACGAGGCGTTCAAGCTGCTGAATGTGATCACCTATTACGCCTTCACCTCGCAGTTCTTCTTCTTCCGCGATTATTTTGCGAAGACCTATACGCTACGCGGTCGCGGGCTGGAAATCGGCGGGGCCAGCGGCCAACTCAGCGGTTTTGTGAAACTCTTCTACCCCGACACCGAGATGCTGGCCACCGACGTGGCCCCGATCAATGTGGAGATGGGCGCGGAGTTGTCCGAGCTACTGCGCTTCGGCACCGATTACTTGGCCACGGTAGATGCCGAGCGCCTGCCGTTCCGCCGCGAGTCTTTTGACTTCCTGTGTAGCTCGGGGATGCTGCACCACCTGGGCGATATGCGGCGGGCACTGCGTCAGGGATACACCGTCCTCAAACCGGGCGGGCGCTGGTATGTGGTGAATGAACTGGCGATTGGATCGCTCCCGCGCAAGTTCTGGAACAGTCGCCTGGGCGCGAAGGGCAAATGGGCCGAGATCACCGGCATCCGCGAGAACAGCTACACCCTCGGCGAGTGGCGCACCCACTTCGCCGACGCGGGCTTTCGGATTGTTGATGAATACTTCAACCGCAACTCTAAGCAAAAACTGCTGAGTTGGCCGCGCTCGCTCTACTATGCCGCCATCGCCAAGCTGCCCCTGGCCCTGGTGAAAACCGGTATTCCCTGCGAAGTTAATTTCGTACTAGAAAAAGTCTAAATGGCCCAGACTGACATACGATTGCCGGACGGCGTGATGATGGAAGATCCGCCCTGCGAGATCTGCGGCGCAAACGACCCGCAGCCCGTAGCGTGGCGCACGGATCTCTTCCTCGGCGGGGATACCCTCTACACGCACTGTCGCTGCGGCGGCTGCGGGGTGATCTACCAGCACCCACGGCCCACCGCCGCGACGATTGGCCACCTCTACCCCGATGACGACTACCCGGAGTATGTACCGGCGATTACGACCATTGGCGGGCTGGCCCGCACGGTGCGCCGCTACGGGCTGATCAAGCGCTGCCGCCGGGTGACGCGCTATGTGGCTGCCGGGCGGGCGCTGGATGTGGGATGCTCGACCGGCGACTTTGTCTGGGAGCTCAACCGGCGACCGGGCTGGTCGGCGCTGGGTATGGATATGAGCCCGATTGTGGTAGCCTACGCGCACCAACAGCTTGGAGTTGAGGCAGCGGTGGGCCTGCTGAACACCGCACCCTTCGCCGATAGCAGTTTTGACGCGATCACCATGTGGAACGTCTTCGAGCATGTCTACAATCCGCGTGCCGTCATCGCCGAGGCGGCGCGGCTGCTGCGCCCCGGCGGGGTGATGGTGATCACCCACCCGAACCTGGAGAGCCTCGACCGACGCCTTTTTGGCAATACCTGGATCGGCTACGAATTGCCGCGCCACATCTACCTCTACCCGTCAGACATGCTGCGCGACCTGCTGGGCGAGTACGGGCTGCGCGAGATCGAACGGAGTTGCTTTTACAGCAGCCATGCAGCAACCGCGACCAGCCTCACTTTTCTTTTCGAGCGCATCTTTGGGCGTGGAAAGATCAGCGCAGCGTTGAGCCGCCTGATCTTCAGCCTGCCGTCGCGCCTGATCTTCGCACCCTTCTTCATGCTGATTGACCGAATGCAGCGCGGCTCAAATATCACCGCCGTATTTAGAAAGTAGCCTATGGCCCCCATCTCGATGCCGCAGCGCATCTTGCAGATCTTACGCATCCCTCGCGAGAAGCTGCGCCCGCTGGTTGAACACCCGGCTTGGCGCTGGTTTTGGCGCGCCTTCACCGCGCTCTCGCTGGTCGCTGTGGCGGTGGGCATCTACTACTCGGCGAAAGAGATTCCCGCCGAGGGGCTGGAGGTACGGCCTGTTTTTCTGCTGCTGGCCCTTGGCATCTACCTGATCACTTTTTGCATGCACTTGATGGGCTGGCATACCCTGAGCGGATTATTATTCGGGAAGATGCGCCTGCGCGACGATGTTGAGGCCGTGGCCGCGAGTAACCTGGTGAAGTACCTGCCTACTATCGCCTGGTACATCGCAAACCGGGCGCACTACTACCACCAGCGCGGCGTGCCCCAGGCCACGGTCGTTGCCGCCTCGTTCTACGAACTCGGCTTTATGGTGAGCGCCTGCGCCATCCTGCTGGCGATCAGTTGGCTGGCCGGACTAAGCATCTGGATCGCGGCGGCGGCCCTGATCGCCGTGGCCCTGGCGCTCGGGCTGATCGCTGTCCGCCGCCCGCGCACGACGGAGGAACACGTACCTATTGGCGGCTTGGTGCGGGCCTTCCTCTGGTACGGAGCCACCTGGCCCATTGCCGGGCTCTTTCTCTGGGCGGTGCTCTCGGCCTTTATCGCCGTGCCGATCACCGATATCCAGTCCGTGATGTATATCTGGTTGCTCACCTCGCTGGCCAGTTACGGCGTGAGCCTCACCCTGGGCGTGTTGAGCTTCGCCCGCGAGATCACCCTCACCATGCTGCTGACTCAGTTCTGGCCGCTGCCGGTGGCTATCGCCACGGCGATCACGGTGAAACTGCTGCTCACCGTCGGTGAGGTGATCTGTAGCCTGATCCTGCTGGGGGTATTTCGCCTCACCGCTGCGAAGGCCGCCCATGAATGATCTGATCGGGTTGCTCCCCGCCGCTGGCCGAGGATCGCGCCTCGGGCCGATCCCGTGCAGCAAAGAGATTATGCCCCTCGGCTTTCGGTCATCGCCGGATACACCGGGGGCGCTCTGGCGTCCGGTGACGGCGATTGAGTTGCACCTGCACGCCCTGCGCCGTGCTGGAGCCAGCCGCGCTGTGGTCGTGATTGGCGAGACGAAGGCCGATGTGGTGCGCTATGTGGGCGACGGCGCAACCTACGGGTTATCGGTGGCGTATGTCTACCAGCGCACCCTCGCTGGGATGCCCTACGCCCTTGATCTCGCCGCGCCCTGGGTAGGTACGGCAACGACCCTCTTCTCGATGCCCGACACGCTCATCCAGCCAGATGACACAATGGCTCGTATGGTTGAGCATCACCGCGATTATGCTGCTGATGTCACCCTGGGACTCTTTCGCACGGCCACGCCCCAGAAATTCGGCATGGTCAATCTCGGCCCAGGCGGCGAACTACGCGGCTTTGTAGATAAACCCGCCCAGAGCGACCTAGAATGGATGTGGGGGCTAGCCGTCTGGTCGCCACGATTCAGCAGCTTCATGCACGCCTACCTGGCGGGTCGCGCCGCCGAAGGGCCAGAATGCGTCCTTAGCGACATTTTTGCCGCCGCCCTGTCCGCCGGACTCAACCTGCGGGCACTGCCGCTCACCGACGCCAATTATCACGACATCGGCACCCCCGAGGATTTTCAGTCGGTGGTACTCTCGATGGCGCTGCGCCAAGCTCGTCCGACCGAGGTGTTGTAATTGCGGATGCGTCACCACTAAAATTCTATGAATCATACGCTGTTGCGCGCCATCGTTGGGGCACTGCTGCTGGGAATCATAGCGAGCTGTAGTGCGATCGGGCCATCCTCTCACGTACTGTTCATTGGCAATAGCTACACTACGGAGAATAACCTCTCCCGCCTCTTTGCCGACCTCTCCAATGCGGGTGGGCACTCCGTGGCGGTGGACGTGGTGGCGGTAGGAGGTGCGACCCTGGCCCAGCACCTCAGATCGCCCGACGCCCCTGATCGGATCGCGTCGCGATCCTGGGACGTGGTTGTGCTTCAAGAGCAGAGCATCCTCCCCGCGATTCCTAGTCAGCGGACAGCGGAGATGTACCCTGCGGTGCGACAGTTTGTTCAGAAGGCGCGGAACGCGGGCGCACGGCCCGTGCTGCTCCTCACCTGGGGACGCCGCGACGGGCTACCAGATGCCGGGTTCGGCAGCTATGCCGCAATGCAGGCGCAGCTCACAAAGGGCTACCAGGGCATTGCCGATGAGCTAGGCGTGACTGTGGCCCCCGCCGGAGAGGCGTGGAGTCGCGAGGTGGCGCAGGGTCGTGGGCAGGCGCTATGGCAGGCAGACGGAAGCCATCCTAGCCTGGTTGGCTCCTACCTCACGGCATGTGTCCTGTACGCCACAATCTATGGCGAGAGTCCTATTGGGCTACCGGCACCGGGCGGAATATCGCAGGAGGATGCCAAGCGGCTGCAGCAGATCGCATATGACACGATGCTGAGCGACCCCGCCCGCTGGCGTGTATTGAGATAAAGGAGGCAGGAGGCAGGAGGCAGTCCACCCGTTGCCCAACAACCGCGTATAATAGGAAAATCCTCACAAGATA
>JBAXMH010000106.1:0-15323 GCA_037134395.1 Chloroflexales bacterium
ACGACGAGGAGCTTGACGACGAGGAGCTTGACGACGAGGAGCTTGACGACGAGGAGCTTGACGACGAGGAACTCGACGATGAGGAACTCGACGATGAGGAACTCGACGACGAGGAGCTTGACGACAACAAGCCCGACAACGCGAAGTAAGGACGAACAGGAACGCTCATGCCTAAAATGAAGACCCACAAAGGTGCCAAGCGCCGCTTTAAGATCACGGCAACGGGCAAGGTGATGCAGCAGCAAGGTGTTCGCGGTAACAAGCGCCGCCGCCCCAAGCGATCCCAGCGCAAGTATGGCAAGGATCAGACGATGTCGCTGACGAACCGCAGCCATATTGAGGTTGCGCTGCCCTACGGCCTCAAGTAAGGCCCACGCCAGATGCGTAGACGGACAAACAAAAGCGGACGGCCAGGTATTATACTGGAATCCGGCACGCGGGTGTCGGTTTCACTGTGAGTAAAGTGCCTGTTGCCTACCCTATTCAGTCGGGCGTAGCTCAGGGTTCGGCTTGCCACCCCCTGACCTGCCTATTTCATGTGGAGGAACTCATACCATGGCTCGTGTGAAGCGTGGCATTATGGCGCGGAAGCGCCACAGTAAGCTGCTCGATCAGGCAAAGGGTTTTCGTGGCGCACGCTCGCGTCACTACAGGGTCGCCCACGAGGCGGTGATGCACGCCCTGGCCTATGCCTATCGCGACCGACGTAACAGGAAGCGTGATTTCCGCCGACTCTGGATCCAGCGCATTAATGCGGCGGCTCGTCTGAATGGTACGACCTACAGCCGCCTGATCAATGGCCTGAAAGTCGCCGGGATTAACCTGGATCGCAAGATCCTCGCCGACATCGCCGTGCGCGATCCGAAGGCGTTTAGCGATATCGTCGCTACGGCCTCTGTACAAAGGTAGATGGGCCGTCTGTAAGGCTGTGGGGGCGGCACGTTGATGCCGCCCCCGCAGCTTTTTTATCGCCCACAGTTAGCTATGATCACAAGCGTTAGTAATACCCACGTCAAATATCTCCGCTCGTTGCGCACCGACCCACGTTATCGGCGCAGCGAGCGCAGGTTTGTGATCGAGGGGGTCCGTCTGGTGGCTGATGCCCTGGCCATTGGGGCAGATCTTCAGGTGGTTCTCTATAACCCCGATCAGCTCAGCGGCACTCCGGCAGGCACCGCGCTGCTCGCTCATCTGACCAGTCGGGAGAACTGCTACGAGACTAACGAGGCAGCGGTGGCTGCCGCCGCCGAAACACACAGTCCCCAGGGCGTCGTGGCCGCTGTGGCCCTGACAGAACTTATGCCTCGCCCCGGCATGCATCTGGTACTCGACGCCATCCAAGATCCGGGCAATCTTGGCACGCTGCTGCGCTCGGCAGAGGCTGCCGGGGCCGGGTTGGTTCTCTGCTCGCAGGGCTGTGCCGACATCTTCAACCCCAAAGTGGTGCGCGCCGCTATGGGCGCACACTTTCGTTTGCCCCTGCGCGGCGACCTGAGCTGGGATGATCTGGCCCGTGAACTGAGCGACGCGCCCTTGATCTATGCGGCGGGTGCGGAGGCGGCGATGCCCTACTACGCCGCCGACTGGCGTCAACCCGCCGCCCTGATCATCGGTTCAGAGGCCCACGGGATTAGCCCTGAGGGACTGGCTCTGGCCACCCACCATATCGCTATCCCCATGCTCGGCAAAGCCGAGTCGCTGAATGCGGCCGTAGCGGGCAGTATTATCCTGTTCGAGGCGCTGCGCCAGCGCAGCCGGGGAAGGACGTAGGTTTTTGTTGATTTTTGGCGGCGAAGCCGCCAAAAATCAACAAAAGAGAGATTTTTGAGGAGGCACGATGACCAGTACCGATGAGCTGACGGCCCTGGAAACTCAGGCTCAAGCCGACCTCGCCGCTGTGGGTGATCTGGCTGGCTTGGCCGAGTGGAAGAGCCGGTACACTGGTAAGTCCGGCGCGCTCACCCGCGCCCTGCGCAGTATGGGGAGCGTGCCTGCTGAGCAGCGCCCCGAGTTGGGCCGACGGGTGAATGCTCTGCGCGAGCAGCTTGATGCCGCCTTCGCGGAAGCCGAGTCCCGCCTGAAACTGGCCGCTCAGGATGCCGAACTGGCAGCCGACCGGATTGATGTGACCATGCCCGGCTACGCGCCTGCCCTCGGCCACCTGCACCTGACCACTCAGGTGTTGCGCCGGGTCGAGACGATCTTCGCCGAGATGGGCTTTCAGGTCTGGGAGAGTCCTGAGGTTGAGCTGGACGATATGAACTTCAGCCAGCTCAATTTTCCGCCCGACCACCCGGCCCGCGATATGCAGGATACCTTCTATGTCGAGATGCCGCCCGAGGCTCCGGCTGTCCTGCTGCGCACCCATACCTCGCCCGGCCAGATGCACGCTATGCGCCGCTATGCCCCCGAACCGCTGCGCGTCCTGCTGCCCGGCAAGGTCTATCGCAACGAGCAGGTGACGGTGCGCAGCGAGATGATGTTCCATCAGTTTGAGTTCCTGGCGGTGGGACACCGGATTACAATGGCTGACCTGAAGGGGACGCTGGGATTCTTCGCTGAGCGCATGTACGGCTCCGGCACGAAGGTGCGGCTGCGCCCGAGTTACTTCCCCTTCACCGAGCCAAGCGTCGAGATGGATGTGAGCTGCTTCCTCTGCGCGGGGAAGGGCTGCCGCATCTGTAAGCATGCGGGCTGGCTGGAAATCGGCGGCTGCGGGATGGTTCACCCGAATGTGCTGCGCAACGGCGGCTATGATCCGGAGATCTTCAGCGGCTTTGCCGGAGGCTTTGGCCCCGAACGTATCGCCATGCTCAAGTATGGTATTGACGACCTGCGTAACTTCTACTCGGGCGATGTGCGTTTCGTTGAGCAGTTTGGCTAGGGGAGAGGGTCGGAGGGAGAACAGATCTCTCCCTTTGGCCCTCCTGATCATTCTTTTCCTGATCCTCTGTGGGATGTATAACGCAAACATCCCGTTAGGCGAGGGGCCGGACGAACCCGGCCACCTCGCCTATGTCTTGTTCCTGGCCCGCGAGTGGCGTCTGCCGGTGCAGCGCGCCGCCCCTGCGCAGAGCGACGTGCCGGGTGAAGGTCACCAGCCACCCCTGGCCTACCTGCTGGCCGCACCCGCCGTGGCCTGGCTGCCCGCCACCGACCGCCAGATTACTCTGACGCCTAACCGTGCGTTTGTCTGGAAGGGCGGCGACCAACCAGCGGCGTTTATGCGTGGTAGCCGCGAGTATTGGCCCTGGCAGGGCAGTTCCCTGGTGTGGCACCTCGCCCGCGCCGTCTCGGCCCTCTGCGGTGTCGCCACGGTTGTGTGGACCTACTTGGCCGCCCGCATCCTCTGGCCGGACCGACAATCTGCCCCGCTCATGGCTGCCGCCCTGGTAGCGTTCAATCCCCAGTTCCTCTTCACTTGTGCCCTGGTCAGCAACGATCCGCTTCTGTCCGCCCTTAGCGCGGCCATTCTCTGGCGCTGCCTGGCCCTGGCTCGTACCCCTTCTTGGCCCGGATTCGTCATGTGCGGGCTGATTCTTGGCCTTGCCCTGCTCACCAAGCAGAGCGCCCTACTGCTCGGGCCGCTGCTGCTCTGGACCGGCTGGCGTGCCGCGTATGGCACCTGGTCCCGTTTCGCTAGATATACCCTGGCCTGGACACTCACCGCCGCACTGGTGGCGGGCTGGTGGTACGTGCGCAACGAGTACCTCTACGGCGACATCTTTGGGGCGGCCATGTTTAGCGCCGAGTTCGCCGGACAGCCATTCACCTGGAGTAATCCGGTGGCCTGGGTCGGGGCAATGGGCCAGTTCTTCAGCTCGTTCTGGGCGCGCTTCGGCTGGATGAGCGTGGCCCCACCCGCCTGGACGATCTGGATGTACGGGGTGTTGGTGGTGGGATCGATCATCGGCTGGCTGGGGGTGAGGAGGCAGGAGGCAGGAGGCAGGAGGCAGGGGTCAGGGGTCAGGGGTCAGGGGTCAGATGTCTGTGCTGGCCCGCTGATTTTGCTTGCTATGGCCTGTATCTGGACTTTGAGCTTCGCCGCCGCTGCTGGATTGGTGGCATGGCAGGGGCGCATGCTCTTTCCGGCGATCAGCGCGGTGGGTATTCTGTTGGCGGGCGGAATAGAGAATGTACAACGCAAAGCAAAGTTCTTAGGTTTTGCACTCTGCATTGTCCTTTGTGCATTGGCGCTTTATATGCCCCTTGCGGTGATCGCGCCTGCCTATACCTGGGCGACCCTGCCAGCGGTCCAGGCCCAGGCAAATCTTGGCACGCCGCTCTACCTGCGCTACGCCGAAGGTTGGGAACAGGGCGTCGTGCTACGCGGCTGGCGTCTGGATGGACTCGCATCTCCCGGCACGGATCTGCCGATCACCCTGACGTGGAATAGCCTCGAACCCATCCCGCGTAGCTGGACCGTGTTTATCGAGGTGTACAACGCTGATGGGCAGGTCGTGGCCCGTAACGAGAGCCGCCCCCACAACGCCACACTGCCCTTCATATTCTGGACGCCCGGTGATTGGGTGGCGGACCAGCATCGCATCCCACTGCCAGCAAGCCTGCCGCCCGGCCCCTACCGCCTTATCGTCGGCCTCTATCGGCCTGAGAAAGATGGCATTCGCCTGCCGGTGTGGGCCGAGGATGGCAGTTCCATCGGTGATCAGGCTACGGTGGGAGAGGTGATCGTTACGCCGCCGCTATCTTCGACAGAAAGTTCAGCACTACCACCCCAGCGATAATCAGCGCGATGCTGAAACCTGGCACCTGAAACCTTGTCTCGTGCCTTCTTTGTTCCAGCGCAACGATCACCAGCGCCGGGTACGCTATGATGCCGACAGTGACATTCGTGTGAAGGGGAGTACCGACCAATGTTTTGCTACCAGTGCCAAGAGACGACGAAGAACGACGGGTGCGTTATCCGTGGGATTTGCGGGAAGGACGCACAGGTCGCCAATGTGCAGGACTACCTGCTCTACGCGCTGAAGGGCCTTGCGGCGGTGGGCGTGCGCGCCCAGGAGAGCGCCGTAGCCGACCCGCAGACCGACGTATTTTTGGCCCAAGCTCTCTTCGCCACGCTGACAAACGTTAACTTCGACTCAAAGCGGATCTACGATCTGACCGTGGAAGCCTTCGCGCGCCGCAACGCTCTGCGCGCCCGCGTTCACGCCACCCGCCAGGCCAACGGGACGAAGTGCGCAAGTCCGCTGCCTGCGGCATCAACCTGCTCGGCTGATGGCGACATTGATGTCTACGCAACCTTGGGCGCAACGCTCTCCCCTCACGCCAATCCTCACCCCGATGCTGACATCCAGTCTATGCGCGAGCTGATCACCTATGGCGTCAAGGGTCTGGCCGCCTACGCCGATCACGCCTACGTCCTCGATCACGGGAGCCCCGATCTGCTGGCCTTCTTGCACCAGGCTTTGGCTGCCACCCTTGATGACAGCCTAACCCTCGGCGACCTCATCGGCATCTCGATGCGCTGCGGTGAACATGGCGTGAGCGCGATGGCCCTGCTCGATGCGGCCAACACCGCTCGCTTTGGCCACCCCGAACCGACCCAGGTTCGCCTCGGCGTCTGCGCCGACGCCCCCGGCATTCTGGTCAGCGGGCATGATCTGCTCGACCTCTACGATCTGCTGCGGCAAACTGAGGGTACGGGGATCAAGGTTTACACCCACGGCGAACTGCTGCCCGCTCACGCCTATCCCGTCCTCAAGTCGTTTGACCATCTGGTAGGTAACTACGGCAGTGCTTGGTGGGAGCAGCAGCGCGATTTTGCGGCCTTTAACGGGCCAATCCTGATGACCACCAACTGCATCCAGACGCCCCGTGAGAGCTACAAAGACCGCATCTTCACGACCGGTATGGTCGGCTTCGATGGTGTGGCTCACATCGCTGATCGCGCCCCCGGTGGACAGAAGGATTTCGGCCCGCTGATTGCCTTGGCCATGACCAGCCAGCCACCCCTGGAGCTAGAGACCGGTAGCGTACTGGTCGGTTTCGCCCGCAAGGCTGTTCTCGATAACGCCGGGGCCGTGCTGGACGCGGTGAAGAGCGGGGCGATCAAACGCTTTGTCGTAATGGCTGGCTGCGATGGTCGTCAGAAGGAGCGCGAGTACTATACCGATGTGGCCCAGGCTCTGCCCCAGGACACGATCATCCTCACGGCGGGATGCGCCAAGTACCGTTACAACAAGCTCAACCTGGGCACGATTGGTGGCCTGCCGCGTATACTCGACGCCGGCCAGTGCAACGACTGCTACTCACTGGTGGCGGTGGCTCAAGCCCTCGCCGCTGCCGTAGGTGCCGAGCATATCAACGACCTGCCGATCTCCTACGACATCGCCTGGTATGAGCAGAAAGCGGTACTGGTTCTGCTCTCCCTGCTGCACCTCGGGGTTAAAGGCATTCGGCTTGGGCCAACCCTGCCCGCCTTCCTCTCGCCGAATGTTGCCGCCTTCCTGGTAGAGAACTTCGCGATCAAGGGCATCGCTACCGCCGAGCAAGACGTGGCAGCGATGATGGTCGGAGCCTGATCATTGATGGCCCGCCCATGGTTAAGCGTACACCTACCGGGCTAACCAGTCTGTCATCCCCAAGCCCCCTGGCACGTGCCAGGGGGCTTGGGGGTGAAACATCATCGCCAGCGCGAGCGTCCTATGTTGAGAGAGGGTTGTTACCGTCTCCCAACACACACAAGGAGGTTCGCCGTGCGCCGTCCCTACTCTTCCGCTCTTACGCTTGCCGCACTTTCTGTGATTGTCTGGCAGATCTGGACGCGCCTACACCTGGTCATTTTGGTGACGGTGCCATGGTGGGGGTTGCTGATCGGCATGTTGGTTCTCTTCATCGTCTTCGACTACCTCCTCCATAAGGTCTTTGGGTGTCAGTAGGCATCTCAGACTCAATAGAAAAAGCGCGAGAGCGGTGACACCGCCCTCGCGCTTTTTTGTCAGTCAAGAGAGTCAGAGTCGGTTGGCCTGCATCCACTCAGAGAGCCAGCGGCCCTGCTCAAGTACCTCGATATGATACTCCGGCTCGGCCTCGGCGGTGGTGAGGACACGGCGCAGGTTGCCCTGGAGCCAGAGTACCTCGATGATCAGGGGGAGAGCCGAGCGTTCGCTGGAACTGAGCGTACCCGCCGCCTCATAACCGTCCAGCAATAGCCTGGCCCGCTCAAGATCCAGGGGGCCATTATAGACACCCCAGGGCGACCAGTTCTCGGGGGCTTTGCCTTGTGCGAAGGCTACCAAGGCGTCGGCCATATCAACCAAGCGGGCGTCAATCGTGATCTGATCGTAGTCAATCAGCCCCACAACCTCATCGCCACGGAAGAGCAGGTTATCACTGTGAACATCACCGTGAATCATACTCTGTGGCAATTTGGCGTAGGCCACATCGCTCAGACGGGTGCGCAACTCAGCGGCGCGACGGTCGTACCAGGAGAGCTGTGTCGTCAGGTCGCCGAGAATATCGCGGTGCATCAGTCGCTCGGTGAGACCGAGCAAAACCGATGGGCAATAGCGCGGCGGCTGGAGGATGGGCTGGCCAGGGAAGCCAACCACGGCGCGATGATAGCCAGCCAGGACGTTGCCGACACTGGCGGACTGGGCGGGTCGGGCGGGGCAGTACTCCTCGCCGTTGATGAACGTGGCTACCTCAAAGATTCGACCATCCACCTCCACCGATGTTTCGCCACAGCGGGCCGGGAGGATGGTCGGGCACGGTACATCGTGGTCGCTCAGCCAGGCGTGGAGCTGGTGGCGCAACTCCAGTGATGCCTTGCCAAGACGGCGTTGGTTGCGGCGGACCACGTAACGACCCGTGGTTGTATCGGCGAATGCCGTCTCATTCACAAGCCCGTGGGCGGCGGCATGGACTGCGCGTAGCTCGCCAAGGTCGTAGAGGGCGAGAGCGTTTTGAACATCATAGTGATTTAGCATAGTGTTGTGGTGTGTAGCGGTGATCGCCGCTGACATCGGGGATGCCCTTGCCGTGTCACCATGAGGTGACAACGACTACATCTGATTGTACCTCTGCCTCGGCACCAATCCGCTCTTCGCTGCCATGATGCGCTGCATCATATGGTGTGCATCGCTTTCCAACCCTATTCCGCTGAGTAACAAAGTAGTTACAATATAAATGCGTGCGCGCAACCCCTATATACAGGTTGCGCACACGCATTGCACATTATATATATTTCTTATATGATTGATATACAACGAGAAGGCATATCAATCATATAAAAAATATATAATGTGCAAAGATACCGCCGATCCTCTGATGGCGACCCTCTTGGTTATGCCTTCTTAAAGACATAGCCGCTCGAACCGACATCTACCAGCACCGTATCACCGGCTACGAAATCGCTCTGGAGCAACCTAACCGCCAGGGGATTCTGGAGGCGTTGCTGAATCACCCGCTTGAGTGGGCGCGCCCCGTACACCGGGTCGTAGCCTTCCTCGGCCAGACGCGCACGCGCTGCCGGGGTGATCTCCAGGCGGATCTTGCGATCCTCAAGCAGCTTGTCGAGATGTACGAGCTGGATGGTGACGATCTCGCCGATCTGGTCACGCGAGAGCGGGCGGAACATGATCGTCTCATCTATCCGGTTGAGGAACTCGGGCCGCAACGAGTCGCGCAGTTCGCCCATCACGGTCTTACGGATGGATTCCTCGCTGTCGCCGTCCTGGGTCATCTCCTGGATCAAGTTACTGGCGATGTTACTTGTCATAATCACGACGACGTTTTTGAAGTTCACCACGCGACCTTGACCGTCGGTGAGCCGCCCGTCATCGAGTACTTGGAGTAGGACGTTGAAGACGTCGGGATGGGCCTTCTCAACCTCATCGAAGAGGACGACGCTGTAGGGCTTGCGGCGCACCGCCTCGGTGAGTTGACCGCCCTCGTCGTAGCCCACGTAGCCGGGGGGCGCACCGATCAGACGGGCGACGGTGTGCTTCTCCATATACTCCGACATATCAATACGGATCATGGCCTGCTCATCGTCGAAGAGGAACTCGGCCAGGGCACGGGCCAGTTCGGTTTTACCAACACCCGTGGGGCCGAGGAAGAGGAAGGAGCCCAGGGGCCGGTTTGGGTCTTGCAGACCAGCCCGTGAGCGGCGCACAGCGTTGGCCACGGCGGACACCGCCTCATCCTGGCCAACCACGCGCAGGTGCAGGCGATCCTCCATCTTAATCAGTTTCTCGACCTCCCCCTCCAGAAGCTTGCTCACCGGCACGCCCGTCCATTTGGCGATGATCTCCGCGATGTCCTGGGCATTGACCTCTTGGCGCAGCAGGGTGTTGCTGCTGGCAGCAGCTTCGGCCAAGCCTAATTCACGCTCCAAGCGGGTGAGATCGTCGTACTGGAGGCGTGCAGCGCGGTTGTAGTCGTATTCACGCTGGGCCTGCTCGATGGCGAAACGGGTCTGGTTAATCTGCTCCTTGTGCTGCTTGATCTGGTCAAGCAGGGCAGCCTCCGTCTGGCGCTGCGCTTCCAGGGCGCTGCGCTGCTCGTGCAGGTTGGCCAGATCTTGCTCCAGCTTACCCAAACGATCTTTGCTGGCGGCGTCTTTCTCGCGCTTGAGCATCTCGCGCTCAGTCTCGCGCTGGGCGATCAGGCGATTCAGATCGTCAATTGCCTGAGGCGAACTGGTATTTTCCATACGCCGGCGGGCCGCCGACTCATCAATCAGGTCAATCGCCTTATCCGGTAGGAAGCGGTCGGAGATATAACGATCCGAGAGTACGGCGGCGGCCACAATCGCGCTATCGGTGATCGCTACGCCGTGGTGGGCTTCGTAACGCGCTTTGAGACCACGCAGGATAGAGATCGTATCCTCAACACTGGGCGGATCAACCACCACCGGCTGGAAGCGCCGCTCCAGGGCGGCGTCCTTCTCAATATGCTTGCGGTACTCGTCTAAGGTGGTGGCACCGACTAGGTGCAACTCGCCACGGGCGAGCATCGGCTTGAGCATATTGCCGGCGTCCATCGCACCTTCTGCCGCACCTGCGCCCACTACCGTATGCAGTTCATCAATAAAGAGGATCACATCGTCACGATCTTGGATCTCTTTGAGTACAGCTTTCAGGCGCTCCTCAAACTCGCCGCGATACTTGGCACCGGCGATCATGGCCCCCAGATCCAGGGCGACAACCGTGTTGTGCTTGAGCGATTCGGGCACATCGCCCGAGACAATGCGCTGGGCCAACCCCTCGACTATGGCTGTTTTGCCGACACCGGGTTCGCCGATCAGCACCGGGTTATTCTTGGTGCGGCGCGAGAGAATCTGGATAACCCGACGGATCTCCTCATCCCGCCCAATCACTGGATCAAGTTTATCGCGCTGGGCCAGTTGGGTTAGATCACGGCCATACTGCTCCAATGCGGCGTAGGTGCCCTCGGGGTTTGGGCTGGTAACGCGCTGGGAGCCGCGCACGGCGCGCAGGGCATCGAGCAGGGCGGCACGCTTGAGCCCAGACTGCTTGAGGATGCGCTCGGCGGCCCCGCCGGCGTGGTCAATCATGGCCAGGAGCAGATGCTCGGTGGAGACATACTCGTCGCCAAACTGGCCGAGTTCATCGTGAGCGTGCAAGATCACCTGGCGCATCCGGGCACCGATCTGCACTTGGACATTGCTGCCGCTGATGCGGGGCAGCTTACCGATCTCATCGCTGATCTGCTGCTTGAGAAGGCCAACAGCAACCTTCATTTTGGCGAGTACTTGGGGCACCACGCCGTCGCCCTGATCAAGCAGGGCGTAGAGCAGGTGTTCGGGCTGAACCTCGCTATTATTGGCCCGCTCAGCGGCGCTCTGAGCAGCCGTGATGGCCTCGTATGTTTTCTGGGTGAAGCGGTTTGTGTTGAATGACATAGAGCTAGAGCCTCCTTATGATGTACTATGTCCATCGTAGCACACGCGCATTTGTGCGGCGCTAAGACTCCGTTAGCGTTATGTTAGATTTGATACCGCATTCTGATGCGCTACAGCGTGCGGATAGCCGATAGCCGATAGCCGATAGCCGATAGCCAATAGCCAATAGCCATTTTTATCGCGATGGTGTGCGCCCCGCGCATGAACGTCTTTTGCTACTGCGGAAAAACACAAGCTTGACTTTTTGTACCAAATTTGGTACATTCTCTTATGACACGCAGCACGAAGAAACTTCCCGCCTCGTTCTACCGAATAACAACCGGCAGAGAGCCGGTACGGGAGTGGCTCAAGGAGCTTTCACCTGATGACCGGCGAGCAGTCGGCGCGGACGTAAAGACGGTGGAATATGGGTGGCCGGTCGGAATGCCCCTGTGCCGAAACATGGGGGCGGCCTATGGGAAGTTCGCTGCGCTCTATCCGATGGACGGATAGCCCGTGTTTTCTTCTGCACTGCGGATGGTCATATCGTGCTTTTGCATGGATTCATAAAGAAATCCCAAAAGACGCCTCACAGCGAGCTAGATATAGCACGGCAACGGATGAAAGAGGTGATGTCATGAGCAACAATCCACATATCGGCTCTTCCCTGGATGATTTCCTGACAGAAGAGGAGATCTACGAAGAGGTCACTACCATCGCGATTAAGCGGGTGTTGGTATGGCAGATCGAACAACTCATGAAAGAGCAAAAGTTGTCAAAAACGGCGATGGCACGGCGGATGCAGACAAGCCGCGCCGCGCTTGATCGGTTGCTCGACCCAAAGAGCGAGGCTGTGACGCTGCATACCCTTCAAAGAGCCGCGCAAAGTCTTGGGAAGCAGATCCGTCTGGAGTTGGTTGGCTAACTAAACGTGAAAATAGCCGATAGCCGATAGTACGACAGTTGTAACTATACTTCGCAGAAAGGCTCCCGCCTATCACCCCCCTCAATCCCCCCGCAAGCGGGGGGAAGTTGGCAACGTATGTTCCCCCCCGCTTGCGGGGGGGCTAGGGGGGGTGATTCAAACGACAACTGTAGTAATAGCCGATAGCCGGGCATGAGCAGCCATTTTCGTTGCGGCGGTGTGCGCCCCGCACCTGCATAATCTTTCCCCGCGCCTGCATATTCTTTCCCCTCGCCTGCGTAATCCTTCACACAAGCTCTGTGATGCCGAAAGTAAGGGAAGTAGATCTTCTCAATCATCCCATCCCAGTACCATGTCACCCTGAGCGAAGCGAAGGGTCTATCAGCGGGTCGGGAAAGATGCTTCGCTGCGCTCAGCATGACATGACAGTGTTACTTCTGCGGTATTGCGCCAAAACCTTTCACATAAGGCCATGTCGCGCCGTCCACGAATAGGGCGCGAATATACGAATGGCGCAGTGCAGAGCCTTATTCGTGCATTCGTGACCTATTCGTGGACGGCATCTGACGGCTTATGTGAAAGGTATTGATACGAGGGCCATCCCGCCTACTCCTCTTCGTCGTCGGCCTGGTCATTCTCGACCACAGGCACAACAGCACCCTGCCCCGCCGCACGCTCCAGGTTCAGTGCCAGCAACCGGGCCAGGATCTCGTCATCGCTCAGGGTGTCGGGCCAGCCGTAGGCCGCAAACACCGCCACGTCGAGCATGCGATGGGCCACACTCAGCCAGTCGGGGCGCTGGTTGTAGAGGTTGGTGAGGGTGCGTTTTTTCAGTTCGGCAGCGCTCAACCCTGGCTCGTTCAGCCACGCATCGCGGAGGTGTACGAGATCGCGGGCGGCGTCGGCGATGGCCTTGACTCGAGGGTCGTCGTCTTCAGTCGGCTCGGTTCCGGGAGACCAGGGGAAGGGGTAGGTCTCGAAGCAAGTGGTGTTGTTGTAGGTTGAGCTGTTCCCATCACCGTGGCGTGCGCCCACGCGCAATGCCCATAACTCGTGGAGTTTTGCGTGTAGCACGCCGAAGAAGTAGTCGTCATCACGAGCGAAGACAATGAGCCGGGCAGCGGGTGATGCCTTTGCCGGCAACCACGCCAAGAGTCGGTACTTCGCCACAAGAACCGTCACCACGTAGCGCTGCTTCCCGGCGAGCGCTTTCCACAGCGCCGGACGCGGCTCACCGTGCAGCCACCAGAGGCGACGGTAGCTCAGTCGGTTATTCTTCTCACGCTCGGGTTTGACGTGTGCGTTCACATAGGCAAATGGTGCCTCGTAGAGCGCGGCTTCGTGTTCAGGCATTGTTGGGCCAAAATCAATGATCCACCCGTCTTTGGGCCTGCCGGTGATGTCATCTCCTCCCACCAAAGGTCGCACAACATCGCTATTTAACCGCCCACTTGCGTTAGGTTGTGCGATCATTGCGGCTGCCTGCGCCGCGCTGAGTTCAAATGGCCCGACCTTGATGTTTCCCATATAGCAGATGTCTGCGTTTTCGGCGAGGCGACGGATGCCCACAAAGCTGGTGCCTGCCGAGAGATCGGCGTGAATGGTGCTGACGGGTCGGCCATCAATCGTTCGCTCCTGCTCTTTCCCATCGTCAAAAGCCACGATTGACACGCGCACCGCCGCGCTATCGAGTACCCACGGGCGATCACTCCAGGCCATGAAGATCTCCCCGGTCTGTTTGATCCGCTCCAGGATGGCCCGATTGTTCTGCTGGCGAATCGAGTTTGTGGCAAGGAGTCCCACTCGTCGGACTTTTGTGTTCAGAAGTTGTTCACGCGCCCGCTCAAACCAGTACATCACCAGATCCATACGGGCCGGAACACGGCTTCCGTAGAGTAACTGGAGAGTATCAAAGTAGATGTTCCCGAACTCACCTCGCAGTTTCTTGCTGCCAAGGAAGGGCGGGTTGCCAATAATCACATCCACCTCGGGCCACTCCGGCTCAACCGGCGTCCCGTCCACATCAAAGGCAAGGATCGCATCTTTGCACTCAATCGAGTGGAGCGTCTGCAAGATCGGCTCAATCGGCTGTCCCTCCAGCCACCCGTTCAGGCGTAGCCATTGGAGATAACCGATCCACACCACCACCTGCGCCAGTTCGGCGGCAAAGGGGTTCTTCTCGATGCCGTGGAGCTGTAAGGGCGTCACGCCCAACTCGGGCTGAGTCAGCCCAAGTCCACCGGCGTAGCGCCACACCTCCTGCTCCAAGTCTTTGAGCTGGTGCAGCGCCACATAGAGGAAGTTCCCAGACCCGCAGGCCGGGTCAAGCACGCGCACCTTCGCGAGCGTGTCCATAAAGTCAAAGATCATCGCCTCCGCGACACTGCGGAGCTTCTGGCGAGATGCGCCGCTCACCGTCTGCCACTGCGTATGCAGGGCGACTACACCTGCTTGCACTGCTTCCCACTCGCGGCGATAGGGCTGCATCAGCACCGGCTCAACAATCAGCAGGATGTCACTGCGACTGGTGTAGTGTGCGCCAAGCTGTGCCCGTTTGCGGGGGTCAAGGCTGCGCTCAAAGAGCGTGCCGAAAATGGCAGGCTCAACGCTCGACCAGTCCAGCTTCGCCACCTCATTCAAGAGTTGGAGTTCATCAGCATTGAGCGGAAGCGCGGTGGCATTCTCAAAGAGCCAGCCATTGAAGCGCGGCACCTTGTTACCAGGGCCACAGTAGCCGCCGGACTTCATCGTCTGAAAGAGGCTCTGCGCGATGGGGACAAACTCGCCAGGGTTCATGATTGCCTGCCGAATACTCTGCGTCATCAACTCGGCGGGCAGCAGGCGAATATCCTCAGCGAACAGCGCGAACAGCACCTTCATGAAGAACGGCGCGGTATCCACCGGGGCAAACCCGCGATCTTCCAGTAGCCGGGCGATGTGTGCGAGTTGCTTCGCCGCCTTCTCGGTCATGGTTTCGGCCCGTTCAACCGGACGGAGCTGTTCGGGATTGGTAAAAACCTGGCGCAACAGATCGCGGGTTGCCGCGTTCTGGAGATCGGCATTGGTGAACTGTTCAACCTGAGTGCGGTAGCCGGTGAACTCAATCGAGACATAGTAGTTCTCGATGTCGCAGGCGACGAGAACAGGCGGATTGCCCAGGTCGCCCTTGTAGAGAATGAGTTGGGTGTATGCGCCGCGCAGATTGCTGTACTTGCCCTTCGTTTTGTACTCCCAGGCGAAATGATCTTTAAACCAGACATCGGCAAAGCCCGCGCCGCCGCCCGACTTCGTCAGGGGCTGCTCGAAGCGGTAGATGCTGCTCTGCTGGCCTTTATCGAGCGGGGCAGGCGCACCGACAAGGGCGCACAGTTCATTGAAGTGAGTCTGCGCAACAGCGCGCTCGTTGATCGTGATCGCAGCCCACTTGTGGATAAACTCGGCAGCGCGGGTCGTGATGTCGGTCATAGGAGGAGCCTTTCTGTCGCCGCCCAGCCCTCACCCCCCAGCCCCCTCTCCCAGAACGGGAGA
>JBAXMH010000107.1:0-15041 GCA_037134395.1 Chloroflexales bacterium
GACGAGCCTACCCGATCTTCCGAACCCTGTCCAGATTTAAGCGAACGGCAAGTGAAACCTTGTCTAAGGAGCAAAATTATGAAAGTACTCTTTATCGGCGGAACGGGCCTGATCAGCAGCGCGTGTACGCAACTGGCCCTGGAGCGCGGGATTGACGTGTTTCTGCTCAACCGTGGCCAGCACGCTGATACGCCAGCCGGGGCGACGGCGATCATTGCCGACGTGAATAACCGCGAGAGTATGGAGTCCGCATTGGCCGGGCTGCGCTTTGATGTCGTGGTGAACTGGATCGCCTTCACGCCCGATCAGATCGAGCGCGACATGGCCCTGTTTAGCGGACAAACAGACCAGTACATCTTCATCAGTTCGGCCAGTGCCTACCAGCGCCCCGGCGGACACTATCTCGTCACCGAGAGTACGCCCCTGGCGAACCCCTACTGGCAATACTCACGGGACAAGATCGCCTGCGAGGATCGCCTGATGCGCGCCCTGCGCGACGATGGCTTCCCGGTAACGATTGTGCGGCCCTCGCTGACGTATGGCGACACCCAGATCCCCCTGGTGATGAACAGTTGGCAGAAGCCCTACACTATCATCGCCCGCATGCGCCAAGGTCGCCCAGTAATTGTCCCCGGCGACGGCAGTTCGCTCTGGCCGGTCACCCACAACAGCGACTTCGCCAAAGGACTTGTCGGGCTGCTCGGTCATCAGCAGGCTATCGGCCACGCCTTCCACATCACCTCCGACGAGGCTCTCACCTGGGATCAGATCTACACGGCCACAGCGGTGGCGGCGGGCGTCCAGCCGCGAATTATCCATATCGCCGCCGACTTCATCTGCGCCTGCCTGCCCGACATGACCGGCAGCCTGATCGGCGACAAGTGTTCCAGCGTAATTTTTGACAACAGCAAGATCCGCCGCTTCGTACCGGGCTACCTGGCCACAACGCCATTTAAGGTCGGGATCGCCCGCACCGTGGCTTGGTTCGACGCCCACCCGCAGCTCCAGCAGATTGACATCGAGGCCGACCACAAGCTGGACACGCTGATTGACGCCTACGAGCAGGGGCTACAGAACGCTGTGCGGCTATTTCAGGGATAAAAAGATAATCTACAGATAGGGTTGACAGTGCCAGCTTCGCTGGCACTGTCAACCCTATCTGTAGATTATCTTCACCGTCGCTCCAGGGCAAACAGAATAATCGTCACATCAGCCGGGGTGATCCCGGCGAGGCGTCCGGCCTGACCGAGGGTGGCTGGGCGGAAGCGTGCGAGTACCTGGCGGGCCTCATTACGCAGGCCGGAGATGACTGTGTAATCGAGGTCGGGCGGGATGCGACGGCTGTCCATCTTGTGCAGACGAGCCACCTCGCGGCGCTGGCGATTGATGTAGCCGCCGTACTTTGACTCAATCTCCACCTGCTCGATCACGACCGGGGGCGCATCGGGTAGGCCGAGGACGATCTGAAGTTGATCATAGCGCAGGTTGGGCCGGGCCAACAGTTCAAAGGCGCTCATTGGCTGGCTGAGCGGTTCCACGTTAGCCGCGCCAAGGGCCGCGTTGATGGCAGCCGAGGGAAAGATCCGCCAGCCTTCTAGTCGCGCCCGCAGATCGGCGCTCTGCTCACGCTTGCGCTCCACCGCCTCGGCGCGATATGCATCCACCAGACCCAACTCGCGGGCCAGGGGCGTCAGCCGCAGGTCGGCGTTATCGCTGCGCAGAAGTAGGCGGTGTTCTGCCCGCGACGTAAACATGCGGTATGGCTCGCGGATCTCCTTGGTCACCAGGTCGTCAAGCAGTACCCCAATGTACGCTTGGTCACGCCCGAGGATGATGGCAGACTCGTTACGAACATAGCGGACCGCGTTGATCCCGGCCATCAGCCCCTGGGCGGCAGCCTCCTCGTATCCGGTGGTGCCGTTAATCTGGCCAGCTAAGAACATGCCGGGCATCCGGCGGGCCTGGAGGTCGGCCCCCACCTCGCCGGTGGCTACAGCATCGTACTCAATGGCGTAGCCCACCCGCGTTAACTCCACGTTGCGCAGGGCCGGGATAGTGCGCAGCATGGCCCACTGCACATCCTCGGGCAGCGAGGTGTTGCAGCCCTGGACATAGACCTCGCTGGTGCCCCAGCCCTCAGGTTCTAGGAACAGCCCGTGACGCTCCTTGTCGGCGAAGCGCACGATCTTATCCTCGATGCTCGGACAGTAGCGCGGGCCGACGCCCTCGATCACCCCGCTGAACAGCGGCGCACGGTGCAGGTTAGCCCGGATAATCTCATGAAACTCCGGCGTGGTGTGAATGAGGTAGCAGGGCACCTGCGGACGCCAGCCATCGAGCCGGGCGTGGGGGTAGACGGGAGCGATTGTGGATTGTGGATTGTGGATTGTGGATTGTGGATTATCAAGCGCTGTGCAATCCACAAACTGCAATCCACAATCTGCAATCTCATAATAGTGTCCAAAGTAGATCGGCGTCTCGCTGCCGTGCTGAACCTCGGTCATACTGAAGTCAATCGTGCGAGCGTGGATACGCGGGGGCGTGCCGGTCTTCAGCCGCACCAGGGGAAACCCCAGGGTGGACAGATTCTCGCCCAGGGCCAGCGACGGAGCTTCGCCCGCCCGCCCTGCGCCCCAGGTTGCATCTCCGGTGATCGCCCGCCCGCGCAGAAATGTGCCGGTGGTGAGGATGATGCTGCGGGCGGCATACGTAAAGCCGGTGTGGGTGATGACGGTAAAGACGCCCCGCCGGGGCGTCTCTACGATCCCCGTAGGCGGTACAATCTGCTCGACCATGGCCTGGCGAATGTCGAGGTTTGGCACCCGCTCCAGGGACTCCTTCATCACCTGGGCGTACAGGCGTTTATCGCACTGGGCGCGCAGGGACTGGACGGCTGGCCCCTTGCTCTCGTTCAGAGTACGGATCTGGATAGCGGTGCGGTCGGTGATGCGGGCCATCAGACCGCCGAGGGCATCAATTTCGCGCACAAGGTGGCCCTTGGCCGGCCCGCCGATGCTTGGGTTGCACGACATATGGGCCAATTTGTCGAGGTCAATGGTAAGCAACAAGGTGCGGCAGCCCATCAGGGCCGCCGCATTGGCCGCCTCGCAGCCAGCATGGCCGGCACCGATCACAATGACATCGTAGGTAGTCTGCATAGGTGGTATAATCGGGCCGGTTACTCAAACCTCGGGTTGTGTTAAATGATGGAGCGCCCCCTTGTCCCAGATCTTGATCATTGATGACGATGTGATCTTGCTTGCCAGCCTGGGTCTCATGCTTGAGGATGCAGGCTTCAGCGTTGCAAAGAGCAGCGACTTGATCAATGCTGAGCGAATCTACAAGTTATATAGACCCGATCTGGTATTGCTAGAGGTGCGTAGTGAGCGTGATCGCGGATGGGATCTGTTGTCACGGCTTGCGGTATCAACCCCGGTGATTGTGTTGAGCGCCGCCTCTCGCGAGGAAGATGTGGTACGCGGGTTTGCCGTTGGTGCTGTTGATTATATCGCAAAGCCTTATCGCTCATCTGAACTATTAGTACGCATACGCACTCGCATTGCCATGACCGTCCCATCCCTCGCCCCCGAGCCGACCGTCCCGGCCCTCGCCCCCGAACTGACCGTCCCGGCCCTCGCCCCCGAACTGCCTGAGCCGCCGGAATTGCCTCACCCGCCCGAGCCGCCCGAGTTGCCTCATCCGCCCGAGCCACCCGAGTTGCCTCATCTGTCCAGGCTATCCGCCGATCTAAGTTCCAGCAACACCGATTCTCTCCAACCGCCGCAGCCGACCCGACGGGCTCCCACACGGCGCGAGATCGAGGAAGAACCGGTGTTTATGAGTGAGGCCGAGGAGATGGCTTTGCTACGAATCCCTAGTACCAGTTCGTCTTCCATCACCGTCGTCGAGCCGCCAGCCCTGGATGAACATGCCAGCCTTGGCCCACGCCTACGCAACGAGCGATTACGTCGTCACCTCACTCTGGTGCAGGTTGAGAACGAGTTGAAGATCCGCATGTCTTATCTGCAGGCGATTGAGGACGAGAAGTATACCCTGATCCCGCGTGGCCCCGTCGCCCTCCAGATGATGCGCAGCTATGTGACCTTCCTCGGTATTGACCCTGAGCCTGTCATCGAGGCGTTCCGCACCCAGCACTATGTCGAACAGTACGAACCGCTGCCCGCCCTTGGCGGCCCTCGGATTCCGCGCAGCCTGCCGACGTGGGTAATCTGGGTCACTGCCGTGGCCTTGGCCTTCATCGTGACCGTGAGCAGTATCCTCCTCTTCGACCCCGGTTTCTTCGTGAACCTCTGGGTTCAGATTTTTGGGCTGCTTGCGGTGTAGAGACGCCCCGGCGGGGCGTCTCTACCGCAGACGCCCCGCCGGGGCGTCTCTACGCTGCACCCCGCAGCAGCGCACGCGCCGTATCGGCGTCGCTGCGGATCTGGGCGACGAGGGCGTCAATCCCAGAGAACTTCTGCTCGCCGCGTAGACGGTGCAAGAACTCCACGAGCAGGGATGTGCCGTACAGGTTGCCGCTCCAGTCGAGTATGTGCGCCTCCACGGTGCGGCGTAGACCATCGAAGGTAGGCCGCAGCCCCACGTTCGTCACTGCCGGTAGGCTAACTCCATTGAGGTAGACGCGGCAGGCGTAGACGCCATCGGCAGGTAACACGTGGTTCGGGCGGATCTGCACATTGGCGGTAGGGAAGCCAATCGTGCGCCCGCGCTTATCGCCCTCCACCACCACGCCCCGCAGGCCAAAGGGCCGGTCGAGCAGGGTTGCCGCCCCGGTCACATCCCCCGCAATCAGCAGATCGCGCACTCGCGAGGCGCTCACCGGCTGGTTCTCCACCAGCACCTTAGATACGGCACCCACAGCGAATCCCCGATCACGGCCAATCACCATCAGGCTGGAGACATCGCCCGTGCGCCCGCGCCCCATCGCAAAATCTGCGCCAACCCAGAGTTCGCGCAGGGGCAGCGCGGCACCGATCTGCGCCATATAGGCGTCAGGTTCGGTAGCCTTTGTCTCCTCGGTGAACGGCGCAATGATCAGCAGATCGGGGCCAAGGGCGGCAATCAGATCGATCTTTTCTTCAAGGCTGGTGAGTAGCTGTAGCGGATGATCGGGGCGCAGCACCACATTCGGGTGCGGCTCCCATGTAAGTACGGCGCTCAAAAAGCCGAGTTCGTGGGCACGATCACGGGCCGTGCCGATCAACTGACGATGCCCGAGGTGAACCCCATCGAACTTACCCATGGTGAGTACGGCGGGCCGCTGCGCGATATCCGGCGCAAGGGAGCGGACTATTTCCACGGCACAACTTCTCCAATTCCAGGGACGGCAGTGTGTGGCAGTGTACCACAGGATGCCAAAGCGTTCTGTATGCTATAATCCACCCGCACCGATGCCTTCATTGTAAAGGGTATTCTTTATGCCAGATGTGGCGCTCATTGTGGCCCTTGAGGGTCTGCGCGATGGCTATAGCCAGCGGCAGAAGGCGGTAAATAGCCTGATCGCTGCACTTAAAGCGGCCACCAGTTCGATTGGTAAGGCTGGTCGGCTCATCCGTGAGTACGCTCCGTCGTCGGCCCCTAGCGGTTCTTTGACTCTGGCCCAGCAAACGTTTGCGTCCCTGCGCCTGAAGGACGATGCGGTTGATCCGTTGCTGCCCGAGTTGCGGCGTGAGGCGAAGGCGCTCACAACCACCGTCGTCGCCCTGAAAGACGCCCTCGTGGCCCTGCGCGGTGAGACGGTTGATGTAGTACGCCTGGGTAAAGCCTACAGCTCCCTTGACTCTCGCAAGATCCAGGACACCGCTCTCCGTGCCCTGCTGCCCAATCTGGCGCAGGAACTAGATCTGGCTCAGCGCGCGCTCGGCGACACCTTTGGCCTGGCCTTGCGCCACGCCCTGGCCGCGCAAGGCGTTGAACTGAGCGGTCGTCCGCCGCGCTTCGAGATCGGACGCTTCGATCTGGTGGCTAACTTTGTTGGCCGCACGGCGACCCTCAGCTATGGCAAGGAGCTACTAAGCAAGCGCGTGCCGCTGAGCGTTGATGCGGTGCTGGCAGTCTACCAGCGTGAGGCGAAGCTGATCGGCGGGCGCAATGAGTCTGGGGCGCGCTGGATTGAGCAGCTCTACGAGGCATGGGAAACCGTACGCCGCAAGCGCGGCATCACGGATAATCGCGTCAATATCGTTGAGTGCTACCTGGAACTGGTGCTGTTGCGCCAGTCGAAGACGTTCCGTAGCGCACCCAGCCGCCACGATTTCAGCGATTACAGCCGGGCGCAGTTCGCCTACGACTTCTACGAGTTTACGAGCCTGCATCCCGTTACCTACAAGGGTCTGCGCGCCTTCGGCTCGGTGTCTACCAAGTCGCAGACCGATAACGTCGAGCGCAGTATCTGGATCGTCAATGGCGATAGCCCCCACATCGGGAGCTATGTCTCCGATGTGAAGTTCGAGTAGGACGAGTAATTCCATTTTAGATTGTGGATTGTGGATTTTAGATTGGCTGCAATCCACAATCCACAATCTAAAATCCAAAATTGGACAGCATATGCTCCCAGAGCCGCGCCTCGCGCGCCAGATCATCGAGACCCTTGGGCAGTCGGGTACGCCACTGTCGAAGGGTGTGAGCTACTACAACGTCGGCAATGAGACGCTGCTGAATGCGATTGACCGCCATTATCTTGGCTCGTACCTCGCTGATGGCGGTGCGGTGTTTAAGTTGGTGGTGGGCGACTACGGTAGCGGCAAATCACACTTCCTCTACTGCGTGCGCGACCGGGCCTGGGAGCGCAATTTCGCGGTGAGTAAGGTGGATCTCAGCCCAAAAGAGAGTCCCTACGACGACCAGCGCCGGGTTTATGCCGCCGTGGCCTCGAACATTATCTGGCATGAACTGGGCAGCCTGGGCGAGGATGAGCATGGCCTAACGCGCTTTCTTGAAGGCACTCTGCGTCGTTTGGCTGCGCCCCACGGACTCGATCTGGAGGACGCGGAGGCGACCGAACTGCCTGAGATTCACGCTCTGCTCCAGACGATCACCACCACGCCTATTGATAGCCTGAGCTTCCAGAAGGCGGTATTGGGCTACCTCAACGCCCTGCTGCGCGGCCAGGAACGGCGTCAGGAGTCGCTGGGTCGCTGGCTGCATGGCGAGGAAGTCAGCCCCGAGGATAGCCGCGACCTGCGCTCGATTGGGGTGACCGAGAAGATCAACAAGAACAACGCCTTCAAGATGCTGCGCTCCCTCTGTCAGGCGGTGCGCGCCCTTGGCTACACCGGGCTGGCTTTGCTCTTTGATGAGGGCGACCGTATGCTCAGCGTGGGCGGGCGATCCGAGAAGGTGGCCACCGATAATCTGCGCGAGGTGATTGATCGCTGCCGCGAAGATCTGCCCGGCGCGATGTTCCTCTACGCGGTACCGCCGGCTTTCGTCCACGATATTGTGCCGAAGTATCCGGCCCTCCAGCAGCGCATTCAGGCTCCGAACTATTTCTCGCGCTCGAACCCTTTCAGCCCGCAGATTAACCTGGAGCGCCTGGATGTGCCCGATGCCGAGTTGCTGACTGAGATCGGCTACCGTCTGCTGCCGATCTTCGAGACGGCCTATACCTTTCGGCTGAACCCGGAGATCCAGGCTGCGAATATCGCTACCTTCTCCGAGGCCGCCCGCAACTCCTACTTGGCGATCAGCCACCGCCGCCTGTTCATCAAGGCTCTGGTGACGGAGTGGTTCCGCCAGAAAGAGGAGGGCGAGCAGGCGGTCAGTGCGGAGTACGCCTCCGCCGCTATCCGTGGACAGAGCGCCGCCCTCATGGCCCAGGCCGACGACGAGCAGCGACCTTATTAGGCGGAGATTTATGGCCGACGTAGACACCCAGACTTCCCGCCGCGTCGTCCATTCGCGGCTGGGGCCAGGCAACCTGCTCAGGACGTATATGAGCGGCTATGAGTTCGAGGTTCTCTTCGACTCGGGCCGCCGTTTTCGTTTGCCCGCCCGCGAGTTTGAAGCCGAATCGGCCAGCCCCTGGCAGATTGCGAGTACCCCCGTCCCTGCCGCCCGGGCGATCATCCTCGATGATGACCAGTTCCGCGCCCGCCAGACGCTGGAGGCTCTGCGGCTGGGGATTGTGCCGGTAAAAGATGTTGAGACTCTGACAATTGGCCTGGAGGCCGAGCAGGTCACGCTCGACCGCGCTCTGGCTCGCTCGCGTGAGCGCGGCGGCGATGCCCTGGCGGTGATCGGTGACTACGGCTTTGGCAAGAGTCACTTTGTGGAACTGGCAGCCCGCCGCGCCCTGCGCGAGAACTGCCTCGTAGCCAGCGCCAGCCTGGATGTGGTCGAAGTGCCACCGGGCAAGGCTAACGAGATCTACCGGGCGCTGCTGAGTGGCCTGCGCTACCCCGATAGCGACGAGCGTGGTCTGGCTCCGCTGCTGAAAAAGGCAGTTGCCTCCCCGTCGGTGATGGCTCAGTTCGCCGAGCGCAGCCCACGCGGGAAGGACGATCCGCTTGTCGCAGTGCTGCGCGCCCTGGCCGATTGTGGTAGCCAGATCGCCTATGACGAGATGGTGCTGTGGGTCAGCGGCCAGATCCGCACGCCTACCGTCGAGATGCGCAGTTACCTGAAGCGACCGCCCCGAATCTACCTGTCTGGCGAGATTGCCCGCCAGTACAGCTATCTGCTCACCGCCATCAGCGTGCTGTCCACCATGCTCGGCTACGGCGGCCTGGCCGTGCTGATTGATGAGTCGGAACATTACTCGCTGCTGCGGGCCACCCAGCGTGGTCGGGCCGATGCCTTCTTTAAGGCGCTGATCTACGCGGCCCTCGGCCAAACCAATAGTCGGGTTGACCCGAAGACCATCCCGTACCACAGCTCGGTGGAGTACGATATTACCTTCGCCTCCAGCCCGCAACTCTTCTTTCTCTTCGCCCTCACCGCAAGTGAAAGCCAGATGCCGGTGGATAGTTGGCTCTCACCCTCGCAGATCTTGCGCTTGGACGACCGCTTTATCGAGCGCGATATTCTGGAGTTCTTCAAGACTCTGCTACGCTACCACAGCATTGCCTACGACTATAGCTACCCGCCGCCGCGTGAACGTTACGAGGAGGCGGTCAAGATCGCCCCTGGGATGCTCTCGCGGGCACTCACCCAGCACCGCATCAACATGCGCGAGGTCATCCGCCTGGGGGTGACGGTCTGCGACCTGCTTTACCTGCACCCTGACTATGCGCCAACGACGCTGGTCGAGGAACTGGGCAAAGGGCTGAAGATGTAGGGGAATCCATATGCCAACGCTCACGCAGCGCGATACCCATGATCTGTACCTCGTCAATCGTGGTGGCGAGATCGCGATCAGCCTTGATGAGATCCAAGGTCTCTGGACAGAAGAGATCTACTTGAGGTTGACGGATCACTCCAACTGGCTGATTGAGTTTACCGATGGTTATATGGATATTCTGCCAATGCCTACCGACAAACACCAAGCGATACTTCGCTTTCTCTTCCGTATCCTCGACGCACTGATGATGCAAACGGGTGGCACCGTGTTCTTTGCGGCCCTGCGTCTCCAGATCCGACCCCGTATGTATCGTGAGCCGGACTTGATGTTGCTGCTTGTGAAGGACGACCTACGTAGGCAGAATCGTTACTGGCTCGGTGCCGATCTGGTTGTTGAGATCGTCAGTCCCGACGGCCCTGAGCGCGATCTGGTTGAGAAGGTGGCCGATTACGCCGAGGCGGGCATCCCCGAGTACTGGATCGTCAACCCGAATACGGCAGATATAAGTGTGCTACGACTGGAAGGTGATGCCTATGTTGCTCACGGGGTATTTGGCCGTGGCGAGATTGCCACGTCGGCCCTGCTACCTGGCTTCACGGTTGATGTGAGCGCCGCCCTCGATGCCGAGTGACCCCGCCCACGCCGCTGCTCTGGCTCTAAAGGCGCGATTGCCGCGCAGTTGGCCGGCCTTCTTTGAGCGCCACGGTAATTTTACCCCGGCCCAACTTGTTGCCATCCCGCCCCTACTCGATGGCGCAAACCTGCTGCTCTGCGCACCCACCGCCAGCGGCAAAACCGCCGCCGTCCTCGCGCCACTGATCGAACGTCACCTCCCGCCACGTCGCCCACCATCCCAGCTTGCCATTCTCTACCTCGTGCCCACCCGCGCCCTGGTCAGCGATCTCTATGCGCGTCTGGAGCAGCCGCTGGGAACGCTCGGGCTGCGCCTGGGCGTAAAGACTCGCGATAGTGCCTTCCGCACCGCTGCACCGCCCGACCTGCTGATTACCACGCCCGAGTCCGCCGATGCATTGCTGGCCTCTGCTGCGCCAATCTTCGCTGGCCTGCGCGCCCTGGTGATTGACGAATTGCACCTCTTCGATGGTACGCCGCGTGGCGACCAGATGCGAGCGGTCCTTAGCCGCATCCGTGCGGTGCGGACGTATGCCGCTACACGTGGCGACGCCCCGGACTCCACGATCCAGTACGCGGCACTCTCGGCCACCCTGAGCGATCCGCAGGCGACGGCAGCGCGCTACTTTACCTCGGCCCAGGTAGTGCAGGCGGGCGGCGGGCGGCATCTGGAGGCTGAACTGGTGGCGATGGACGGTGATGGCGATGCGGCCCTGGCCACCTACCTGAGTGATTTCCGCCGACGGGGCTGGCGCAAGGCGCTGGTCTTCTGCAACAGCCGCGCCGAGGTTGAACACTACGCTGCCGTCACCCGGCCCAACTCGCCCTTTGGCAGTGCGGTATTTGTCCACTACTCAAACATCGAGGCCGCACGGCGGCGCGAGATCGAGCAGCAGTTCGCCGCCGCTGACAGCGCGGTCTGCTTCACCAGCAGCACTCTGGAGCTAGGCATTGACATCGGCAGCGTAGATGTCGTCGCCTTGATCGGCCCACCCGGCAGTCGGGCCTCATTCGTCCAGCGCATCGGGCGTGGCAACCGCCGTGGGCGCAGCCTGCGGGCCATCTGCGGCTACCGCACACCCCTAGAGCGGCTCCAGTTTGAGGCGCTGATCGCAGACCCCCCCGCTCTCGCCCCCATCCTCCCGCCTCTCGTCCCCGTCCTCCCGCCCCTCGTCCCCGTCCTCCCGCCTCCCGCCTCCCGCCTCCCGCCTCCTACCCTCCTGCCTCCCGCCTCCTGCCTCCCGCCTCCTGCCCTCAGCCCTCAGCCCTCAGCCCTCAGCCCTTCCTTCCGCCCTTCCGTCGCCGTCCAACAGATCTTCAGTCTGATCAAGCAGAGCCCGACGGCGGCACTGCGCCAGACGCCGCTGACTCAGCTCTTCACCGGGTTGCTGTCCGATGCCGACGTGACCGCGCTACTGGGCTATCTTGAGCAGCGCAGTTATCTGAAGGCTGGGCGACCGGGCGAGTGGCGAGCTGGGCCGCGCCTGAATAAACTCCTTGACGAGCAGAGCGCCAAGTATGTCAGCCTGAGTATTTTTAGCAATATCCAGAGCGCCGCGATGCCGCCGGTAGCGATCCGCGACCAGCATACCGGGCAGACTCTGGCGATGGTTGATGCCCTCTGGCTGGATCGCGACGAATTGACCCTTGAGGGTCGCACCATTGATGTCGCCTGGAGCGATGGCGAGGGTCTCTGGATCAACTCACGCCCTGGTGGCGAGGAGACGTTAGCGGCGATCTATCGCTCGGCCCGCCAGTTACTCAGCTACGATCTCGCCCGCATGCTCCCGCTCCAGATGGGCCTCGACCCGCAGTTGGCGACGCTGGTTCCCCTGCCGAGCGGGTGCTGGTGCTTCCACTGGCTGGGCGACCTCTACGGGCTAGCCCTGCGCGACCTGCTACGCTACACGTTGCCCGCCGAGGATAGCCCGGTTCCCGGTCTAGCCCTGCATCTGCCCCAACCACCGCAAACCCTGCCCCTCTTCAACGCCGATCAGGTGCAACGCTACCTGCGCGACAACTACCGCCAGTATGAGCCACTGCTCGACCTCGGTGCCTTCCAGCAACTTCTGCCCACGCCGCTGCGCCAGCAGTCGGTGGTTGATATGTTTGACGTGCCGGGTTTCCTGACTGCCACCAACGCCCTGCGCCTCGCCCCCGCGCCCGAGGCGATTGTGGGCGATCTGGCCGATCTCGTAGGGGCACAGGAGTAGTTTGAATCACCCCCCCTAGCCCCAATACTTTTCGAATAAGCAGATCTCATGCCGACCTTTCCCCCTCACCCCCTGCCCCTCTCCCACCAGGGGAGAGGGGAGATTCTGCACCAGAGTGCGTTCGGCTCCCCCTCTCCCGTTCTGGGAGAGGGGGCTGGGGGGTGAGGGCTGACCGGCGGTAGACTCCTTATTTGAAAAGTATTGCCCCTAGCCCCCCGCAAGCGGGGGGAACCAATGCATTGTCCCCCCCCGCTTGCGGGGGGGCTAGGGGGGGTGATCGGCGAAAGCCGAAGATATTTACAACTGTATAGCAATCCTAAATTGGTTATGAAAAGAAGTCGAGTCTTTAGGCGTCCTTATCCGGCTAAAGCCTTGACTCCACGCAACAACCCCAAGAGGATGGCTATAGTATATAGGGGCGCAGGAGTAGGGACGCAGTGGCTGCGTCCCTACTCCTGCGCCCCTACGTCCAGAAAGCGGCGTGTGTGCGCGGCGATCTCCGGTGGCTGATCGCGCAGATCCTCGCGCAGCCGAGCCAGTTCTGCTGCCGTATCAACGTCGTACCAGGTCGGCAGGAGGGCGACGCGCAGCCCCAGTTCGCGGGCGATAGCCAGGGTGTCGCGCAGCACATCGGGCGTACTCATCGGCACCTCGCGCAGCAATCGCGGTTGCGGCTGGCGCAGACCAATCAGGTAGTAGCCGCCATCGTCGCAGGGGCCGATCACCACGTCTGCGCCCCGCTCAAGCTCACCAAATGCCCGCCTCAGATAGTCCACCGGCAACGTGGGGCTGTCGCTGTCCATCACCACCGCATGCGCCGCACCATCGGCCAGTGCATCGCAGAGCAGATTATTAAGGCGCTCGCCAAGGCCAGTGCCGCGCTGTGGAGTCAGAGCCATCTGCGGGGCCAGATCGCGGAAGTAGCCGGCGGCATCCTCCGGCAGATAAGCGATGATGCGGCGCACATCGGCCACCTGATCCATCAGCGCGAGCGTGTCGCGCAGGAAGCAGGTGTAGAGCGCCGCCGCCGTTACGCCATCGAGAGGCGGGCAGAGGCGAGTCTTGGTCTGGCCGGCGACGGGCTCTTTGGCGACAACCAGCAGGGCGTTGTGGGTCATTTTCGGAAGCTGGGGGCCGGGTTCCGGTGGCCGGAACTTGGCCCTCGAATGTTCAGGGACTTACAGGTTGTGAAGAGGAGTCGAGCCTTTAGGCGGGGCTGTTGCAAAGTCAGCCCGCCCCCTCTCCCCCTAGCCCCCTCTCCCACGAGGGGAGAGGGGGTATTCCGCATCAGAAAGATGTCCGGCTCCCCTCCCCCCGCGTGGGGGAGGGGCTGGGGGTGGGGGGGCGGGCGGCAATCTGACGACTTTGCATTAGCTCTGAGCCTTTAGGCGGCACTCTCCGGCTAAAGCCGCGACTCCACCAGCGCGACAGGGCGAGTTGTGCGAAAGACTCCGCACGGGAGCCAGTGCAACTACCCTCAGGTGAAGGTCATCAGCGGCGCGCTGCCGGTCTGTTTTATAATGTCCAGTTGATCTCTGACGCGCTCGTAGGCTGTCGCCAAAGGAAAGATCGTCTTGCTGACCTGCATATCAGCGTCGGTAGAGAGCGGGTGCCAGAAGACGCCGTCGCTGTTCACCGTTAGCTCAGGGTTCACGCTAACCATGCTCAGCTCATAGCCCTCGGTCGAGAAGCCGCGCCGCGCCAGGGGCCGGATGAAGTGATCTTCTTCAGGAATGCCCAGCCCCTGATGAAATGCGCAGATGTCAGCGATGTGCGCCGTGTTCGCTGGCGTCTCCGTTGTCGAGAGGCGCACGCGAAAACCCGCTCCCTGGAGCGCCACGATCCCCGCGACCGTCTTCACCCAGGAGCCAGCCCCGCGATAGGCGTCGTGATCCTCGGCCCGCCCGCCGTCAAGGCTTACCTGCACGATCAGGTTGTCGCTGGCGATAGCGGACAGCTTCGCCAGTCGCGATCCGTGCAGCAGCATCGCGTTCGTGAGCAGGGTCGTCCGCACCCGCGCCGATGCATAGGCCAGCATCGCGTAGATCTCGCTCAGGATGAGCGGTTCGCCGCCGGTGAAGTAGACATCGGTACAGCCCAACTCAACCGCCTCGTCCACCAAGCGCGTCGCGTTCGCCAAGCCAATCGCCCGACGCGGTGCGGTCGGGCTCGACTCGGCTAAACAGTACGCGCAGCGCAGGTTGCAGTCGTAGTTGGTGTAGATCCAGAGCTTCCATTTCAGCTCCGGCACAGGATTGGCGGGCACAACGTCCATCAGCGTCAACTGGCGGGTGGTGTCGGCTGCGAGGTCGTGTCCCTCTCACGCAGCAGTTCGGCGACATCGGGCTCAATCGACTCGGGCGTATCAGTCGGCGCGTAGCGGCGGCACACAACCCCGTCCCAATCAACCAGGAACTTGGTAAAGTTCCACTTGATGGTGTCTATGCCCAGAAATCCCGGCTGCTCCGCTTTGAGGTAGGCAAAGAGCGGGTGTGTCCCCGATCCGTTCACGTCAATCTTGGCAAAGATCGGGAATGTGACCCCGTAGTTTCGCGTGCAGAACTGCCCAATCTCCGCCGCGTCCCCCGGCTCCTGGAGGAACTGGTTGCTGGGGAAGCCCAGCACAACCACACCCTTGTCCTTGAAGTGCTGGTATAGCGCCTCCAGCCCCGCGTACTGCGGGGTCAGACCGCAGTTGCTGGCCACATTCACCACCAGCAGCACCTTACCACGGTAGGCGGACATCGGCTGAGGAGTTCCGTCAAGCAGGTTCGCGCTGAAATCATGGAAGCTCATGGCTCATTATCCTTTTGCTTTGTGATTCGGACAGTTCAGGCTGAAGGCACTACTGTTCAAATAAGCATATCCCAATGCCGACCGTACCCCCTCACCCC
>JBAXMH010000108.1:0-15026 GCA_037134395.1 Chloroflexales bacterium
TGCATCAGCCCTGCGCCATTCTGTTGAGGGATAGCCTGGGCCATCCCTGATACGCCTCTCTCGGGAGGGATAGCCCAGGACATCCCCGATCAATATATTACGATATTGTAAAGTATTCTACGTGCGACGTATCAAAAAAACCATACTCCCTCCCACATCACGAATAACCCTGATTTTCGTCCACATCCGCTCGTGCAAAGGGTTTACAGAATACCCATAGGCTTGGCGAGCGGCGGGTCGTGCGAGCTGCCGGTAAGTTGGTCTATCACGCTTGTCTCTTTTTGTCGTGTATGCACTCCCGTGCGTGGGGAAAACCTGAGAAAACCCCGTGATGCGTCAGGGAATTGCCTTCACAGACGGTGAGCCGCCGGGTATGGGGCATAGGGGGGGTATCCACGCAGATGATTACCATCCCCCCCGTCGCTTTTGCAACCGCCCGCCTGCCCGTCTGTCTGCTCTGGCCGTGACACCGTGCATTGTTATTCCTTCGTGGTTGAGGGTTGTCCTGGGCTATCCCTGAGCCTGCTAGTCAGCGCACGCAGGTTGATAATAGCCAGGGAGAGGAGCCTGTGCAACAGATGGCGTGGCCGCTGGCTTTGTGGCCACTGGCTTCGTGGCCGCTGGCTTCGCTCGGGTTGGGAACATCGTGGCGTATTCCGCTGGAGAGTATGGCTCTTCAAGACGACGCATGTAGCGCGTCTGTTTGTCGCTGGCGGTGCCGCGCTTGACCTTGGACGCCAGGATGAAATACATGTCGCGCTTTTTCAGATCACGACCTTGCCCTCGGACGTGCGCGGCGCGTCGGGCCGTACAATCGTGATGTACGGCACGCCGAGACGATACCCGGTCATCGCCATACCGGGCTTACGCTGGTTCCAGGCTAAACCCGGATACACCCGTTTCAGCGCCTCCACATCATCGAACGACTGGTAGCCGCGCTCTGCGATAATCTCAGCGGAGAGGGCGGCGAGCATCTGCTGATGATGCGGTGTCAGCAAGGCGGTCGTGGGGGTGAGTGTGGTCATCGCACACCCCCGATCTGGCGGAGGGCATCCTGGGCTGCCTGGAGAGCAACCCAGGATGCAACAAGGGGCGTTCGGTGTCGTGAATGTGTACCCTGGTGTCGCACTCTGTCGAACGCCCTGCGCTCCCTGACGGGATGTGTCAGCACTTGGCGTTGCTCGTCGTGCCGTGCTATCATTTGTCGGGTACTGTGGCGCTCTGAAACCGTCCGAAGGAGCTTTTTCTTATGAGCAACGACGCCGTAGAGCTGGAGAAGGTCGGGGAGCCGGATAAGGCTGGTGATGCCCGTGGGGGCAAGGCGGTTGAGTTGATTGTGCTGGGCGATACCAGCAGTGCCGGGGATGATCTCACCCAGGGGCTACCGAACTATCACATTGACCAGTTTGGCGTTATCCGCCAGATTGTTGACGAGGATCGTGCGGGCAATGTGCTGGGCATCGCGATCCACAACAAGCGTAGACATAACATTGACCGCATCGGGATCAGTATTTTGCTCCAGCGACTCGGTGAGAGTGGCTACAGTAACGACCAAATCACGTCCCTGAGTGGGTTGCTGGCCGATGTCCGCGCCCGCCGCAGCTTGGGAGACTCGGCCCTGGTACGGCTTCTCCCTGGCGCAGACGGGAAGCAGCGCGTGCGGCCCTCGCTCCCACCAGCGCCCCCGGTGGCCAGTGGCCTATTTGGTGCCGCGCCGCTCAGTCCCGAGCAGGAGTTGTGGCTCTTCCTCTACGGTGAGAGCTTCAAGCCACGCGGCGTCTCCCTCAAGATCAGCCAAGCTCTGCCGCTCCACGCCGCCAAGTTCAACTTGGGCGTACCGCTCGGCCCCAACGATGCGACGACGACAGTTGTGGCCGAAGGCCATACCTACAGCGTGCAGCCCTTCGCTACCGACCTGATTTTCTACGAAGGAACGCAGTACGCCGCCGTCCGCAGCCTGAACGCGATCTTCGCAGAGGGGGCTGACGAGATCCCGGCCACGGGTACGGGCCGCACCTTGCTGGAGGCATACTACAACCTCTCGATTGCCACCACCGAGAAGCGTACCGGTACTCTGACCCACACCAAGGTGCTGCGGCCCGACTGGCGCTTTCATTTGGTGGCGAAGAATGGCCACCTCGGCCCGGCGATCAGCGATAACTATATCTTCACCGCCGATCAGCAGTACGCCTTCCAGATCTTCGGGGCGGACACGTTCTTCACCCCGATGAGCGACCAGACCCTCTGCCAGCGCCTGACCACGACCGATCCGGCCTTCCCGGCGTTTAACGCGCTCTGGGGCGAGACTTACCGCTTCATGGGAGTTCCTTTCGATCCGAACTCACCCTTCCACCAGAAGGCGCTTGAACTACGCATCGGTGTACCGCTAACTGGTGTCTACTCGGTGGCCCTTGGCCCAACGACCTACACGGTGCAAGTGTGGACGCTGGACACGCTCTACGCCGGGCCGGATGGTCAGGTCAAGCGCCTGAAGGATCTGCCAAAGACAGCCGAGGCTGAGGCGTGGGTACCCGCCCAGCCTACACCGATCCCGCCCACGCCGCCGAACCCGCTGCCCCCAGTAGTGCCGCCGTCCAACGCCGGTGCGCCGATCCCCAACGATATCAACTGGCCACCGCGCCCCGATTTCCATGAACTCACAGACACGGGCGGCAAGCGTGAGAGTATTCTCGGGCGTATTACGTGGGCACGTGCCAATGGTGATTTTATTACGATCACCAACGAATTTGCCAACAATATCATTACTATAAATATACCGCAACTGGCGAAAATTCCCGGCGGCGGCAACGGCAACATCCAGTTCCACAAGGTGGCAGCCAACCAGATGATTGCGCTATGGGCGGCATGGGAGGCGAACGGTCTGCTGGATAGGGTGCTGAGTTGGTCTGGCTCGTTCGTGCCACGCACCATCCGTAATAACCCGCGTGTGCTGAGCAACCACGCTTACGGCACAGCTTTCGACATCAACGTACCGTGGAACGGCCTGATGCAGATTGCGGCCTTTGTGGGACAGAAGGGTTCCGTGCGCGAGTTGGTACCCCTGGCGAACCAGTTTGGCTTCTACTGGGGTGGTCACTGGAATTACGACGGTAAAGGTGGGTCGGACGGGATGCACTTTGAACTGGCCGTGGTGCGCTAGGGACAATACGCCGGTCGTGCCCCCTCACCCCCTGCCCCTCTCCCACCAGGGGAGAGGAGAGATTCCGCGCTAGAGCGTGTTCGGCTCCCCCTCTCCCGTTCTGGGAGAGGGGGTTGGGGGGTGAGGGCAGAATATCGTGGGATGAGCTGTCTGGATGGAGGCGAGGATGGATCTGGTTATTCAGAATGTTGGCGTACCGGGCAGCGCCGGTGATAGTCGTGGTGGCGCACGGATTGCGCTCGTGGTGATCGGCGATGGCGTACCCGGCGCGGATATTCTGCCGCATTACGCGATTGATCGGCTGGGGACGATTAACCGTCTGGTGACTGAGGATCGCGCCGGACGCGGCCTAGGTACGGCCACGTATCAGGGTTCCGCCCAGCGAATTGACGCTATCGCGGTGAGTGTGTTGCTCCAGAAGCGGGATACGGCAGGTTACGACGGCCCGCTGCTGCGCTCGCTCGATGCCCTGCTCGCGGATCTGCTGGTGCGCAACCGCCTCGGGGCTGCGGACATTGTCCGCATAAAGGCAGACGCCCGTGGCGTCATGCAGGTAACTCCCTATGTCTCTCCGCTCGCCCCGCAGCCTGTGGGTGCCGCCGTCGGCACCCCCGAAACCGCCTTGCCCCTTGGCACCGCCTTGCCCGTCGCGGACTCCGGCCTGCTCCTCGGCGGGGCTGCACCCGCAGTAAACCCGAGCGACCTCTGGCGCTTTCTCTATGGCGAAACCTTTAAGCCACGCGGTGGGACACTGCATTTTGAGTGGTCGTTCACGCTCTTTGCGGCGGCGAAAGGTCTGGGCGCACCCGTGGGGCCGAACCCGACGCCCATCACGGCGGCTGACGGCACGCGCTATAACTACCAGCCCTTCGCCCGCGACACGGTCTATAACATTGGCACAGACTATGCCAACGTGTGCCGCATGGGTGATCTGCTCGGCCCCGGCTCGGTTATTCCGGCCAGCGGCCCGGGTCGCGATATGCTAGCAGCCAGTTACCGCGCCGCCCTCGACGCGAGCGTGGCCCGTGGGGTAACACTGGTAGGTAACCAAAACCTGAACCCCGGCTGGAAGTTCCACCAAGTGGCCCGAACTGCCGGACTTGGCCCCGCACTCAGCGGCAATTACCTCACCGCCGATAAGCGTTATGTTGTCCAGGTTTTTGCCAATGATACGCTCTTCACTCCGGCCTCGCAGCAGACTGGCTGCTCACGGCTTAGTCAGATCGGCGCGGATAACCCGGCCTACGGGCCAGTCTGGACGGAAACCTATAAGGTGGCTCCGGCTCCCTACGATCCGACCTCGCCCTTCCAGCAACTGGCGGCGCAATTGCACCTGGGTGCGCCGCTCAGCGCGGCCTACGACACGAGCTACAACGGGGCTGCATACAGGGTGCAGGTCTTTGCCCTCGACACGCTCTACCAGGGGAGCGATGGGGTGATTCGGCGTATGGGGGATCTGCCGTTGCCCACGGCGATCCGCTGGCCGCCGCCCAGCGCCAAGCCCGGCCACCTCACAATTAACGTCGGCGCACCGAAGGCGGGCGACCCGAACTGGCCACCGCCGCCGCCATTTGACTTCCTGGCCGCGAAGGCTGGTGCGGTCGAGGCTGCTCTTGGCCATATCGAATGGACACGCGACCCGGCATCGGCAGACAAGGATGCGATCACGATCACGAATGGCTGGGATACCGAGAACCTGGTGGTCGTGGACATTCCGCAACTGCGTGCGTTTCGCACAGCGGGCTACGGGAAGCTGCGCTTCCACAAGAAGGTTGCCGCCCAGCTCCAGCAACTCTTTGCCGACTGGGAGGCCGCCGGGCTGATCCCGATGATTCTCAGCTTTGACGGAGCCTACACCCCGCGCACCATCCGCTCAACCGTGCCCGGCCAAGTCACAAACACCTTGAGCAACCACGCCTACGGGACGGCATTTGACATCAACGCCGCAAAGAATCCTTTTATGGGCCAGCCCGCGCTGGTGGGGCAACCCGGTTCGCTACGCGAGCTGGTGCCCCTCGCCTACGCCAACGGGTTCTACTGGGGCGGCCACTTCACCTACAGCGGCGGCGGCCACGATGGGATGCATTTCGAGTGGGCGGTTCCGTTGTGATTGCGGATTGTAGATTTTGGATTGCAGATTGAGCAGTAGAGGGAGGCGGATCTTTTTAATTATCCCGTGACGGGATAATTAAAAAGATCCGCCTCCCTCTGTACATCAGCCTGATAAACTATGTCCGTACCCGCATCGAGGTGCGCCTATTCCATCATCACGGGCGTTTCGTGGTGGTACGACTTGCGCAGCGGGATCTCGGGCAGGAAACTGGCTAGGGTGAGGGCGATCAGGGCCAGCACAATCGCGTAGCGGTAGATCGCCGTGATGCTGTCGGTGAACGAGATCTTGACTGCTTGGCCAATCTGTGAGCCAAGCTCTTTGCCCTGCGCGAGTGCCGTGGCCTGGGCGTTATCGAGACTCGCGAGTGCTTGTGTGAGCGCCTGCTCGCGGGCGACGGCGGGCAGCGTGCCGACTGATGCTAGCAGTTCCTTGAGCTGTGCTGGGGTCTGCGGGTCGGCGACGAGAGTTTGGACTGCGGCGGGATCGGCGGTGCGCAGAGCGCGGGTGAGCAGGTCGCGCTGGAGGTTAAAACGTTCGGTGATGGATTGCCCGATGCGGGTGGCGGGGTCGGCGACAGCCCCATGTGCATCCTCGCTACCGGTGCCAACGCCGTTGCGCAGAGCCGCCGGGTCAAGCTGAGCAGCCATAGCTGGGGGCAACTGCGCCCGGATCGGCGCGAGGTTTGCGGTCAGCGCCGCCGTGAGTGAGCCGGTGAGAACTGCGCCAAAAACTGCGGAACCGATCACCTGGCCAATCTGCTGGAAGAACTGGCGACTCGCGGTGGCCGCACCAATATCCTCGCGGGGCACCGCGTTCTGCATGGCCAGATTGAGCATCGGCATGGCCGGGCCAAGACCCAGACCCAGCGTGATCATGCGCAGGCGCACCATCCAGGGCGAGGTGTCAACAGCGATGGTAGTTAGCCACCAGAGCGATCCGACGATGAGGATCATGCCGGCGATAATGATTGGCTTGTAGCGACCTGTACTCTGGACGATATGTGATGAGATGACCGAACTGGTGACGAGACTCAGCATCAGCGGGATGAGGGTAGTACCGGCTTCGGTGGCGCTTACACCAAGGACGTTCACCATATAGATGGACAGGAAGAAAATCGCCGCGAAGAGAGTGATGCCGATCACCACGCTGATCATCGAGGTGAGGGCGAAGGTGCGGTTGCGGAAGAGGTGCAGCGGCAGGATCGGTGCCGAGGCCCGCATTTCGACAAACAGGAAGAGGAAAAGCCCACCCGCGCTGAGGGCGAGCATGCCCAGGATAAGCGGTGATCCCCAGCCATGCACGGTCTTGTCGAGGGTGAGGGAGAGCAGCAGCGGCACCACGGCAATCAGCAGCGTAACCGCCCCGGCGTAGTCAATCTTGCTATGGATGCCGCTGTGCAGCTTGGGCAGCTTGGTAGAGATAAAGGCCAAGGCCACCAGCCCCACCGGCAGGTTCACAAAAAAGACCCAGTGCCAGCTAATTGCGTCGGTGAGGATGCCGCCGATGAACGGGCCGATCACGCTGGAGACACCGAAGACCGCGCCGAAGATGCCCATATAGCGGGCGCGCTCGGAGGGCGCGAAGATGTCGGCGGGAATGGCGAAGGCGGTGGATGTGAGGGCCGCTGCGCCAAAGCCCTGGACACCGCGATAGATCACGAGCTGGATCATGGAACTGGAGAGGCCGCAGAGTACCGAGCCGATCAGGAAAACGGTGATACCGAAGAGCAGGATCATCTTACGACCGTAGATGTCGGAGAGCTTGCCGTAGATTGGCACCATGGCCGTGGATGCCAGCAGGTAGCTGGTTGAGACCCAGGCCAGCAGTTCGATGCCCTGGAGGTCGGAGACGATACGGGGGAGGGCGGTCGAGACGATAGTTTGGTCGAGGGATGAGAGGAACAGACTCAGCAGCACACCGACCAGGATGAGCATCTTGCTGCGCTGATCAAGGGTGGCGGCGTAGTCAATCCGGACTCCGGGCGTAGTCGTCGTCACAGCCATAAAGGGGGTGTACTCCGAGTATTGGTTTCAGGGTAACAGGGCACTAGACAAGGTTTCAGGTGTGAGGTTTCAGGTTTCAGGTTGACCGCATCACGATGCCTCATTCTGGCCTGAACTGTAATGTATCTGCGAACCAAGTCCTACCGCAAAAGACGCTACCTTCGTTTTCTTTGCGTCTTCGCGTCTTTGCGTCACACCATCGCCGGGCGATGCCTGATGCTTCATGCGACAGACTGCCCCGGCTGGAGCGTGGCGATAGCTTCGCTGAGGGTCGAGCCAAGGCGGGCGACGAGGTCGGGCGGCAGGTCGCCGAGGCGACGGACGATCTCAGCGCGGCGGGCTTGGCGTACACGAGCGACGATCTCTGCGCCGCAGGCGGTGAGGGTGACGAGCTTATGGCGGCGGTCGTGGGCGTCTTCGCGGCGCTCGACCATGCCGCTCTGGACGAGTTGATCAATAACCTGGCTGGTGGTGCCGAGAGCCAAGTTGAGATGCTCGCTGATCGCAGTGATCGTGGCGGCGGCACCCTGTCGCTGGAGGTAGAAGAGGGCCACCAGCCGAGCCATCGAGAGGTTCGCCGCCTGAAGGATCTGGAGGACGTCGTCCATGCTCTGGGTTGCAAGCTCGGCATTGAAGTCGCTGAGCAGGTTGGCGAGTTGCTCCGTAGTGAGTATGGGCTGTGGATTATTCGTCATACTTCGGAAACCCGAACTATTAGTAAAACCAAATCCTTAGCAAGATAGCACGTCACGAGAGCGATGTCAACGCGGCGCTCTTCAATACCTTCGCTCATTGTCCAGTGAACTGGTCAGCAGGGAGCGGATGGATTGCAGATTGAGCCGCACCTCCGCATCAATCTGCAATCTGTACTTATTTCGCCCAGGGGCTGCGCAGCACCACGATTGAGCGGGCGCTCACGCTGTAACGCGGGGCGATGATCTCGACCTCCTCGCCGGGAGTGACACTATCGTGCGGACTGTCCAGTCCGGTATCAACCACGCGCCACCAGCCACGCGGCGATTTCTCGGCGATGCGGAATTCGAGATCCTCCCAGTAGGCATTGATCATCACGTACAGGTCGTCGTCGCGGACGCTGGCCCCGCGCAGGAAGTAGGCTAGTGTGTGCGAGTATCCGGCCTGGTCAGGCGAACCCTGTACCCCGTACCAGCGCACATCATCGCGCCAGAAGCGCGAGCGCATGATCGTCGGGTGGGATGTGCGAAAGGCGATCATCTTCTGAAAGAAGCGGAAGATGTCGCGGTTCTCTTCGAGCAGATCCCAGTTCAGCCAGGTAATATCGTTGTCCTGGTTGTAGGGGTTATTGTTGCCATGCTGCGTGTTGAGGAATTCGTCGCCGGCACAGAACATAGGAGTGCCGTTCGAGAGCATCAGCAGCGTGAAGAAGTTCTTAACCTGACGTCGGCGCAGAGCCATGATCTCCAGCGGTACATCCTCATCGCCCTCCCAGCCACAATTCCAGCTATAGTTATTATCCGAGCCATCGGTGTTAGCGTGGCCGTTAATCTCGTTGTGCTTCTCGTTGTAGGCCGTCAGATCGTAGAGGCAAAATCCGTCGTGGGCGGTGATAAAGTTCACGCTCTGGTAAGGCCGACAGGCGTCGTACAGCGAGTCAGGGAAGAGATCATCGCTGCCGTAGAGCCGACGCATTATCGCGGGCACTAAGCCCTGCTCGCCCTTCACAAAGCCACGCACATCATCGCGGAACTTCCCGTTCCACTGGAGCCACGTCTGGCCGGGGAAGGTGCGCCCAAGCTGGTACGAACCGATGTCCCACGCCTCAGCCACCAGCTTAATGTCGTTGTAGCGGGCCATGGTGCTGATCTCTGCCACCACCGCCGGATCCAGCGTGTTCACCGAGCCATCGTCGTTGCGCGTAAGAATTGATGCCAAGTCGAAGCGAAAGCCATCCACATGCATGTGCTGAGTCCAGTGGATCAGGCTGCCGAGGATGATGCCACGTGGGCCAGGGTTGGCGCAGCGCATCGTATTGCCCGTGCCGGTATCGTTGACATAGTAGCGCCGGTCGGACTGAAGCAGGTAGTAGCTGCGATTGTCAATCCCGCGATAGCTGTAGGTTGGCCCTGCTTGGTCGCCCTCACTGGTATGGTTGTAGACCACATCAAGCCAGACCTCAATATCTGCCTCGTGCATCGCCTTGACCAACTGGCGGAACTCATCAACCTGATCTTTCTCCGCATAGTCGCGGTGCGGTGCGAAGAAGTTCAGGGTCATATAGCCCCAGTAGTTCCCCTCCTGGGGGTCAAATTGATGCACGGGCAGCAGCTCAACCACAGTAATGCCGAGATCCTTGAGGTAGGGAATTTTATCAATCAGGCCGGCGAAGGTGCCGCGCCGCGTGAGGGCCACACCCGAGCTAGGATGCGCGGTGAAACCCTTGACATGCAACTCATAGACGATTGTCTGGTAGGTATGGCGCGGGCGCACATCCGCACCCCAATCAAAGGGTGGAATCGGGTGCGGGATGCGCGGGGGCATCACGCCAAGCGGGGCGCGACCATCGGTATGCAGACCGGGGGTGCAGGCGGAGGCCCGGTCGTAACCCTCAGGGAAGAAAACTTCGGTGGCGAAGGGGTCGAGCAGGATCTTCGAGCGGTCGAAGCGATGTCCGGAGATAGGGTCGTTCGGTCCATCTACCCGGTAGGCGTAGTAGCGTGCGTCGGGTATGGTAGCACCGGACACCCAGCAGTGCCAGACTCGTTCGGTCTTGTTCTTGAGGTAATCGAGGCGATATTCGTAGCACGGGTTGAAGACATCGTCCTCGCGGTAAAAGAGCAGGGTAATGCCGGTGGCGTGGCGTGAGTAGAGAGCGAAATTATAGCCCCTCTTGGCATCAACCCAGGTGGCACCCATCGGTGCCGGCGACCCCTCCTCCAGCTCCCAGTCTTCTACCGTCCGCAGCAGTCCAGCTTCTATATCCGTCATGGGTTAGCCCTCCACCACATCCCGGCACCCTGCCGGGTTTCCTGGCTATGATAACGCAGATTGTGCTGTTTTCCACTATGACAAGGTGTCAGGTGTCAGGTTCCAGGTTCGTAGTGGGTGCTTCAGCGCCAAGCGGCTGAAGCACCCACTACGAACGACGCACACTGTAAAGCTGATCTGAACCTTGTCTAACACGATAAAACGTTGGACAAGGTTCGTATGTATTTTACAGGTTGGGTACTCATAAGGCACTCTGATGCGCTGTACCTGACCCCTGACCCCTGACCCCTGACCCCTGACCTTACTTCCCAATACAGAACCGCGAAAAAATTATGTCCAGAAGATCGTCGCCCACCGTTTCGCCGGTGATCTCGCCGAGGGCGTTCAGGGCCACGGTTAGGTCGCCGGCCAGTAGGTCGGCGGGCCGTCCCGCGTCCCAGCTCGCCACTGCTGCCCGCAGATGATCTACCGCCCGCTGGAGCGCGTCGCGGTGGCGCGGGTTGCTCACCAGGCGGGCATCCCCGGCGGTAGGCGGCGCACCGCCTAGCAGGGCGCGGGCCACGGCCTGGGCTAGTTCATCGATCCCGCTGCCGGTGGTCGCGGAGGTGGCGATAATGGAAATCTCGCTCCACGTGGCCCTCTCCCCCCTCTCCTTGAATGGGAGAGGGGCTGGGGGTGAGGGTGCGTCGCCCTCTGCCTTATTCCACACAACAATCGTTGGCTTTTCCTGCGCCAGTGCCGCTATCGCTAGGTCGCCGGGGCCAACCGGCTCCGTCGCATCAAGTACCAGCAGGGCGAGGTCGGCTCCTTCCAGCGCCTGATGTGCGCGCTCGACTCCCATCTGCTCCACCAGATCATCGCTAGCGTGGATGCCGGCGGTGTCAATCAGCACCACCGGGATTCCGGCTAGGTTCGCTGTCTCCTCCAGGGTGTCGCGGGTGGTGCCGGGGATGGGCGTCACTATCGCCCGGTCGGCGCGCAGCAGCGCGTTGAGCAGCGACGATTTGCCCACGTTGGGCCGGCCCACCAGGGCGACGCGGGCGCCCTGACGGTAGATGATTCCCTGGTCGGCACCGGCCAGCAGCCCCTCGGCGCTGATTAGCCCGGCCCGTAGCTGCGGGCCGATGTTTTGCGCGGCAACCTCGTCCTCGGGAAAATCAACCACGGCGGTTAAGTACGCCAGACACTCCATCAGACCGGCGCGGGCGGCGCGTACCTCGCGGGCCAGCCAGCCACCCAGTTGCGCCTGGGCCAACGCCAGCCCCGCCGAGGTCTGGGCGCGCACGACATCCAGGCCAGCTTCGGCTTGAGTCAGGTCAATCCTTCCGTTCAGGAAGGCCCGCAGGGTGAACTCGCCTGGTTGGGCCAATCGCGCCCCAGCGCCCAGCGCCAGAGCCAGGGTTGTCTGCACCGGCAGCGGGCCGCCGTGGCACGAGATTTCTACCACGTCCTCGCAGGTAAAGCTGCGCGGCCCCCGCATAAACGCGCAGAGCGCCTCATCCACCACCGCGCTGCTGGTCGGATCAACCACATGGCCGTAGCGCAGCCGGAAGGATCGCAGCGGGCCGGGGCGGGCGGGCCGGAAGATCGCCGCCGCAACAGCAAGGGCGTCGGGGCCACTGACGCGGATCATCCCCACACCGCCCTCACCCGGCGGGGTGGCAATAGCGGCTATCGTGTCGTCGTACATAATCGCTATTGTACAATAATCCCTATGAAACACCTCCTCAACGGCCTAGCCCTCTGGCTGGGGCTAATACAAAGTCAGCCCGATCCCCTCACCCCCTGCCCCCTCTCCCACCAGGGGAAAGGGGGTATTCCGCGTCGGAAAGCTGTCCGACTCCCCTCCCCCCTGGTGGGGGAGGGGCTGGGGGTGGGGGTCGGGTGGCAACCTGCGGACTTTGCATCGGCCTTGGCCCTTTGGCTGGGGTTGCTCGACACGCTGGCACATCAGGCTGGACTGCGCGGCCTGACCTGGGGCGGCGCGGCCAGCGGGCCGCTGCTGGCCCTGGCGAGGCTGCGCGGTCGTCCGAGTGCCGGGGCTGTCCTGTCCACGCTACCCTTCGCCCTGCCGCTCCATGTCGGCCTCGCCTGCCTGGCTCGCTCCACGCTCGATCCCAAACGCCAGTTGCTGCCGGGCGATTATGCCGATCGGACAGTGCAGCAGCTCGACATTCCCGCCGAATACGGGCGCGTTCCGGCGCTGCATATCGCGCCCAAAGGCGGAGCGCGAGTTGCCGTCTGCGTCGCTCATGGCTCCGGCTGCGACAAAACCTTCTACGCCTGGCGCCTCACCGATGCTCTGATCCGTGCAGGCATGGCCGTCCTGCTGATCGATCTCGACGGCCACGGCGAGAGCCCGCGCCCGCAGGCATTCCCCGACATTGTGGAGAGCGTGGCCGGGCCAGCCCGCTGGCTAAGGGCGCACTATGATCAGGTCGTCCTGCTCGGTATGAGTCTGGGCGGCGCTGTCACGGCGCGGGCCGTGGCCGAAGGTGCCCCCTGCGACACCCTGGTTCTCTGGGAGTCCCCGCCCCGGCTACGTCTCACCGATGCCGAGTACCGCCGCGTCCAGATCACCGAGGCCATCAGGGTCATCCGCCCGAGCCTCCTTCACCTCTTCCGCGACGGCAGCGCCTACCATGTCGCCCGTGGCTGGCAGACCAGCGGCATCCGCGCACGTATCGGCACCTGGGATCTCTTCGACGCCCTCGATCTCCTCGGCAGCCTGGAGCGCGTGCAGGCTCGGCCAGATCGCCCGCCGCTTCTGCTCGTCTACGCCGGGAACGACGCCGTCCTGCATCCTGGCTCAGACACCGACGTACACATGGCGACGGCGGGATGGGCCACCTTCCAGCGCATCCCCGGCGCGTGCCACATCTCCCTTCCCGTCGAACCCGAAACCATCAGCCTGACGGTGAAGTGGCTCGTACAGCCTTCCGGAAGTCCGTAAGCAGGACAATCCGCAATCTCAAATATCCGGTGGCGGCTCAGGAACACCCATCATATCGCCGTACCAGCGCTCCAGCCACTCCAGAGCCTCGTAGAGTCTGCCGCTGGGCATACGTCGGTACGACGAGATGCCGAAGTTGCGGTAGAGTCCGCTAAAGACGCCAAAGTACTCGTTGCGGCGGGTGCGCTCGGCCAGGGCGTGGGCCACCCGCCGCGCCGTCTGGGCCAGCTTCGCCGCCGAGGGATCGTCAAGGGTATCTGCCCGCCGCGCCCAGGGATCGGCCCCCTGATCGTCCTCGTGATCCTCGGCTCCCACGCCGTCGAGCTGACGCTCGATCATCATTTGGTGGCGGGCCAGGGTGGCCATCGCCATCGTCCCCACATACGCCTGCTCGGCCTGGCTCTGCTGGTGGCGTCCTGGTAGCAGCACATCACCGCTATCAAAGCCCTGGGGCCGCGCTGTCTGCCAGAGCGTTGAGGCGGACTCGCGTTGGAATAGCTCCAGCCGTGCGCGGTTCGTCGAGTCGCTCACCTGCCCAGCATCCAAGGTGGTCAGCCAGAGCGGCAGCAGTTCCACGCGCAGGCAGAGCATCTGTACGTCGCCGGTGTCGGTCTCAACAGGCATACGCCGAGCGCCGGATGCCAGCACGGCGTGGGCGCGCAGACGGCGCTCCTCTTTGGTCGTATTCAGGCCCAGGGCCGTGCAAAGTTCGGCGATGGGTACGTAGGTGCGATTTGGGTCTGGCCCGAGCCAGCTCAGAATATCTTGCGCGTAAAACCAGTTCATGGTGGTACCTTGTCTGTAGGGGCGAAGTATCGTTACCTCATGATTTCGTTGCCTCCATCACATCAGGTAGGGATGCTTCACTCCCTTTTCGTCCCGATATTGTAGATACGAAAGGAACATCTCAGCTATGGGCGCATTACGTAACCCTGGTCGTTTCTTCTCGATGATCACTCTGGTGCTAATGGGTTCAGTCTTCCTGTGCATTGGAGTAGTGCTGGGAAGCTTTGGGGCGCGAGGGGCAAACGCCGAGGCGGATCGAGCTGAGCGCCTCTCCCCGCTGAGCGCGGCGGCGATTGGGGACGCCCAACCCGGCAGCGAGGCGCTGCTGGAAGGGAGCCTGAGTGCGCGCAACCCACTGCGCTTCCGCGACTTTGTGGCCTACATACGAGAGGAATATCGCGGCTCCGATAGCAAAAAAAATGCAAAATGGGTCGAGGATCAGCGAGTCACGCCGCCGCTGCTGGTGGATGTGGTTGGCGGCAGCGTGCAAATCAGCAATGACACCTACCGCTTGGCAGGTCCGCACGCACGCTGGGAGGATGCGGGCGGACATTATTGGAACGGCTTTACCGGCGAGGGTTCCAAGCGATACGCGGGTCTCGTCATGGGACGCCCGGTGATGGTGATCGGCCAGATCCAACCCGGCACAGAGGGACCAGAAGTGCGGGCCGAACTGATCTTTGGCGGCACGCGGGCCGAGTATATCGCCGACCGGCGTGATACCGCACGCATCCTGCCGATTGTCGGGGGTATTCTGGGCTGCGTTGGCGTGCTGCTTCTTGGCATCGCTGCCTGGGCCGGGCTACGCCGGCGTGTGATCTGACGCAAAGGCGCAAAGAATCTTATATTGTTCAGCCTGACAGGGTTACGTCTATCCTACGGCGTGCATAGCAATACCCCATAGGCTGTGAAGAGGAGTCGAGCCTTTAGGCAACGTCTCCGGCTAAAGCCATGCCGACCTTTCCCCCTCACCCCCTGCCCCTCTCCCACCAGGGGAGAGGGGAGATTCCTCACCAGAGTGCGTTCGGCTCCCCCTCTCCCGTTCTG
>JBAXMH010000109.1:0-15011 GCA_037134395.1 Chloroflexales bacterium
TGAAACCTGAAACCTGAAACCTGAAACCTGAAACCTGAAACCTGAAACCTTGTCTGGGACAAAATATGAACAGTCTTGATCTGATGCTCCTCATTGGCGCAGGGGTCTTTGCGATACTCGGCATGTACTGGGGGCTGATTCGCCAGGTACTGGCAATCGTGGGCCTGATCGTCGGTGTGAGTATGGCTGGACGCTTTGGCCCCAACGTGGCCGACTGGCTCAGTTCGTTCATCGCCGAACCCGAGATCGCCGGGGTAGTCGGTTTTGTGGCGGTACTTGTGCTGGTGAGCGCGATCACCAGCCTGATCGCCTCGCTGCTGCGCATCTTCGCCGGCCTGCTCTTTCTGGGTTTGATTGACCACATGCTCGGCGGGGTACTTGGGCTGGTTCAGGCTGTGCTTGCCGGGACGGCATTGCTCATTGGGTTGGTGGCCTTCCCCTCGCCGGCGTGGTCCGATGCAGTGGAGGGTTCAATCATAGCCTCCGGACTGCTGCGGGTAGCCGGGTTGCTCACCGCACTGCTGCCCGAGATGTTTGGTGTGGCTGTGCGTAGGTTCTTGGGTGGCTCGTAGCCCATGCTCTCGATACTTCTGCTTGGCCCGCCTAAGATCTTGCGCGACGGTGTGCCCATTGAATTGCCCCGGCGGCGCTCGCGGGCGCTGGTCTACTATCTGGCAGTTCAGCCCGGTGCTGTGGGCCGCGAGCATATGATGACCCTGCTCTGGCCCGACCATGAGCGTCAGGCCGCCCAGCAACTCCTGCGCACGACGCTGCATACGGTGCGGAAGGTGTTCGGCCCGGCCCTGATCAGCGGCGAGGATCATCTGGCTATCGCCGCTGATGTTGAGGTGGACGCACGCGCCCTCTTCGCCGTACAGTCTTCCTCTGATCTGACAACTCTGGCGGCGGCGCTGGATGGCTACCGGGGAGACCTGCTGGCCGGGTTTACCCTGGCCGACAGCGACTCCTTTGATGAGTGGCTGGCCACCGAGCGCACCCGCATACGCCTGCTGGTTGTGCGTGGCCTCGCCCGCCTATCTCATCTGCTTGAGTCTGGCGGCGATTACCTCGCCGCCCTCGATGCGGTGATCCGCGCCCTAGTCTTTGATCCGCTCCAGGAGGATCTTCAGCGCACTGCCATGCGCCTGCATTATCTCTCCGGCGACCGCGTGGGTGCCATCCGCCGCTACGAGGAACTGCGTGATCTGCTCGACACCGAGATGGGCGTGCCGCCAATGGCCGAGACGCGGGCACTGTACGATGCGGTGGTGACGGATAGTTTGGCAGGAGGCAGGAGGCAGGAGGCAGGAGGCAGGAGGCAGGAGGCAGGAGGCAGGTGGCAGGTTCCTGCCCCCCGCCCCCGGCCTCCTGCCCTTCACCGGGCGATCCGCCGAGCTGGAGCGGTTATTCGCTGCCGTAGACTCAGGTCAACTGGCCCTGATCGAGGGTGAGCCAGGGATCGGCAAGACTCGTCTGGCTGAGGAATTTCTGACCCGGCGCGGCGGGATGATCCTGGTGGGCGAGGCCCGCGAGCTTGAGCAGAGTCTGCCCTACCAGCCCGTGGTAACGGCCCTGCGCGGCCTGGTTGCTTGTCCCGACTGGCCCGCGTTGCGCGGGCGTCTGGTTCTCGACCCGCTGTGGCTGCGCGAGGTGGCCCGCTTGCTGCCCGAACTTCTCCCCACCCTCGACAAACTGCCTCCCGCCGATGAATCGCGGCTCTGGGAGGCACTGGCTCGCCTGTTGACCGCATTGGCCCGCATTAAGCCACTGGCTCTGTTCATTGACGATCTCCAGTGGGCCGACGCCACATCCCTCGGGCTGCTCGCCTACCTGCTGCGCCGAGTAACCGACGTTCCCTTGGCTATCCTCGCCACTGCGCGCCCCTCCGACCCGCGCTCACCCTTGGGGATCCTGATCAGCGCCCTGCTGCGCGAGGGCCGTCTGGAGCGCCTGAGTCTGAGTCGTCTGGCCCCCAATGACACCCTGGCCCTGGCTCGCAGCCTCAGCCCGATCTATGCCCAGCCCCTGGCGAGTTGGCTTGAACGCAGCGCCGAGGGTAATCCCTACATCATCAGCGAGATTGTGAGCTACGCCCGCAGCAGCGGTCTGCTGATCAGTGACGGCACCCTCAATCTGAACGCCCTCTCGGCCGACCCGGTGGTGCCACAGACGGTCTATAGCCTCATCCACGGACGGCTGATCCGTCTCTCCGAAGGCGCACGGCGCGTGCTGGATGCAGCGGTGGCGGTGGGCCGTGAATTTGAATTTGATGTAGCCGCCCGTGCGTCGGCACTTTCTGAAGGAGCCGCACTTGATGCCCTAGACGAACTGCGCATGGCGCGCCTCGTGCGTCCCTTGGATGACGGACGCTTTGCCTTCGACCATAGCCTGACGATGGAGGTGGCCTACCGCGAGGTAGGTGAGCCTCGCCACCGTCTGCTGCACCGCCGAGTGGGTGAGGCTCTGGAGGCGCTCCATCACGACCGACTGGACGCCGAGGCGGGCCTGATCGCCTCACACTTTGCCGAGGGCGGTGCCCCCGAACGAGCAGCGGTCTACGCGGTGCGGGCCGGACGGCAGGCGGCACTGGTGGCCGCGTGGGCCGAGGCGGCCGCCTTTTACGCGCAGGCTCTAGCTGGCACCCCCGACGCCGGTCGCCCGGCCCTGCTTCTGGCGCTCGGCGAGGTATTGTATAACGCCGGTGAAATTGCCCGCGCCGCCGAGTATCTGCGCGAGGCGCTCGATATATCCCGTGTGCCCGCCGATGCCCACGCCGCCCGTCTCGCCTTAGCCCGCACTATTCTCTCGCAGGGCCACTACGCCGAGATGATCGATCTGGTGCGACCGCTCCACGGATCGCCGGTGCTTGGCGATGCGGTGGCGGCCCTCTTCCTCTGGGGTACCGCTCTCTCGCTAGAGGGTGCCGACCTCATCGGTGCTGCCGAGCGCCTGCGCGCCGCCGAGTCCCTGATCATCGGTCAGCCCGTCGGCGGCGATCTCACCGCTCTCGCTCAGGTGCGCTTTGAGTTGGGCAGTGTGATGGCCCAGCAGGGCGATCTCGTGCGCGCTATCGTGTACTATCGCGAATCCATGCACGTGGCCGATGGCAACACCGCCTCCGGTACGAGTACCGATCCCTGGCGCGTCCTGGCCCGCAATAATCTGGCCTACCACCTGCATCTACAGGGCGACCTCGACTCCGCCGAACGGTATATCGCCGAGGGACTGGCGATTGCGGAGGAGCGCGGTGCGATCTCGCTTCAACCCTATCTCTTCTCCACCGCCGGTGAGATCGATCTGGCCAGGGGTGATCTGGGCGAAGCCGAACGATTGTTCCGTCTCGGCATGGCCATCGCTGAACGCCTGCATATCCCCGAGCGCATCGCTGGCCTGGGCGCGAACCTGGGTCTGGTGGCTCTGCATCGGGGCGAACATTCCCTAGCCTCCGAACATCTCTCCACCGCCCTAGCCCGCGCCGACTCCCTGGGAACCCGTCACCTCGCAGCCCAGATCCGGGTCTGGCTGGCTCCTCTGCTCTCCCCCGCCGAGGCCCGCGTTGCTCTGTCCGAGGCCCGCGCCATCGCCGAGAGCGGTGGCCGCACGCGCATCCTTGAGCAGATTGAAGCGATTTCACGAGGGGTAGATCTCTGATAACGCCGACCACGAAAAGGTCACGAATACGCGAATGGTGTTGTCCTGCGCCATTCGCGTATTCGTGACCTTTTCGTGGTCGGCTCGCCTGTTCACGCTCATGTTCACGCCGCGTTAACGGCCTGCCTGTATGCTGCGATCACACGAGCATAATGCTCTTTGCGATTACATATACAGGAGTTACCACTATGAGCTGGGTCATCGATTCTTCTCACTCGTCCATTCAGTTTTGGGTTCGTCATCTGGCCATTTCCAAGGCTCGCGGCGTCTTCGAGACCTTCACCGGCAGCGTTGATTTTAACGAGGTTGATCCCGCCGCCTCCACCGTCAGTGTCCAGGTTGATGCCAACAGCATCAATACCAAGGACGAGAAGCGCGACGGCCACCTCAAATCGCCCGATTTCTTCGATGTGGCTAACTTCCCGGCCCTCACGTTTGTGAGCAAGCAGGTTGAGGTCGTAGACGCGACCCACGGCAAGATCATCGGCGACCTGACCATTCGCGGGGTGACAAACGAGGTAACGCTGAACACCGAGTACAACGGCCAGTCGAAGTCGCCCTGGGGCACCACCAGCGCCGGTTTTAGCGCCGAGACCAAGATCAGCCGCAAGGACTGGGGCTTGGTCTGGAATGCGCCCCTGGAGACCGGCGGTGTGCTGGTTGGTGACGACGTGACGATCAACATCGAGCTGGAGATCGTCAAGCAGGTTGAGGTACCGGCAGAAGTAGCTGCCTAATACGGTTTAAACTCGATACTTTTCAAATAACGATTCTGTCGCCGCGAATCTTCTTCTTCAAAAAGTATTGGATTTAAACTACCGAATCGCCCACCATTGCCAGCAACGCTGACAATGGTGGGCGATTCGGTACTTCCCCCTACGCTGCCGCTTGCTCGGCAAACTGCAAATGGTAGAGCCGGTGATAGAACCCGCCCTGCGCCAGCAGCGCCTCGTGGCTGCCGTCCTCTACCACCGTGCCCTGGTGCAGCACAATGATCCGATCCACGTGGCGGATCGTACTCAGCCGGTGCGCGATCACAATGCTGGTACGCCCATGCAGGATGCGCGTCAGCGCGTCCTGGATCAGCGCTTCGGTGGCGGTGTCCACGCTGCTGGTGGCTTCGTCTAGAATCAGCAGCACCTCCGGGTTGAAGGCCAGGGCGCGGGCGAAGGCCAGCAACTGACGCTGGCCAATTGACAGGTTTGAGCCGCGCTCGCGCACCTCGTGGTTGTAGCCGCCCGGCAGCCGCTCGATAAATACTGAGGCGTTCACCAGTTCCGCCGCCCAGCGCATGCGCTCATCACTGATCTCGTCGCTGTGCAGCCGGATATTACTAGCAATCGTCCCCGAAAAACAGACGGGATCCTGCGGCACGGCGGCCACATGCCGTCGCAGATCACCCTGGGCCATCGAGCAAATATTCACCCCATCGAGGAAGATTCCGCCCTGCTGTACGTCGTAGAAACGAGCCAACAGGCCCACCGTCGAACTCTTCCCTGCCCCAGTGGCCCCCACAATCGCCACCGACTGTCCGGCTGGGATGTGGATGTTGATCCCCTTTAGCACCGGCTCATTCGGGTTATAGCCAAACACCACGTCGCGGAACTCGATCTCGCCGCGTACCGGGCTGGGTAAGGCCACCGGATGCTCAGGATCGCGCACATCCTCAGGCGTATCAAGCACCCCAAAAATACGTTCGGCAGAGGCCATGGCCGCCTGGAGGATCGTGTAGCGTTCAGCCAGGTTACGGATGGGCTGGAAGGCCCGCTCCGTGTACTGCACAAAAGCCGCCAGCATGCCCAATGATGCCCAGCCCCCCATCACGCCCTGTCCGCCGCCGTAGAGTACCGCTGCCGTGCCCACGGCAGCCATCAGCCCCACGGATGGGAAGAACAGGGCGAAGACCAGGATCGAGCGCACGTTGGCCTGTAGATACGCCTCGCTCAACTCGGCGAAGTGGGCCTGGCTGACCGTCTCGCGGTTGAACAACTGTGTCACCAGCACCCCGCCGATCTGCTCGTTCAGGTAGGCGTTAATCTTCGCCAGACGCTGCCGCACCACCCGGTAGGTACTGCGCATGAAACCCTGGTAGATCGCCACGATCACTGTTAGCACCGGCAGCGTAGCGATGCTGATCAGGGCCAGCCGCCAGTTGAGCACCAGCATAATCGTAATGATACCTATCAACGTGACTGTGTCAGCAACAATTGGCACCAGCCCCTGGGTGAGGAACTCATTCAGCGCGTCCACGTCATTCGTGATCCGGGTGAGCAGCCGCCCCACCGGGTTGCGGTCGAAAAAACTCAGGCTCATGCGCTGGATATGCCGGAAGATTGCGGTACGCACGTCCTGCATCACCTGCTGGCCGACGCTGTTCATGATGTAGTTGTGGCTGTAGCGCAGGGCGAAGTTCGCGCCCAGCACGCCCGCGTAGATCGCAAAGATTGGCCACAGGCCATCCAGTTGCCGCGCCGAGATCGGCCCATCAATCGCCCACTGCACCAGCAGCGGCGGGGCGAGATCGGTTAAGGCTGCGCCTAGCAGCAGGGCCACAGCGACGGCCAGTCGCTGCCAGTAGGGCACGACAAATACCGTCAGCCGACGCACCAGCCGCCCGTCGTATGCCTTGCCCAGAATCTCGTCGTCCTCAAAGCCTTGTGACATATCTACTCCCCGCACATCTTTACAGTCTGCAATGTTCGTAGTGCGGGCTTCCCGCCCCCTGCCCCCTGTCTCCCGCCTCCTGCCCCCTGCCCCCCGCCTCCTGCCCCCTGCCCCCTTGTCTCAGGCAGAAAGCTCCGACACCAGCAGTTCACGCCGGTACATTGCGGCGTAGCGCCCGCCGAGCCGTAGCAACTCCTGGTGGTTGCCGCGCTCAACGATCTGCCCGCCCTCCAGCAGGATAATCTGGTTGGCATCCTTCACGGTGGCAATGCGCTGGGCAATAATGATGCTGGTGCGCCCGCGCATCACCTCGCGCAGGCCCGCCAGGATCTGCGCCGCTGTGTGCGTATCCACACTGCTCATCGCATCATCCAGGATGAGTACCGCCGGGTTGCGCATCACCGCACGGGCAATCGCCACCCGCTGCTTCTGCCCGCCCGAGAGCGTCACCCCGCGCTCGCCCACCATGGTGTCCAATCCGTCGGGAAACTGCACCAGGTCGTTGCTCAGCCGCGAGATCGCCACAGCGTGATCGAGCTGTTGATCATCCTTGGAACCTGCGGTGTCGCCCGCGCCAAAGGCCACATTTTCGCGCAGCGACACGCTGAAGAGGAAGGTTTCCTGGGGCACATAGGCGATGGCTCGACGTAGGTCAGCCAGATCCAGGTCGCGCACATCAATCCCATCAAACAGCACCTCGCCCGCGTCGGTGTCACGCACCCGTCCCAGCAGGTGTACCAGCGTGGTCTTGCCTGCCCCGGTGGCCCCCACAATTGCCAGAGACGTTCCGGCGGGCACGTGGAAGGACATATTCTCCAGCAGCCACTCGGATGATCGGTGTGGCACTCCCATGAGGCGGGCCAGCAGTCGCTCATCATCCGCTGCTTTCTGGTCGTTGGTGGTCTCCTCATAGCGTATCCCCACCCCGCGAAACTCAACATCGCCACGGGGTTGGGGCATACGGCATGCGGCGGGACGGCTGGTGATCGCGGGGTCGCGGCGCAGCACCTCGATCAGACGTCCCATTGAGGCGGCGGCCTGCTGGTAGAGACTGACCATCCAGCCGAGCATGATCATCGGGAAGGTGAGCAGGCCCAGGTAGGCGTTAAACTGCACCAGTTCACCAATCGTCAGGTTACCGGCGGCCACCAGGCGTCCGCCCACCAGCAGCACCAGGGCCGCCACCGCACCCAGAGCCAGGGACATACTGGGCCAGAGCGCCCCGCTCAGCAGCACGTAGCGCAGGTTCAACTGGCGGTAGCGCGCATTATCCTCGGCGAACACCGCAATCTCGGCCTGCTCCTGGGCGTATGCCTTAATCGTGCGGATGCCGCTGAAGTTCTCCTGGGCGCGTGTGGAAATGTTACCAAACTGATCCTGCACGCTAGTGAAGATTCGCCGCATGCGCCCACCCACTACCACGAAAATGACGGTCGAGAGGGGCATGAGCAACAGCACCACCAGCGCCAGGCGAACATTGATTGAGAGCATCAGAGCCGCCGCTGCAACAAAGGTGAGAATGGCCGTGGCCGTGCCGTTCAATCCGGCCCCAAGGAACTGCCGCACCGCACTCAAATCATTGGTGGCGCGAGCCATCAGATCGCCCGTATGGTTATGCCCAAAAAAGCCCTGGTCAAGGCTCAGGTAGCGCTTAAAGAGATCGTCGCGCAGGTCGTACTCAACCTTATACGCCGCACCAGCAAACAACATGCGCTGGACAAACTTGAAGGCACCGTCAATCAGCGCGACTAGAATGATCAGACCGCCGAACCCGAGCAGGTGCTGCATCTGCACACCGCCGGTACTGATCGCATCTATGGCCAGGCGCAGCAGGTACGGGCCAATTGCGCTCACGCTCGCGCCCACGCTCGCGCAGAGGAGTCCCACGATGAGCATGACGCGGTAGCGCACCACATAGGATAGCAGATGGCGCAGATTGGACATGGACTGATGCTCCTTAATACGGAGAACCTTCGTGTTCGGGATTCGGGAGCCGGGTTCCGGCAACCAGAACCCGGCTCCCGGCCACCGAATCCGCACGGGCAGTATAGCACCCGTATTCGGCTTTGTAGTCAGTCTGTGGGCGGACGACATACAATATAGACCCCCATGCATGTGCCATCCGTCGCTTGTCGTCCGTCGTAAAAAGTGTTTAAAAGCAAACGATTGACAAATTTTGTTGACTCCTATATAATTTGCAACAACATAAGACGTTTGATCCTCATACTTCGTTCGTTCATAGTCGCCTACTCACATAGGCGGCCTGGAACGCAGATAGCAGCCAGGCGCGCTGGCCGTACCTGGTATTCGCCTTGGACTAAGGTCTTGTAGCAAGTGGAGGTTCGCCCATGCGCGACGACGACGATCTGGTACCAACCCGCTGGCGCTCGCTGTTCAACAACCAGGACTGGCTGATGCACGACATCATGGTCAAGACGTTCTGGGCCTTTGGTGTAATCGCAGCTGTTGCTCACCTTGCCGTATGGCTCTGGCGTCCCTGGCTAAACGCCGGTATCTAAGTCGTGGGTGGCATGTGCGGTATGAGCAGCCCACGCTCTGCTCTGTCGGCATGTCCTCGATAGAAATGTCTAGGAGGGTTTGCTATGCCCCCTCGCAGTCCGGTTCGCACAAACATCGTCATCTTTACGATCCTCGGCTTTGTAGTCGCCCTGCTGATTCATTTCGTCGTCCTCAGCTCGGTGCGCTACAACTGGTTTGACAGCCTGACGCCTCAGGGTCTGCCCGGCGCCGCTTTGATGGTCAACTACCTTCAGTTGATCCTTGGTCTCTAAAGGCGCGGACAGCCACGTGCCGGCGCTGTCGCCGACAGATTAAGTAGACAGAACAACAACCGCCGGCAGGCCATCTGCTGGCGGTTGTTGCCTATCAGGGTAACTGTACGCGGTCAATTTTGCACATAGAACAAAATTTGACCTTGTAGAGCATCTCGTGTATACTTGGGCGGTACCGCCCTGCCTTCATGGCGCTCCACGCCAGCATGTTGCTCCACCCGCTTTACGACGGAGGGCAGGCGACTCACCGTACCACCTGCGGATGTATGTCGGAGCCGGCTCCGCAGTGCGCGGCATCACCGGGCTGCTGACCTGGAGTTGAGGAGACTCCCATGCAATCGTCGACTCGGCCAAACGATCGACAGACGGCGATTTTTGTCTCGGTGGCCGTGGGCATCTTTGTGGCCGTGGTCACCACCGCGACCTTCTACTGGGTCTACGACCTAGCCCTCGGCAAAGAGCGTGCCGCTGCCACCATTGTCGCAAAAGCGGTCTGGAGTCCTAGTGACGGCGCGAAGGTAATTACCGGAGCGCTGCCCAATACCCCCACCGATGGACGTTTGCCCTGGCTTGGTACGAATGCCTGGGTCACGGGCGTTCAGGCGGGGCAAACCTGGGTCACCAATAACCCGAATCCGGTTAATGTTCAGGTACTCATCGGTATGAGTTCAGCTCAGATCTGGACGTACATGCAGCAGTATGTTGCTGGTGGTCTTGGTGTGAGCTGTCAGTATTGCCACGACATCAACAATTTCTCTCTCGACACCTTCCCCCAGAAGGTCACTGCCCGGAACATGATGTACCTGGCGAGTGATCTGAATACGAACTTCATCCTCAAGCTGCCGAACTGGCGCGGTAACTACGTCCAGTGTGCCACATGCCATAACAGCCGCCCGATGGGCCTTGAGGCATTCGGTACACAGTTCGTCAATAGCGTTCCGCCAATCAAGGTGACGGTTGACCCCCTCGACGCAGCAGGAAAGCCGATCACCGACCCGACCAAGAAGCCGGTTGCTATCCAGAGCAAGGTCAAGCTGCAAGAGGCGATTCTCTACTACATCTATAACTATCAGGTCTGGAAGCCCTACGATCCGGCTGTCGAGGATAGTGGTCGTGGCTCGCTGGCGCTGGAGTATAAGGGCGGGCGCACCCAGGATCAGGTGACGAACAACCAGAACGTGATGAACTACATGGGCTGGAGCCTGGGGATTGGCTGTAACTACTGCCATAACTCACGCAACTTCAAAGCCTATGAGACGAACCCGGTCAGCAACGTGACAAACCCAATCTACGCCTTCAATAAGCGTAAGGCGCAGCAGATGTTGCTGATGACCTCGTGGATCCAGGCGAACTGGACGACCTATGGCGCGATTGCGAAGCCGACGATCCCAACGGCACTGGAGGGCGGCGCGAGCAGTTTCTCCTACCAGAAGATCAACGGGCAGTACTACAATGTGCCCGGCTGCTTTACCTGCCATCAGGGCTACAACAACATTGATGGTATCAGCGTGCCGAGGGCGGCGATGAACCAGGCGTCCTTTACGAACCTGGGCGACGCTGGCCAGATTATCTTCCCGCAGGCACTGCGCGGCGTAAAATAATCCTCTTGGGAATGATGGCGGGACGCCTGGGGCGTCCCGCCATACTTTTTACCCCCCAGATCGAATGAAACGAGACCCCCATGCGCGATCTCCGCGATAGCTCCGGGATCACCCCTCCACCGCCTGTCGTTACGCCAGTTGCGAGAACGAACAGTGGGGTTCGTGGTGTTCTGAGTCATTCGATCACGCTGATGAAGCCGGTGACGTGGTTCGCGCCCGCATGGGCCTTTCTCTGCGGCGCGGTGGCAAGTGGGCAGCTTGGCCTCTCTTTTGATGTGATTGGTCGTCTGTTGCTCGGCATTCTGATGGCCGGGCCGATCCTTACCGGACTTTCGCAGGTGGTCAATGATTACTGCGACCGCGAGGTAGATGCGATTAATGAGCCGCAGCGACTCATTCCCTCGGGCAGAATTAGCCTGCGCCACGTCTATATTCTCACAATTGTACTCACGTGGATCGGCTGTAGCCTCGCTATTTTTCTTGGTCGTGAGGTGGCCCTCTATGTGGGCATCGGCCTGATCTGTGCCCTCTCCTATAGCTTGAAGCCGCTGCGCGGCAAGCGTAATGGCTGGGTGGGCAATACCCTGGTGGCGATCTCGTATGAGGGGTTGGCCTGGCTTGCAGGCCACGCGGCCTTTGACCAGATCACCGGCCAAAGTCTCGCCGTCGCAATGCTCTATTCGCTTGGTGCCCACGGGATCATGACCGTCAATGATTTCAAGAGCATCGCGGGCGATACCCGCATGGGCATCCGCTCTATCCCGGTGCAGTATGGCAAGGTGATGGCCGCTCGCCTTGTGGTGATCACCATGGGCGTTGCACAAATGGGAGTGATCGGTCTGCTCTTCTGGTGGGGCCATCCGGTTGCGGCTTCTGTCGTTGGTCTGCTCTTGGCCGCACAAAGCATCCCGAATGTGCGTTTCATCCGCGACCCGGAGCATAACGAGGTTTTCTTCAACGCCACAGCGATTATGCTGTTTGTGTGGGGGATGCTCGCTGCTGCAATTGGGCTGGCAGGCTAGGACGGGTTCTCGGACACCCCGTAGGGGCGCATCGCGATGCGCCCCTACGGTTTTCCAGGGGGAAACTGTATGGCACCTCGGGTTCTGATTATCGGCGCGTCTGTTGGTGGAGCTACGGCGGCGATCACGCTACGCGGGCTGGGCATCGAGACGGTGATGATCGAGAAGGAGTTGACTAGGGCGAAGCCGTGCGGCGGAGCCATACCTCCGGCTGCCTTCCGTGAATTCGATCTCCCAACTCACCTCATTGACCGAAAAGTCAAGCACTGCATGATCATCTCGCCATCTGGACAGGAGACGAGCGTCCCTGTCGCTGGCTCTATCCCTACCGATGATGACTATGTGGCGATGGTGCGCCGCGAGGTCTTTGATGGCTACTTGCGCGAACGCGCCCAGGAGCGCGGCGCGGATCTGATCCACGCCCAACTCACGAATTTGGATGTGTCAGCCTCCGGCGTGTGCGCCCGCTACCGCTCGATGTCTGACGGCAGCGAACATACAATCAATGCCGACGTGGTAATTGGTGCTGATGGGTCGTATTCTCCTACCTCTAAGCTGCTTGGCCTGCCCGCCCTGCCTCGCGCAATCGCGATTCAGGAGCGCATTATGCTCCCCGCCCGCCAGATGGCCCGCTGGGAGGATACGGCGGATATTTACCTCGGTCAGGAGGTCAGCCCCGACCTTTATGCATGGGCGTTCCCAAAGCAGGATCATATCGCTATTGGTATCGGCGCAGGCCCTGGACATACCCAGCGTGCGAAGGAACTATTGATCAACCTCAAGCGTCGGCTTGGCCCGGCCCTCGATGGTGGACGGGTTATTCTGCGCGAGGCCCACGCTCTGCCGATGGAGCCGCGTAAGCAGATGGTCTTTGACCGGGTGATGCTCATCGGTGATGCCGCCGGTTTAGTTGTCCATACCTCGGGCGAGGGCATCTACTGGGCAATGAAGAGTGGCGAGATCGCTGCCCAGGTACTTGGACAGCACCTCGACGCTCCAACGGCGCAGAACCTGCGCGCCTACGAGCGCAGGTGGTGGAAGCAGTACGGCACCATGTACCAGTTCTTACGCATCCTGCAATGGTGGGGCTACGGTAACGAGCGGCAGATGGAGGTTTTTACTGAGATGTGCCGCAACCCCGATGTACAGCGGCTTACGTTCGACAGCTACATGCACAAGACGATGGTTCCCGCCCCGTGGGCCGTCCAGATGAAAATGACCTGGGATATTATGCGCGCCCAGGTTCGCAACTATGTCCGTCGGCGCACCCCGCTGCGCATCACTGAGGCACTGAGGCACTGAGGCGCTGAGGCGCTGATACACAAAGACCCCCGGCGCACACCGTGCGCCGGGGGTCTTTGTGTTAAACGTGTGGTCTTACTTCACCGTGAGCTGTCCAACCATGCCTGCCAGATAGTGGCCAGGAAAGGTGCAGAGGAAGGTGTAGGTACCGGCAGCCGGAGCCTTGAAGGTGAGAGTACCCGTCGTACCAGCGTTGGTGATAGGCATTGCCGCGAGCAGACCCTTTGTGTCGCCCGGAGGAACGGCACCAGCAGGATTGCGTGCTTTTGCCATTGCGGCACTGGCGGCGGCAACAGCGGCATCAACGCCATCGTTTGCCACCAGCACCCAGTTGTGCTGCACAGCGGTAGAGTTATTCTTGAAGTTTACGGTGTAAACTGTGCCTGCGGTGGCTTCCAGCGTGGTCTTATTGAAGGCAAGTAGGTCGCCGTCCGAACCAAGATCCAGAGGGGTGCCGGTGCCAGTGGCAAGGGCCGGGCCGACTGGCACGGTTGACACGCCGGCGAGAGGTGTGGGGGTGGTTGCCGGGGCAGCAGCGGCAGCAGCGGCGGTCGCGGCGACGGCCGCATCTACCGTGGCTGCCGGGGCGGCGGCGGCAGATACCGCCGTGGCTACGGGAGCTGCCGGGGTCGCTACTTGTCCCCCGCCCGATGCGCCGACGGCAAGGACAACAATCAGCCCGATGACGCCGACCGCGATAGCAGCCGCGATGTACAAGATAAGGGGAGGGCCACCTGCCCCGCCACCGTTAAAGAACGACCCGCCCTCGTTACGATCCGAACCCCCAGAGCCGCGAAAGTTTCCTGATCCACGCCAGCTCATACGAGCCTCCTCTTCCATAGAGTATTTGCTTGCCACACACCGCACTGCGTAGTGTATCACAAAATGACAAAACCGTTGCAAATAATACATACAAAGGTGGGGGCTGAGCTTGGGAACGCGGGCGTTCTACTCTCCCCTCTCTCCCCTTATTCATCGAGCGGTGCGATCACCCCGATCTCGGCCACCTACAGCGGATCGGCGTTCGTCATCGCGACACGAATCTGGTTGCGGCCATTGCGCTTCGCGGTATACAGCGCATCGTCGGCATGGCAGAACAGTTGCTTCGGGTCCCCCGCGCTCTCCAGGGATAACCCGGTGCTGGCGACGCCAATGCTGACGGTGAGGTGTAGTTCGGTCTCGTCAGGGCGGCGCAACGGGTTTGCCTCGATCTGCGCACGCAGCCGCTCGGCAATTATGCACGCATCGTCCAGCCCGGTGCTAGACAGTACCACCAGGAATTCCTCGCCACCCCAGCGGCCCACCCAGTCGAAGGGGCGCACCGTCTGCGTCAGGATCTGCGCGATGTGGATCAGGGCGTGGTCGCCTACCAGATGCCCGTACTGGTCATTCACCGCCTTGAAGTGGTCAATGTCGAGCAGGGCCAGACTCAACGGGTAGCTGCCCCGGTTGGCCCGCGCCAACTCCGCATCTATGTGGTCGGTAATCGCTCGGCGGTTAAGTATGCTCGTCAGTTGGTCGTGGCTAGACTGGAAGGCATAGTGGTCGTGGGCCGCACGCAGATCAATCTCCGTCTGTTTGCGCTCGGTCACATCCTCAGCCAGATAGGCAAAGCGCTGGGGCGCATCTGTCGATTTGGCGATCAGACTGACGCTCACCGCCAGGATGCGCGGCCCGTCCATCGTCGTGTGCGCGTACTCAAAGACTACCGGGGTGCCACTGCGTGCGCAGGCAACATACTGCGTACGCCAGAGGCGGATATGCTCCAGTGGCACGCCGCTCGCGCTCGCACAGTAGGGGTAGGATATATCTGCGGGTATGTTGAGAAAGCGCCTAGCGACCGCATTGTCCGCGATGTGCAGAATATCATCGTCGATCAGCTCGACGATGCCCATCATCACTGCGGCGCTGTCGAAGAAGCTGTGCAGGGTCGCCTCGCTGGCCCGCAGCGCCTCTTTATCCTGCATCTGGGCGGCGTG
>JBAXMH010000110.1:0-14980 GCA_037134395.1 Chloroflexales bacterium
TGCGAGATGGGCCTCGTGAGACATATTTTGAGACACGCCCACCGCCCCGTCTCCGCATGTACACGTTGTGAGACGGCTCATGCATGACCCTGGCGATACCGGAATGCCTCTCGATAACGGGTTTGCACCAAACGACCGCAGGAAAAGTTTCTTACTTTTTACCTGATGAGGGCTTCCCCGTCAATGATCGGCACGGATGCGAGCAGCATCGGCCGTGGGGAGGCTAAGCGCGCCGTACTGCTGCGCGCCCTCGCGCAGCAGTACGGCGCGCAGATCGTCGAGCCGTACCGGTTTGCTAAGATAGTCGCTCATGCCCGCCGCAAGGATACGCGCGCGGACGTCGGCCAGCGCGTGGGCGGTCAGCGCAATGATGTAGGGTTGGTCGTTCAGGCGCATGGTCTTGCCGATCACCGGTTCGTGCTTGACGTCGTCATCCTCCAGCAACTCGGCCACGGCCTCGGCGAGCCGCCACAGCGGCAGGGGCTTGCTCATGTAGCGGCTCGCCCCTGCTTCGAGACATCGCTCCTGATCGCCAGCCATTGCCAGCGCGGTCAGCGCGATGATCGGTGTCGCCTTTGTGGCCACTCCGCTCCGTAGATGACGGGTTAGCTCCAGGCCGTCCATCCATTAGAACGTAGAGAAATAACCGCAGGTGTCAAGTGTTTACACCGAAATATATATCGACCTATTAGAACGTGGAGAAATAACCGTAAGTGTCACGTGTTTACATGAACACACAACCCAGTGTAGAGGCAGGCTAGGGGCGGGCGACGGTAATATCGTGGGCGGCGGCCCACCTGCCAAGATCTTGGCGGCTAATCGCTGCCGCCATCAGGTCGGGGAAGAGGTCGGGGGTACAGGCGAAGGCCGGTGCGCCGAGTGCGGCAAGGGCTGCGGCGTTCTGCTGGTGGTAGGAGGGCGATCCGTCGTCGCTCAGGGCCAGCAGCGCGATCATCTGCACACCCGCGCCCGCCAGTGCCGCCGCCCGCCGCAGCATCTCGTCATTACTGCCGCCCTCGTACAGGTCGCTGATCAGCACGAGAATCGTCTCCTGCGGGCGGCGCACGAGGCTCTGGCAGTAGCTCAGGGCGCGGTTGATGTCGGTTCCGCCGCCAAGTTGCACCCCGAACAGAAGATCCACCGGGTCGCGCATTTCGTCGGTCAGATCAACCACGGCGGTGTCGAAGACCACCATGCGCGTCTGGACTGCGGGCAGGGATGCCAGCACCGCCCCGAAGATCCCGGCGTAGATGACGGATGTGGCCATGGAGCCGCTCTGATCAACGCAGAGGATGATGTCGCGTAGGGAATTGCGCCGCCGCCCATAGCCGATGCGCGTCTCGGGGATGATCGTGCGCAGGGCGGGCTGGTAGTGGCGCAGGTTGGCCCGGATCGTGCGGTGCCAGTCAATCTCACTATGGCGCGGGCGACGGTTACGCGTGGCCCGGTTCAGGCTCCCCAGGATGGCCTGACGAGTCGGGTTGGCCAGCTTACGCATCAGAGCTTCCACGACCTGCCGCACAACCATGCGTGCCGTCTCGCGGGTCTTCTCGGGGAGGACATTGCCCAAGGCCAGCAAGCTACTCACCAGATGGATGTCGGGTTCCACGGCCTGAAGCAACTCAGGCTCCAGCAGCATACGCCGCAGATCCAGGCGCTCAAGGGCGTCCTGCTGCATTACCTGAACGACAGGAGTTGGGAAGTAACGGCGAATATCGCCGAGCCAGCGGGCAACGTTGGGCGAAGATCCGCCAAGGCCACCCTTGCGTTCGGAGTCGTAGAGCGCCTGGAGGGCGGAGTCCATGCCGACATCGGAACCGCCCAGACCAACCCCGGTGCCATCGGCGGCCCCGCCGCCCAGGATGAGCCGCCAGCGGCGCAACCGCTCGTCGTTGCTGATCATACTGCCTCCAGTCGCCAATCAATCGGCGCAAGACCAACCTCTTCCAAGGCGCGGTTGATCGCCGAGAAGGGCCGCGAGCCGAAGAATCCGTTGCGCGCCGAGAGCGGCGAGGGGTGCGCCGACTCGATCACAACGTGCTGCGGGCCGTCAATCAGCGGGCGCTTCTTCTGGGCGTGACCGCCCCAAAGCACAAACATCACCCGCTGCGGGCGGGCGTTCAGGGCGCGGATCACCGCGTCGGTGAGCTGCTCCCAACCCCGGCCTTTGTGTGATGCCGCCGCGTGGGCGCGCACCGTCAGCGACGTATTCAGCAGCAGCACGCCCTGCGCAGCCCATGCCTCCAGATTGCCGTGGCGCGGCCTGGGGATGCACAGGTCGCTCTCTAGTTCCTTGTAGATATTCACCAGACTGGGCGGAATCTTCACGCCCCGGCGCACACTGAAGGCCAGCCCGTGGGCCTGCCCATCGTCGTGGTAGGGGTCCTGGCCAACAATCAGCGCGCGCACCTGATCGTAGGGCGTGAGGCACAGGGCGCTAAAAACCTCTTCCTCAGGCGGAAAAACGGTGTGTTGAGCGCGCTCATCGGCCAGGAATGCCTCAAGCCGAGCCAGATAGGGCTTATCGCGCTCGTCGGCGAGGGCGGGTTGCCAGGATTCTGGGATCTGGTCAATAAGGGTCATCAGGGGACTCACTTTCTTTATGGCAATGGAAGGGCGAAGCATCGGCAGCGGATACATGAGGGCGTGCCACATCCAACAGGAGCCGATGCTTCGCCCCTACGCGTGTATCCCCAATAGCCGACAAACCAGGGGCAGCACCGCTTCGGCACGGGTGCGGTCAATCCCGTCATCGGCGGCGGGGGTACCCGTAGGTTTGGCGGCGGGGCCACGTCTGGCCCGCTCGCCCATCTGGCGGCGCTCGGCGGATGCGAACGTGGCGAAGGTACGCCGGATCAGCGGCAGGGTCTGCTGAAATGCCTCCGGCGTTAGGCTGGCCACCCAGCCATCGAGGATTCCCCAGAGCAGATCGTCGTGCAGCAGGATGGCTCCGCTGTCCTTGAGCAGCCCCTCGATCCATGCCGCAGCATGGGCTGGTGCAACCGCGCTGGAGATCGCCAGCCCCACCCGGCGGGCCACTTCCTCGCCGTTCATGGCTCCCGCATCAAGCAGCAACCGACAGCAGCGCCCGCCCACCAACCCGTGTACGGAGGTCATATCGGCGACCCGGCGCAGAGCCAGGTGCCAAGACTCCAGGTACTCGGCATGCTGGAGCAGGCGCAGGGCCGCACCCACCGCCACAATCCGCCCAAACATGGCGGCGGCGGCATCATCGTTTAGCGAACTGCACGCGCCGGACAGGCCGATGCAGATCCGCAGCACAATTCCGTCTACCACATGCGCGACCGCCGCCGTGTCGGTGTTGCGCACGCCGCCGTAGCGCAGGCTCGACACCAGACTGCTGCGGGTAAGCCGGTCCTCGCGCACCAAGGCGTCCATCAGTTGGGCCACATCGGCGGTGCGGGCAGATCGCTCTTGGAGCAGATCCATCAGGGCGGGCACGGCCTCGGGCAGATCCGCGAGCAGCACCTGACTCACAATACCAACCAAGTCGGGAAGATCAGCCGCGCCCGTCGCCGCGTCCAGCGCGCGGGCGCACGCGGCGTCACGTAGGGTATTGCCCCAAATCCCGGCCTCGATCAGGGCCACCGCAAGCTCGGGCTGCCACTGAATGCGCCAAACCTCGCGGAATGTGCCGGTGCCGCCGCCGCTTCTGAGTTCACCCCAGGCTACGTGCAGCAGACCGAGCCGACGCAGCAGATGGCTGCGCTCCAGGTCGAAGGGCTTGCGCAGATCGAGGTCGAAATCCTTCCAACTGGCATCAGGAGTCAGCTTGAGTCGGCGCTGCTCGCGCTGAAGATCCTGCTGAAGCGGCACGCTCGGCGTCTCGTCGGGCACGCCACCCATCCGCTCGTCAAGGATCAGTTGTGCGTGGATCAAACGCATCGGCCCGTCGTCGCCGAAGCAGAAGACGGCTCGACAAGCCTCGTTTAGCTCCGGCAGACCCGGCAGGGGATGGCCGCGCAGGGCCGCCAGGGTTTCAGCCAGACGCACCGCCTCAATGGCGTGGGCCGACGAGCCAGCCAGATCCTGGCCGCGCAGCAGGCGGGCAACCCTGGTCATCCAGCGCACCGTCACTTGATCCGGGTGCGTCCAGAGGTGGTCGTACCAGCCGGGAGAAGTGATGCCCGCACCGTAGCCGCTGGCGTAGGCGAGCCGCCCGTAGGTCCACGGTGCCCAGGTGGCGGCGGTTTTGGTTTTCGGCAAGCCTTTGAGCAGAGCGGTGTCACCCTTCTTATCGCTCAGATCGACCAGGGCTGGCCCGTGCCACGCACCACAGACCACCGCGATCCGCGAGAATCCCCCGCCGATAGCGGCGCGGATGGTCTGGCGCATCCACGCCTCGCGGCGGGCCTCGGCCAACTCGGGCGCGGGCGACTCGGCGCGCAGGGCGGACATCGCCTCCAGGATCGCCGCGAAGATCCCGGCGCTATCTTGGCGCTGCTCGACCATCTGCTCCCACCAGCGTTCTCCGTCGCTGAACCCGGCGGCACGAGCCAGCCAGCCCATCGGGTCACTCCGCACGTCCGGCGGAGCCTCGGGCGCGGGCGGGTTCGGCGGATCGCCCTGCATCTCCTGGCCGAGTTGGTGCCACTGCGGCAGATCTATCATTCGCACGGGGAGTCCGCGCCCTTGCCCGTAGCTGATCGCCTGCCACTCCGGCGAAAACACGGCAAACGGGTAGAAAACCGCATCGCGCGGCGTATCTGTGGCATAAACCAGCAGAGCCACCGGCGGGCGCATCTCCGGGTGCGCCAGCAGCGGCAATACCGGCTCGGCGTCGGGCGGCCCCTCCACCAGGATCGTGTCAGGCGCGAGATCCTCTAGGGCGCGGCGCAGGCTGCGCGCCGAGCCGGGGCCGTGGTGGCGGATGCCGAAAATGTGGTGTGCTGGCATCGTCACTCCTGATCGCGGCACGCCCGGTAGAGATCCTTCCAGCCGTTGCGCTCCTTCACCACCGTCTCCAAATACTCCTGCCAAACCAGCCGATCCTGCACAGGGTCTTTGATCACTGCGCCGATGAGGCCCGATGCCACGTCCCCGGCGCGCATCACCCCGTCGCCAAAGTGCGCCGCCAGCGACAGACCGCTGTTCACCACCGAGATTGCCTCAGCGGTGCTGAGCGTACCGCTGGGCGACTTGAGCTTAGTCTTGCCGTCGGCGGTTTGCCCGTTGCGCAGCTCGCGGAAAACCGTCACAATCCGGCGAATCTCGGCTAAGGCAGGCACCTCGGCGGGCAGTTCTAGCGCCACGCCCAGGCTGGCCACGCGGCGCTGGACGATGTCTACTTCCTCCTCGACCGTGTCGGGCAGGGGCAGCACCACCGTGTTGAAGCGGCGTTTGAGCGCGCTAGAAAGATCATTCACGCCCCGGTCGCGGTCGTTGGCGGTGGCAATCAGGTTGAAGCCCCTTACCGCCTGCACCTCGCTATTCAGCTCGGGGATGGGCAGAGTCTTCTCGGAGAGGATGGTGATCAGCGTGTCCTGCACCTCGGCGGGGATGCGGGTTAGCTCCTCGACGCGGGCGATCTTGCCATCCTGCATGGCCCGCATCATCGGGCTGGCCACTAGCGCCGCCGCCGATGGGCCGTCGGCCAGCAGGCGCGCGTAGTTCCAGCCGTAGCGGATCGACTCCTCGCTGGTACCCGCCGTGCCCTGGATCAGCATGGTTGAGTCGCCCGAGATCGCCGCCGACAGATGCTCAGACACCCAGCTTTTTGCGGTACCGGGTAGACCAATCAGCAACAGCGCGCGGTCGGTGGCCAGGGTAGCGATGGCGATCTCGATCACCCGACGGCTGCCGATGTACTTTGGCTCGATCACCGTGCCGTCGCCGAGGGTACCGCCGAGGATGTAGGTAGCCACGGCCCATGGCGAGAGCCGCCAGCCAGTCGGGCGCGGGCGGTCGTCTTGGCGCTCCAGGGCGCGCAGTTCCTCGGCGTACTGGTGTTCGGCGTGTTCACGGAGGCGCTGGGACATACAGAACTCTCCTTAAACTCTATGTTATTGCGGTTGGGCAGCAAAGCTGCCCAACCGCAATAAAAACATTCAATCATCGCGCAGGGCGCGCAGCATCTCGTACCGAAAGCGCAGCAGTTCCTCGAACTGTATGATCGCCTCTCCCCAGTATTGCACCTTCCGCATCTCATTCGAGATCATCGCCCCCACCTCATCGGCAAGATCGGCAGGCATATGGGTGGCGTACAGATCCAGGGCCGCCCGCAGGAGCCAGTCTGAACGCAGTTCCTTGTCGTCACTCATCAGGCGGGTACACAGGGCGTCGAGAACCGCACGTGAGAGTTGATGGCTCCAGATACCCGGTAGTGAGCGCAGCGCCGCCTGGGCCGGGTGATTGCCGGTTAAGAGCTTGTCAGTTTGCAGCAGTTCCAGGGTCATCTGCTCGCGACGGGCGGGCAACAGGTGCGGCAGCAGTTCGTTGAGCATGCCCAATTTGTTGCCGGATCGCCGAAGGGCGATCAGCTTCTCAAGCCATTCTTGATCGCCGTGGCGCTGTGCCGCCGTGGTCCAACTCGCCAGCAGCAGGTCGCGCCACTCCTTCGGCATGCGTGCGGCGATGATCTGGACAGGCCGCACATCCCAGAGGGTACACCATACGCTGGGCGCGATCAGCTCGATCATCTGGCTGAGCCACCATGCCTTCTCGCCAATGCCGGAACTGGACGGCTTGCGCACGATCCCGTCGCGCTGCATACTCTTGTCGTATTCCTCGGGTAGCGTCAGCTCGATCTGCGGCTTTCCATCAGCGACCCAGCGCACAAACTGGCTGGCGCGGGCGATCATGCGCGTGTTCAGAGCCGATTCCGGCAGGCGACACAGCAGGTTAGCGGAAACCCGGCGCACCCGTTCGGAGCGGTCATTCAGCGCCTGCTCAAGAAACGGCTCGTCGGCCATGCGCAGCCCCTGGACAAACGTCGCCAGAAAATCTGCCCGCTCATCAACCTTCTCGCTGGCCCAACTGGCAGCGAGCAGATCGCAGGCGCGATCCGGCTCACAGGCGCGCAACTGCGACAGGAGAGTCAGCCGGATGTTACGCGAGCCGGTCTCCCAGAGCTCCGTCACATCTTCGGTATCTGAGGCATCCCTCGACACGCTGGCGTAGTCCCAATCGGAGTTGAGGCCAGCCAGCCAGCGCCCGCGCTCACCGAGCAGGGCCGTGATCTTGGGGCGCAGCGGCTCCTCGGTTCGCCCACGCTCCAGCAGGGCTGGCAAGATAGCCGCCGGTACCGTGTGACCTGCCGCAGCCAGCGTTTCCAGCCACTCCGGCAGCGCAGCGGCGTGGGTGCCTGCGCGCATCTGCGCTAGATGTTCGCCAGCGCGGGCCGAGCATGCTGGCAGATCGTCGGGTGGGCAAGGCGGAAGCGACTGGACGACACCGACGGGCGGCAGCCAGCCTGCCCGCCGGTAAAGCGCCACCGCAGCGGACGCGCCAAGGAGCGCCCCAGATGGATCGTTGTCAGGCGCGATCTTGCCCAGCAGATCACCCAGGGCACCGTCGGCAGTCGGCATAGCGGGCACGCGCCGATCCGTGCCGACCAAGGCCATGGCGACGAGGTCGGCCCAGATAGGCGATCTGTGGGTATCGAGGGGGCCGTAGGTCATGAACGCCTCCGTATCACCCATATCAGTAGGGGCGAAGCATCGGCCCTACTCTGCCCCACCCAAATGAATAAACCCATCAATCCACGCCGACAGCGGCGTCAGTTGATTCCCGTCCCATTCGCCATACAGATCAAAGGGCTGCCCACCGCTGCGGGCGGCCAACTCCCAGGCCCGGTCGAACTGCGCCACAAGGGGCAGGGTGCATCCGGCCTCGTCGCAGATGTGCCAGCCCCCATCCGACAGGGCCAGCGTCACCGGGCCAAGGCAGAGCGGGTATCGTTCCAGCCAGGGATTACGGGACAGAGCGGCGGTGTAGGTTCCAAGGGCAGTGGTCATGTCGGACGAGGGCAGATTCTTCAGATTCTCGGCGGGGCCGTGCCGCTGCTGCACCAGGGCGCGCAGCGGCGCGGCGCTGGGGAAGAATACGAGGTCGGCGTCAATAAACGCGCCGGGGAGCAGGCTATAGTCGAGGGGTTGGCCGAGCGCGCTGAAATCGAGGATCAGGGCGGGGGCGGCGCACGACTGGCCCCAGAGCCAGGTGCGCTGGATTTTCAGACGATCCTCATCCTCAACCCGCCGCCCGATAATCAACCAGCGGTCGCGTTGACCCGCACCGCGCAGCAGATCCTCTTGGCTCAAGGTGAATCCGAGGGTGCCGCGCAGATCAGCCTGCTCCTCGGGCGCAAGCGAATCAATACGAGCATACCCCTCGGCCAGCAGATACAGACGAGCCATCTGCTCCAACAGCCGACCCTGCCAACCCTCACCCGAAGCGGGGATGCCGACCATGGCCCGCAGCAGGCGGGCCGCGCCGGGGGCTTGAGCATCAACCATGCGTGCGGCGATGCGCTCGAAGGCAGCGGGGGCGCGGCTGGGCACGCTCGACAGCCCCTCGCGTATCTGGTCACGCAGCCAGATGCCCAACTCCCGCATGCCAGCCGCGACCTTGACCTCGCGCGCGGCTGTGGCCTTGGCCTGGGATGCAGCGCGGCGACCATCGTCGGCGGGGTCTGCCGTCTGCTGCTGGCGCTGCTCACGGCGCTCGGCGCTCTTTGCACGGGTCGCCAGCCACTCCTCAACCCAAGTCGGCGGAGCGGCATGGGGCACGGCGGCGGGCTGGCCCACCAGGATCAGCAGCAGGCCGAGGCCATGTTTGCAGGGGAACTTACGGCTGGGGCAAGAGCAGCGAAAGGCGGGCTCGCTGAGATCAACCTGCGTGCGGTAAGGTTCGCGGCCACTGCCCTGACACTCGCCCCAGACCGCTCCCTCATTCTGGCCGAGAGAGCGCCATACCTTCGGGGCGGCCAGCCCCTTGCCAGACTTTGCCGAGGCAGCGTCGGGGGCCAGCGCCAGAACGTGATCAGTGGTCAGTAATGCTGGCATGAAGTGCTGTCGTCCTCATCAAGGGCGGCTTCGACAGACTTATCGTAACATACGCATGTGTCAAAAACGGTCACACAGCAAGGCCAATATCCAACGTGCGGGCGTTTGGTACATGGCGCAGCCGCATGAGGAGAGCACTAAAAAGTCGGGGGGGCGGGTATAAATCGATGTCGATATAATATCGATGGCCTTTTTATCTCTTTGAGCGGATTGCAATTCACACCCACTCACCCGTTACGTCCCTCCACGCTACCGCTCTCCGCACCACGAGCGTGTCGCCCGACCGACATGCGCCAATCGCTGCGGTCAGCCCCGGACGATCCAGGGGTTGTCCCAACATTCGTGCCCTGTAGCGCACTAAGCGATAGCAGGTACGTGCGGGTTCTGCCCTCATGCGGCCTCTGCCTCCACGATGGACAAACGGGTGGAGAGGTCGAGGTGGAATGAGCCGTAGGGGTTGACGTGGCCGTAGATGAGCGGCGTCAGCCCGCGATAATCCTCGGTAGTCAGTCGTGCCCGCCAGGCTGTGTCACGCAGCACATCCTGGATCATCAGCGTGTTCACGTAGACCATGCTGATCTGGAGTAGGTGCAAGGCCAGCATCGTGATCTCCTGATCATCGCGCCGATTGCTCGACAGCTCACCGGCTCGCCCGTAGAAGATGAAGCTGTTGGCGCTGTTCCAGTTCTCCACCACGTTGAGCCCCTCGTGGATCTCCCGGCGCAGTGACTCTTCATGGAGGTAGCGACAGAGAAAGATCGTCTTGATCACCCGGCCCAGCTCGGCGAGCGCTTGGTAGGCCGGATGCCCGGCGTTGCGCGTGAAGCGCGCGAGGATTGCCTCAGCGTCTGCCGTGCCGTCCCGGATGGCCACGGCATACTTCACCAGCTCGTCGTACTGCTGCGCGATCAGCTCCCACCGGATTGCCCGCGTCAGAACGGGCGGGAGGCCAGGGTAGCGCTCCGCGTGCGCTGGCGTCGGCAGATACAACCGCTGGCTATGGATGGGCTTGAGCCGGGGAAGCAGCGCGAAGCCGAGTAAATGGCACATGCCAAAGGCGATCTCGCTCTGGCCGTGGCTGTCCACGTACTGCTGCTCGACCTGCATCGTGGTCGCATGGCGGATCACTCCCGTGATCGAGGCCGCCACCTCCGAGGACGAGCACGCCTTCAATTGGGAGTAGATGCAGGTCGCCTTCTTCTCGACATGCCAATAGATCACCACGCCCCGTCCACCATAGCGGGTGTGCCACTCGGTGAGCAGATTCTGATCCCACGCGCCAAACTTCTTGGAGTCGGACGCGCACGTCGTCGTCGCCTCACCCCAGATCGCGGGCTGGCGCACCGCGAAGATGGCGTTGGCAACGGTCTGAATGGCGGCCCGCAGATGGTCGCAGGTGATGAAACGTCGGCGCACGTAAAGCAGGTCTTTGTAGCGCACCTCCGGGTTCCCGGCGCTGACCCGCCGCAAGCCCGTGTTGGTGCCCAGCCCGAACAGGCAGAGCAAGAGGCGGAGGTGCAGCACCTCAGGGGGTAGGTGTTCGCGCACGGTGAGGCTGGAGAAACAGTCCGTACAGCGGGTTCGGAGGGCGGTTTCCTTGAGCATATCCAGCAAACTGGTCGTTGGCCAGTGTTCGCCAATCACGCCCTTGAGTTGTCCTAGGTGGAACGGCTCTGGCTGGGCGCTGAGCGGTGTTACGCCGATCCAGCTCTTGCCCCGGCGCGTGCGGATCGTTACCAACGGGTTTGTTGGGAGGCCGTCGTGCAGGCGGGTGAGGGCCGCTTCCATCGTCTGGCGCAGGGGGTCAAGGAATGCGTGCGCGTCGAGGGGGAGATCCAAGCTGGCGTAGGAGGTCGCTCGCTGCGCCGCAAAGTCCTGGGGTACGTCTTCGTCTGGGTTGCGGTAGCGTCGGGTGCCCTCAACCCAGATCGCCTTGCAGCGCACCTGCTCCCGCACGCGTTGCAGGACACAGACTTCGTAGGGGACGCGCCGGATACGCTGTCCCTCCTGGGCATTGCCCTCGACGACCTGCTCCCGCCAGGCGGCGGGCACGACACCCTCCAGCGGGATGGAGTCGTCCAGCGCAAAGGTGGTGTCGCTCTGGCCCGCAGCGCGCACGATGACCCCAAGCGCGTCGATCACGGGCTGGTGAAGCGGGTTGGTCGAGCGAAAGGTCAGCAATTCCAGGATGGGGACGACCATCTGACGATAGTGGTGGCCGGAGGAGCGGCGGATCGTGCCCTGAACGGCCCGCTCAACGACCCGCTCGGTCGTGTTCAGCTCGACCGCGAGGTCTTTCAGCGTCTGCTCGCCCACGACCGGGTAAATGACCTCGGAGACGACCCCGTCAGGGTGTGTCACCGCTGCTTCGACCATTTTACGCAGCACGCCGGTCTTGTTGGCGATCCGCTTGATCTCGGCGATCACCTCGCGTTCCACGCGGCGCTCGGCCTTGGCCGTCACCTGCTTGATCATCGTGATCAGCAGATCGACCAGGGTGTCCGTTACCTCGTGTTGGCGCTGCCAGGCAAAGGCGGCCAGGAGGGTCAGGCGGAGTGGCTGCGGGTGCCGCCGCAGCTCGTGTGGCTCCTCAACGCTGGCGCGTTGGCGGAGGGCGGTGACCATCCGTGGCGAGAGATCGGCAAAGAGGGTTGGGGGGAGGCTGAGCGTGCGCAAGAGCTGGAGCTTCTGCACCTCATCGTGCGCCGTCGCCACCGCCAGGGGGCCAGGGTCACTTTTGAGCACCTGCATGCGCACCCGACGCTCGGCTGCGGGGTTCGGGGGACTCGCCTCAGGGTTTGGGTTGCGTTGCCGTAAGCAGCGCCTCGAGCTGGGTAATGCTCTCCGGCGAGAGCCGACCGGCCACCTCGGTGACGAGGCGTGTCTCGTAGGTGGCCAAGGCGGATGTGAGTACCCGTTCGAGCTTCTGAGCCGTGGGCGGCTCAATCTTGATCGCGCGACAGCGGTCGATACTCCGTGCCCGAAGGTGGGCCAAATCACGACGGTGGGTCTGACGCAGCTCGTCGGCAAGCCAGGTACTGAGCGCTTCCAGATCCGCGTTGGTGTTCGCGCGTACGCCGAGGGCCGTGCGGATGAGGGCGCGGTGTTCGTCAATGATCCGCCCCTGCCATGGGTACGCGGCCCAGACGCCAGGCGCAATCGCAAGCTGGTCGGCGATGAAGGCGACGACGGCGGTCGGTACCTCGTAGGGGGTCGTCGGAAAGCGTCCGTCAAGCTGGTAGCTCTTGAGCAGCACGGCGGCACCGAGGCGGGTGTGTTCAGCCCGGAGCGGGGCAAGGAGCATCAGCTCGGCGGGCAAGAGCGTGAAGTGCTCAATCAGATCCTCTGGCGTCCACAGGCGTTTCATCGCTCCTCACCGCAGACCGGACAGCGTGATGAGAAAACGGAGGTTTATTATCGCTGCTGCTCCAGCGCAGCACGTACCTGGTCATCGTGGAGGGCGGCGTAGCCCTGAGTCGAGCGCGGGTCACGATGACCGAGCACCCGCTGGACGATCTCCATGGGCTGCCCCTGCTCGACCAACTCGCTGCCGCGGGTGTGGCGGAGCTGGTGCAGGGTGTACTGCGGTGCGCCGGTGGCGTCGACGAGCTGCGCGCGGGCACAGACCTGGTGCCACTGATAGTGCAGGGCATCGTAGCTCACGCACACACCGCGTGGTGAGCGGGTCAACGGGACGTGCGCGGGCTGACCGACGAGAATCTTCATCTGCACCCGGAGCAACCGCAGGCTTTTGGGTGTGGAGGTCGGCCCAAGGACGACGATGCGTTCGGTGCCATTCTTTGGGTCACGCACGCGGATGCTTTCACGTCCCGCCGCGAGACTGATGTCCCCAAGGACGAGGGTGAGGACTTCCCCCGCCCGCATGCCGGTCTCGCGCAGCAGGGTGAAGAGCAGTCGGTACGGTTGCGGTGCGGCGGCGATAGCGTGATCCAGGGCGACGCGATCCGCACCACTGGCAATGGGCCGGGGCAGTCGCTGGCGCTGTCGGGTCGGCTCGCGCACGGCGAGCGGATGGAGAGAGCAGATCTGATGGCGGATAGCCCAGGTGAAAAAGCGGCTGAGGGTTGCGGTTCGACGTGCGACCGTGCTGGCCGAGACGGCACCGCGACTGGCCCAGCGCTCCAGATCCGTCAGGGTGAGCTGATCGAGAGATGCGGTCAGAGCAACGGCGGCGGCGGTCAGCTCATAGCGATAGGCCCGCAGGGTATGGGGTCGGAGCCGGGCCACACGGGCCATGTCATCCAGAAAGGCCGGGACGTGTTCGGCGAGGGTTGCATCCATGGCAGCTCCTGGATAGGAAGGGGGCTACGTTCCCCATGCTACTCAGTAGTCCGTCAACGAAGTCTTCGGGTATTTCTGGAGGGGAGTCCAGGCTTCAGCCGGCTAAAGCCTAGACTCCAGTTCACCAAAAAACTTACTTTACGGACTACTCAGTTTGCCAGAGAAATACAGATTTGTCCAGGGGAACCTATCCCTGATTCCGGCATCACCGCCAGATCACGATCCCACACATTGCCAGAGAAGGCCCATTCTCTGGCATCCATAGGCGACGGATGCGCATCCCGTGGTAGTGCCTTTCAACCGGGCTTACTCGAAAACGTTTATTGCGCTACAGGGCGTGAATGTTGGGATTGGGCCCTGACGCCCCGCGTGTCCTTGATACAATCAGGCCACCAAACTCCTATCAGAACGATTGCGAGGGCGTATGCCATGTGATTCGGCCATCCCCAACGACTTCGTGGCGACCTCCCTTTGTCGGGTGAGGGCCTCATAGGAGTACGGCATGGCCCGCCAACTCAACCAACTTTCCGCTCTTCAGGATGCCTTCGCCGCCCGCATCCGTGTGAAGGTGCACGATCGCCGCACACAGGTGCAAGAGCATACCGGGGATATTCCGTTGCTGGGCTGGCTGCTGAAGCCGCTGGCGGGCCTCGCCTTCGACGCCCGCGAGGGTCGGAATAGACGCCAGGGCGAGCATGGCGAGGAGGGAGTACCCACCGAGGGTATCGGTGGATACAGGAGACATGCCGAGCAATCTCTGCCTTTTGACTTGCCTACTTTGTCCCCTGCTGCCAGCTATACACCGGCGGGCACTGACGTGCGGCGAAGTCGAACGTGAGCGGCGTGGGCACCTGAAAGCGAGCGACCTCTTCATCCGTGAGCCCCCGGTTCACCCGACACGCCGCCGCACGGCGTAAGTCTTCGCTGGAAACGAGGTACTGCCGGGCGGTGCCATCCTGTGAAGCGGTGAGGATGCGCATGCCGTCCGGGCTGAACACTGCGCTATTGACCGAATCCGTGTGGCCGCTCAGCGTGGCCAGCGGCGTACCCGCCGCATCCCACAGCCGCGCCGTGTTATCCGCCGAGGCGGTGAGGATGCGCGTGCCGTCCGGGCTGAATACTGCGCGATAGATCGAACCCGTGTGGCCGCTCAGCGTGGCCAGCGGCATACCCGCCGCGTCCCACAGCCGCGCCGTGTTATCCGCCGAGACGGTGAGGATGCGCGTGCCGTCTAGGCTGAACACTGCGCTATTGACCGAATCCGTGTGGCCGCTCAACGTGGACAGCGGCGTACCCGCCGCGTCCCACAGTCGCGCCGTACCATCACGTGAGGCGGTGAGGATGCGCTGGCCGTCTGAGCTGAACACCGCACTCGTGACGCTGATGGTGGCAAGGGGACGACCACTGGGGTCCACGAACGGAAGATTGTTGATTGAGGAGATGTGTCCGCTCAGTGTAGCCAGCAGCATACCTGCCGCGTTCCATAGCCGCGCCGTACCATCATCTGAGGCGGTGAGGATGCGCTGACCGTCTGGGCTGAACACGGCACTATTGACCCCCCCCGTGTGTCCGGAAAGGGTGGCGAGGGGCTGTCCAGATGCGTCCCACAGCCGCACCGTGGTATCAGTCGAGGCGGTGAGGATGCGCTGACCGTC
>JBAXMH010000111.1:0-14870 GCA_037134395.1 Chloroflexales bacterium
ATCTCCCCTCTCCCCCGGTGGGAGAGGGGCAGGGGGTGAGGGGGAAAGGTCGGCAAGGGATCTGCTTATTCGAAAAGTATTAGCCTTAAACTTGCCCCGGTGGCATATTCAGCTCGCTATGGCGCTGCTGGGCGGCGTGATAATGCTTGAGCAAGGCCAGGGTGTCATTCAAGTTCTTCTCCTTCTCGCCACGCTTGAAGGCAACCTGGTAATCATTGATCTTCTGCACTACATCACGTGGGCGAGGGACGTGGTGGAAGTTGAACTTCCCGCCGCTGCCTGCCGTCTCCAGCACCACATTGCCATAGCCAAGCAGATTACTGATGAATGTGGTCTCGAAGGCGATATTCGTGATGGCACCGAGGCTGGCCTGGCGGCGATCTTCGGGGCCAAAGGGCTTCTTCTCAATATCAATCACGTTGGTAGGGCTGAGGATGTACATGTCGTTGCGATGATCCTCAATCTCCCATGCCGACCATGCTGTCACAACAATAACCAGACCTACCGAGACAGCGGTCAGCAGGATTGGAGCAGGCTGGAGCAGGCGAGTGCCGATAGCGATCACTAGCAAGCCGCCAAAGAGCAACAATGCTGGCCCGAACAGGGCACGCAGCATAAAGATCCAGTGCGAGTGCCAGGTGATCGTGCCGTTATCCTCGTTGATCTCGGGGTTCTCGTGGAAGAGCCAGCCGAACATTTTCACGCCGTGCGAGGTCTTGATATCTTTCTTAAAAACCCGCTTCTCACCCTTGGCATCGTAGACTCTGGTCTCGATCATGCGGTCAAACTCCTCTGCCGTGCGCTGCTTACGAACAGAGTTCACCAGATCCATGATCTTCTTCTGCATCTCCTTAGGGTTCGCCGCCTCCGTAAAGGTAATCTGTCCACCAATGCGAGCCGACTTGATGATCACCACGCCATAGCCAAGCCAGTGCTGGCTATAGGTCTTTGTGGAGGCAAGCACATCTTGGACATCTTCGATATAGATCTGCTCTTGCATGCGTCGCTCGATCAGACGCGGAATCAAGACCTCGTCATTATCGTAGACAACGCGCTTATTGGTGAGGATCAACTCATCATTCATCCAATCGTAGGTCGTAAAGAGGATGGAGAGCAGACTGATCACCGTCAAGACCATGAGGCCAATATTGACCATATCGAAAGATTGGCCCACAAACATCACCGGGTCAATATAAAAGAGTCGTCCGCCGTTATAGCGGAAATAGATCACCAGCGCGATCACCGCACCGATCCCAACGAGGATATTGCGCGTGCGCAGATCTTCCTTTTTTGGCTTCTTCTTGCCCGTGGTGCGTACCCACAGGGATGTCCAAAGCAGCAGCAGCAGCATCTCGACGCCGATCAAGATCCAGTTGATTAGATCGAATCTGACCTTCTCACCTGTTTCGGCCACAATGAACCCGCCTCCGAAACCACGGTAGACAGCGGTGCCGGCAAAGAGCAGAAGGCAGATCAGCGGCAGAATCAGACGACTCATCAGGGCAATCCAATGCCGCCCGGTCACGTGCAGGATCTCCTCACCTTCGCTCAGATCGATCGACTCGGAGGCATCCTCAAGCAGCAGACCTTTGAGAAAGTTCAGCATACGCTGGCTCCTAAAGCTACCGTGGGGGGATGAGGGGATGGGCCTCTCCTGAACCACTCCTGCCGATATAGTCAATGATCCAGTTGACCTCAGCCTCAGGCGAGAGGCCATCATTTCTGAGTACCACTGCATCATCGGCGGGACGAAGCACGTGCTGATCCATGGTATCGCGGAGGGCCATCGCGGAACGAATCTCATCAAGGGGACGCGAGTCGTCGTGATGTTCACGTTCATCGGCGCGGCGGCGGGCGCGTTCATCGAGGGTCGCCTCAAGATAGATTTTGAGCGCGGCGTCGGGCATCACGACTGTGCCAATATCGCGCCCGACCATCACCACCCGATCGCGGTGGCCAATAGCCTGCTGCTGGCGGATCATCTCGCGGCGAACGCCGGGGTAGCGGGCAACGGTTGAAACGCCGCGCTCAACCTCGGGGCTGCGGATGGCCCAGGTGACATCGTTGCCATCAGCGAGGACGGTGTACTGACGGCCATCGTCTGCGGAGGGCGGGATCACCTCAATCACAATCTGTCGAGCCAGATGCTCGACCGCATCAGAGGCGGTGAGGTCAATCCCCAACTGGAGGGCGGCGAGAGTGAGGGCGCGGTACATCACACCCGTGTCAAAATAGAGGTAGCCAAGACGGTTGGCCAGTAACGCGCCGAGCGTACTTTTCCCGGCTCCTGCGGGGCCATCGATCGCAATAACAAGCGGTTTTTGCATATTTTTATGGTGTAGAACCGATAACTGGCCCCTACACCTAGAGATGTGGCACGGGTATTCTACGGCACAGGCAGGCTCTATTGTAGCATGCGGAACTTGTGAGTGGCAAATTGCTCGGGAGAAGCGGCGACGCCGTCCACATACGACGTAGCCCTCATCGGGTTCTGGACGTTCGTAACGTCCCATGTTACACTCCCCGGCATGAATGATGAGACTATTACATCATCGCACTCAACTACTCGTATGACACGTGTGTTGAGCCTCACCTCTAAGGTACTCTTCCACCTGATTCCGTTCTTAGGAATACTGGTCACCCTTAGCATGGTCTCATACCCGCTCCTTGGACGCGATTTATGGACTGATGAGGCGTACACGGTGAGTTACACGTCTCACCCGACGATCAGTGGTCTGCTGGATGATGTGCGGAAAAATGAGGAAACCCCGCCCGTCTACTTTATAACGGTGTGGCTCTGGTCACGGGCATTTGGCACAGACGAAATAGCTGTGCGGACGCTATCAGTGCTCTATGGTGCGGGGGCTGTTGTGGGAACTGCCCTCCTCGCCCGGCATTACCTCAGGCGGGCGGCCAATCTTGTTGCAACCGTCGCTCTCGCGATGGCTCCCCTCTTATCAAGCTATATGGTTGAGGCTCGTTGCTATACGTTAACGGTCCTGCTCACCGTGGTCTGCATGGCGACATTCGAGAGACTCTACCACCGGCCTGAGAGCCGCTGGGCGCAGGTTGGTTACGCTCTTAGCGCCGCAGCCCTCTTCCTTACGTCGTATTTTAGTGTAGCCCTTCTCGTGGCCCACTGGCTGATCTGGCTGATACACCTGCGCAACCCTGCCATCCGCCGGAGCCGTCTCTTCGCCTGGATGCTCATCCAGGTCATCATCACTACGTGTATACTTCCCTGGCTCCCATCCCTGTACTACCAGGTAACTATCGCCTCTGATATTACGACACCCGTGGTCTATAGCTCGCAGGACTTTGCTCTCCAGTGGCTCAGCATCATCATAGGACTGTACAAGCCTACGCAATACCTTCGGATGTGCGTGATCTGCACCGCTGTTGGCGGAATCCTGATTGCGGCGACGGCTCTTTCCCCGAAGGCGATGGCGAACGGGCTAGTCATCCGTACACTCGTACTACCAGCAGTGCTGCTGCTGATATTGCTGAGTGGGATGCAGGCGGTTATGCCGCGTTATGTGATGATGATGCTCCCTGGTTTTGCACTTGCGGTTGGAGCCGGGTTTGAGGCCATTCGCCGACGTTGGTCGCTGGCAGCGTGGCTCCTCGCCAGCATCTTCTTGGTCGGTACGCTAACTTCCTTTAGCATAGATCCGGGACGTCCTACGTTTAGTTGGTCAAAGCTCAGTGCTAAGCTGGCAAAGAAGGCAATGTCAGGACAAGACATCGTCATTTTTTACCCGCCGTGGGATCAGCGGGTCTTTGAATATTACTACCGTGGCCCGGCCCTGCCCCTCATCGGTGCCCACAACTACGACGATTTTTTTCATGTGGCCAAACGACCCTACACGCGGGGACTTCCCAGCGCGGAGGCTCTCCAGCTTATTGGGACACATCGGCGGGTGTGGGCCTTCTATCGTGGAGGCATAAGCCCAGAGACAGTGCTTACTCCAACGTACCGAACGGTGCAAGAGTGGGGCGTGAACAACGTTTATCTGATACTCTACGAGCGGAATGCACCCTGATGATACGATGCGAAAACTCCTTGCCCATCTGCCCTATCAGATAGCCACCGATCTCCTGAGTGGTGCCGGCAACCTTGTCGGGCGCACCTGCCGTGATGATGCGGTGACTCTGTTTGCCGATGTTTCGGGCTTTACACCGATGAGCGAGGCTCTAAGCCGCTTTGGACAGGATGGCACCGAGGATCTCACCAGCCTACTCAACGACTACTTCGCGGTGATGATCGATCTGATTGCCTCCTACGGCGGAGTGGTGGTCTCTTTCGGCGGCGACTCGCTGACCGCTCTTTTCTACGTGAAGGGCGATGCGAGTCCCGGCGAGATAGCCGCACGCGCCACGCGCTGCGCCCTCGACATGCAGATCCTCATGCACCCCTACCACAATATCCAGACGCGGGCCGGACAGTTTAGCCTGGAGATCAAGATCGGCTTGGCCCGTGGCCTCGTCCTTTCTACGGTCGTCGGTGACCCAGAGGTGCGCCTCCAGAGTGTGATCGCGGGCCTGCCGCTAGAGCAGGCCGCCGAGGCGGAGCACATGGCGAAGGTCGGTGATGTGGTTGTCCATCGCGATCTGATCGACCTCGCCCCCAGCATCCTGACTTCCGCAGATATGCACGGCGACTACCGGCTGGTTTCTGCGCTGAGTGAACTGCCCTCCTACGCGCCGCTGCCCCCGCTGCCCGCCGCCTCCGAGAGCCTGCTCGCTACCCTTACCGCATTTGTCCACCCGCTGCTGGTTCATCGGCTGCTCGACGGGCAGATGGGCTTTGTGAATGAACACCGCAGTGTGACGGTTCTCTTTGTGGGTTTTAGCGGGTTTGACTATGATCGCGACCCGTATGTGGGCGACCGGCTCCAGGCATATTTTGTTCAGGTGGCGCGGATCGTGCAGCAGTACGATGGTGACGTGAACAAGATTGACATGGGCGACAAGGGCAGTAAGCTGGTGGTGGTTTTTGGCGCACCTATTGGCCACGAGAATGATGCTGAGCGGGCCATGCGTTGCGCACTGGGGCTGCGTGAACTGAAGGTTGAGCATGATGAACGTACTGCGTTCAGCATCCGCATTGGCATTGCCTCGGGACTCGTCTACTGCGGACTGGTGGGCGCGGAGATCCGTCGCGAGTACACGGTGATGGGTGATACGGTGAATCTCGCGGCCAGGCTGATGCAGACCGCCGTGCCGGACGAGATTATCGTGGCCAGCGGTGCACATCGCCCGGTGGCCGACCAGTTTCTCTGGACGCCGCTCAACGCGCTCTCGATAAAGGGTCGCTCGCGAGTAGTTCCGGTTTACCGGCTAGAGCAGGAACAGCAGCGGGCCAGTCGTCATCAGGAGCCGTCGTACAAACTGCCGATGGTAGGGCGTGAGGAGGAGATGCAGGTGGCCGAACAACATCTGCATCTGGCCAGGAGCGGGCGCGGCCAGGTGGTCGGCATCTGCGCCGAGGCGGGGATGGGCAAATCGCGCCTAGTGGCCGAAGTCATTCGCATGGCAGCGCGGGGCGATATGGTGGTTCACTCTGGCGAGTGTCTGTCGCACGGCGACAGTATTAGCTATCTGCCCTGGAACAGTCTGCTGCTCGGCCTCTTTGGTATTGATCCAACCTGGGATCACGATGTTCAGATCGGTCATCTGCGCCAGCAGATCGCCGCCCTCTGCCCGCAGGCCCTGCGGCGGCTGCCGATACTGGCTGGGGCAATGAATCTGCCGGTTGATGAGACAGAGCAGACCCGCGCTCTTGACGCACGCGTACGCAAGGACGTACTAGAAACGACCGTACTGGAGTGTCTGCGCACCATCGCCGTTGCTCGCGGGCCGAATACCGGGGTGCTGCTGGTGATCGAGGATTGTCACTGGATTGACCCGCTCTCGCACGACTTGCTTGACGTGGTGGCACGCGGCATTGGTCATCTGCCGGTGATGCTCCTACTGGCCTATCGCCCGCACGAGCATGAGCATACTCGGCTGCGCGTATCGCGGCTGCCGCACTTCTGCGAACTGCTGCTGCGTGAGTTCAGCCTGCGCGAGACCGAGTGGCTGATCGGGCTGAAGTTCGGTTATCTCTTCGGTGCCCGTGGGGTGCTGCCGGCGAGCTTTGTCGAGCGGATTACCACGCGCTCGCAGGGCAACCCTTTCTACATTGACCAGATGATTAGCTACATCCAGGATCAGGGGATCAACCCCGCCGATACCCACGCGCTGTCACTGGTGCGCCTGCCCAACAGCCTCCGCTCGCTGATCATCAGCCGGATTGATCGGCTCAGCGAGCAGGAGCAAATTACACTGAAGGTGGCCAGCGTCCTCGGACGAGTCTTTCGGGCCAGTTGGCTGTGGGGAATCTACCCGCAGATCGGTCATCCCGACCAAGTGCAGGCCAACCTCGACCGGCTCAGCAACCTCGATCTGACGCCGATGGAGAAGGCCGAACCCGAACTGGAGTACCTGTTCAAGCACATGACGACGCAGGAGGTGGCCTACGAGAGCCTGGCCTACGCAACACGTGCGATGCTGCACGAGCAAGTTGGCATCTATATTGAGCATCACTTTGCGAGTGAAGTTGATCGCTACCTCGACATGCTGGCCTACCATTACGGTCGCAGCGAGAACCTGGATCGTCAGCGGCACTATTTTAGGTTAGCGGGCGATGCTGCCTACGCCGCCTACGCCAACGAGACCGCAATCAGCTACTACCGACGCCTGCTGCCGCTGCTTGAGCCTTCGCAGCAGGTGACGATGTTACTGCGCATTGGCGAGGTACTCCAGCTCGTTGGGCGTTGGGCTGAAGCCGCGTCATCCTTCGAGATGGCACAGGCCATCGCCGCCGCCGACGGCAATGCGACTGGCGTGGCCCGCTGTCAGAACATCACCGCTGAACTGCTGGCCGCTCGTGGCAATTACGAGGAGGCTGTGGCCATTCTCGATCTGGCCATCCCGGCCTGGGAGCGCCTGGGAGATCTGGCGGGACACTACGAGGCTCTGCGCATCTTCGGCGCGATCATGATTGATACGGGAGCCTACACACGTGGCCTGCGTTCGATTGAACATGCCCACGAACTCGCCGTGCGTCTGGATGATCAGGCTCTGATCGCCCGCTCAATTGGCGCAATGGGCGTGGTCTATATTGACATTAGCGACTACGAGATGGCCCTCTACTGTCTGGAGCGCAGCGCAGCTATGGCGGCGAGTGTGCGAGACTGGGGTCTGCTGGCGCGATCACGCGAGAACATCGGCTCGATCTACCTGAACCAAAGCCGCATTGTAGACGCCCTAGAGATTTTTCACGATCTGCTGTTGCGTGCAGTAGAGATCAGCGACCGCTGGGCACTGGCCCGGCTGAGTCACGAGATTGGCCGCGCCCACACGCTCTACGGCGAGGTGGGTGTGGGCATGGAGTGTTACGCTCGTCAGATCGCGATTGCCCTGAACCTTGGTGAGCGGCGGGATCTGGCGATTGGCCTGGGCCACCTGGCCTACGCCTACGCCCGCATCGGCGAGTACCGCATGGCCGAGCGGGTGAGCGAACTGGCGATCACCCTCTGTGACTCGATTAAACTGGCCTATTGGGCGTGTGAGTTCCGCTACGAGTACGCGCTGTTACGGGTGGCTCAGGGGCGCTATGCCGATGCATTGGATCTGAACGATGTGGCTCTCCAGACAGCACGGCGGCTTGGCAGCAATAAGGCCGCACAGCTCCACGCGACGCTGCTTGCAGCGCGATTGCGAGTGTTGCTCGGTGCGGAGGATTCTGTTGCTGCGATCACGACGGTTGCTGCGCTGGACGAGGATTGGTACGACGAGGATGAGCGTGCGGCGATCCACTACACGATCTGGCAAATTGACCCGCGCCGTGAGGCTGATCGCCACGCCGCCCGATCACTCTATGCATCGCTCGCCACCACCCGTCCCACCGCCCTTAGTCGCGCCCGCGCCGCCCGGCTCTGCGGTGCGCTCCCGCCGCCAGTGGCCCCGTTGCCGCCACTTCCAACAGCGATTGATGCTGGCACTGCGCCCAACTTGGCCACGCTCATTGCGCAGGCTGAGCAGATAGTGCCAGCAAGAATGAAGGAAGAGGGAAGAGGGAAGAGGGAAGAGGGATCGTAGCCATCTCCGTGGGGAAGCGGATCTTTTTAATTGTCCTATTGCAGGTAATGTGTCACGCTGAGCAAAGCGAAGCGTCCCGGCGGGCAATACGAATGCCGGGACGCTTCGCCTTGCTTAGCGTGACACAACGCCGGGATACTTAAAAATGTCCGCTTCCCGTGAGAACCATCACACCGTGATCAGATGGCGGAACTTGTTGATATTATCCGGGCTGATACCCGGAACTTCCACCAAATGATCCACGGTGGCGAAAAAGCCGTGCTGCTCGCGATAAGCGATGATCCGGGTGGCACGAGACCGTCCGATACCAGGGAGGTCAATCAGAGCCTGGAGTTCGGCGGTATTAATATTCACAACCTCTACCGAGGGCTGTTCGGTGTCAGGAGCCGCAGGCGCGTCAGGAGCCGCAGGCGCGTCAGGAGCCGCAGGCGCGTCAGGAGCTACGGGCGCGTCAGGAGCCACGGGCGCATCGGGAGCCACGGGCGCGTCAGGAGCCACGGGCGCGTCAGGAGCCGCAGGAGACTCCTCAAGGGGCTTCGCGTTTGCTGCGGGTGCGGTAGGGACTGAACTTGTGGGCGGTGAGCCACGGTGAACGCGAGTGACGATCCGACGCGGCGCGTCTGTGGAGCCACTTGCAATACTGGGCGGGGCGACCGTCTCTCGGGCGAAAGACGGGGATGGGGGCGTGACGGGGGTGGGCAGAATGGCGGCCTGATCCTGGCGCCATCGCCAGGCGAGGTATCCCACCCCACCAATGATCACGAACCAAATAAGCTTGCGAGGCCGAAACATACGTACACTCCTCCAAAACGCAACGGGCGACCCGCTGCTATACGGAACCGTTCGCCTTACCAACCAGCGAGCGCAATAGCGACAGATTCTCTACGTCTTCGGCTATACCATCGCCCTTGGGCGTCTCGATGATCATCGGGATGCCGACAAAGCGCGGGTCATTCACGAGCAGACGGAAGCCCTCTTGGCCGATGCAGCCTTGTCCAATGTGACTATGCCGGTCAACCCGGCTACCCAAATCCTTTTGTGAATCATTCAGGTGGAAGCACTTGATCCGCCCAACGCCGACGATGCGCTCAAAGGCATCGAAGGTGGCCCGGTAACTGGCCTCATCGCGGATATCGTAGCCGGCGGCGAAAATATGGCATGTGTCCACACAGACAGCCATACGGTCGTGGTGAGGCACAAGCTCGAAGAGACGGGCCAGGTGTTCAAAGCGGTTGCCGAGGGCGCTACCCTGACCGGCAGTGGTCTCCAGCAGGACGGTGGTGCGACCACCGACTCCCGACTCGAAGATCCGGTTAAGGGCGACCGCCTCGCGTTCTAGACCAACTTCCTCGCCGCTGCCGGTGTGGGCACCGGGGTGGGTGACAATATAGGGGATACCCAGCAGATCGCAGCGCTCAAGCTCGTGGCTGAAGGCGGCGATAGATTTCTCCCAGAGCTCATCAGCGGGAGCGGCCAGATTGATCAGGTAGGAATCGTGAACGATCACCGGGCCGATGCCGGTGCGCTCCTGCTCCGCCTTAAACGTCAGCACCTCCTCGGGAGGGATCGGCTTGGCGTTCCACTGGCGCTCGTTTTTGCTGAAGATCTGCATGGCCTCGCAGTCCACCTGCGCGCCACGGGCGAACGCCTTAGAGACGCCGCCTGAGATCGACATATGAGCACCAAACGGCATGAGTCTCTCCACGTCCCGCACGGCGGGGGGTTGCTGCGATCCGGATAGTCGCCCATTATAGCAGATGTGGGCGCTGGGCAATCCCGGCCTCAACACAGGCGATCAGGGAGGTTCGTCGCAGAGGTTTGCTTAGGCAAGCGTCGAACCCGCCCGTCCGATAACGCGCTTCATCGCCTTCACCCACGAGGGCCGAGACGGCCACCAGCCACGGTCGCTGTTCCGTCCATACCCCCTCAATCACCGCCGCCGCCACGGAGAACCCATCCAGGTCGGGTAGCTTGAGGTCAAGCAGCAGCAGGACGTAGTGCCTCTGGCTCAGTGCATGCAGGGCAGCCCGTCCGTCACCAACCGCATCCACCGGATAACCGGCGTGTTCCAGCATGTGCCGCGCAATCTGCCGACCCACCGGGTCGTCGTCAGCAATCAGAATACGTGGAGGGGATGTCGTCATAATTTCTAGTATACCCTGGAATCGCACCCCCGGCGGCCTCCGTGCGGTATATGCGTCAGACACTCGCATACCCGGAGGCATCGCCATGATCATCCGTAACCTGTTCGAGCGCCTGCTCGACCTGCTCTTCCCCGACCGCTGTGTGGCCTGCGGGCGGACGGGGGCACTGCTCTGCGCAATGTGTCGGGCCGGATTACGACCCTACCCGCCGGAAGCACCGCCAGACGGACTCGACGGCATGGCGGTGGGGTGGCTCTATGAAGGTGCGATCCGTCAGGCGATCCACCGCATGAAATATTCGCGCATGCGCCGGGTGGCTGTACCCCTGGGTGATCTGCTGGCCGAACATCTCCAGGCTGCGCCACTCCCCGCCGACGCCCTGATGGCCGTGCCGCTACACGCCGGGCGTCTGGCCGAGCGTGGCTTTAACCAGAGTGAGGAACTGGCCGCTCGTCTCGCCCATCGCTGTGGCATGCCCCTCGTCCCCGGACTGGCCCGCTGCCGCGACACCGGCCATCAGGCCAGTCTGGGCCGTCGCGCCCGCAAGGGCAACGTCGAGGGTGCCTTTGTCTGGGCCGTCCACGCCCCGCCGCCCGCCCGCGTCCTGATCGTTGATGATGTACTTACCACCGGGGCCACCCTGGCCGCCTGCGCCGACGCCCTACGTGCCGCCGGCACCCGCGAGGTGCGCGCCGTGGCCCTGGCACGGAGTCTGGCACCTGGCCAGAAGATGATACAATCGTAGCATTGTTGTAACGTCTTTGGGGCTGTACCCCAAACCTACGCCTATATTGGTTTGGGCGGCTTTGCCGCCCAAACCAATATAAAAATGTTGTGGAGGCGGCTTTGCCGCACCCACACCCCCACTGGTAGGTGGGAAGGAGAACACCGATGTTCGAGCCGAAGGATCAGATCCAGGCGGCCCAAAAGCTCTGGGAGCAGGAGGCCCTCTGGCCGGCCCTGGAGCGTACCCCCGAGCGCGATGTGCGCTTTATGACTACGAGCAGCGAGACAATCGAGCGCCTCTATACGCCGCTCGATCTGGCCGATAGTTCGTACACCCGCGATATCGCCCACCCCGGTGAGTACCCCTACACCCGTGGCGTCCATCCCACCGGCTACCGTGGCAAGGTCTGGACGATGCGGATGTTCGCTGGGTTCGGTACGGCGGAAGAGACGAATGCCCGCTTTCGGTATTTGCTCGGCCAAGGCCAGACCGGTCTCTCGGTCGCGTTTGATATGCCCACACTCTACGGGCGCGATACCGATCACCCCCTGGTTGAGGGCGAGTTCGGCAAGTGTGGCGTGGCTATTTGTTCGCTGGCCGATATGGAAGTGCTGCTCGACGGCCTGCCCCTCGACAAGATCTCAACCTCGATGACGATCAACTCGCCGGCGGCGATGGTTTGGGCCATGTACTTGGCGGTGGCCGAGAAACGCGGCGTTCCCTGGAGCCAGTTGCGCGGCACGCTCCAGAACGACATCCTCAAGGAGTATATCGCCCAGAACGAGTATATCTTCCCGCCTGAGCAGAGCATGCGCCTGGTGGTGGATACCATCGAGTTCGGTAGCCAGCACGTCCCGCAGTGGAACCCGGTCAGCGTCAGCGGCTATCACATCCGCGAGGCGGGCAGCACCGCCGCCCAGGAATTGGCCTTTACCTTGGCCGATGGTGCGGCCTATGTGGAGGCGGCCATCGCCCGTGGGCTGGATGTAGATGACTTCGCCTCGCGTATCTCCTTTTTCTTCAACGCCCACAACGATTTCTTTGAGGAGATCGCCAAGTACCGCGCCGCCCGCCGGATCTGGGCTAGGCTTATGCGCGATAAGTACGGTGCGAAGAAGGATCGCTCACTCTGGCTACGCTTCCACTCGCAGACCGCCGGAGCCTCGCTGACCGCGCAGCAACCTGAAGTGAACATTGTCCGCACGACCATCCAGGCGCTCGCCGCCGTGATGGGTGGCACCCAGAGTCTGCATACTAACAGTATGGACGAGGCTCTGGCCCTGCCCAGCGAGAAGGCTGTCACTATCGCCCTGCGCACGCAGCAGGTGATCGCCAGCGAGAGTGGCGTCACCAATACAGTTGACCCCCTCGGCGGCAGTTATGTTGTCGAGGCGCTGACCGACCGCATGGAGCGCGAGGCGAATGCTTACTTTACGGCCATCGCCGAGCGTGGCGGGGTGATCGCGGCCATCCGCGACGGCTTCTTCCAGAAGGAGATCGCCGACGCGGCCTATCGCTACCAGCAGGAGATTGACGGCGGTGACCGCGAGATTGTCGGGGTGAACGCCTACACGGTGAATGAGCCGATCAACATCCCGATCCTGGCAATGGATCCCGAGGGCGAGCGCAAGCACCTGGCCCGGCTCAACCGGGTACGTACCGAGCGCGACAACGCCCTGGCCAGTCAGCGCCTTGCCGAACTGCGTGCGGTCGCCGAGGGCGAGGCCAACACCATGCCCGCCATCCTCAACTGCGTGCGCGCCTACTGCACCGTCGGCGAGATGTGCGATGTTCTGCGTGAGGTGTTTGGAATCTACCACGAGAACGTGTTCGTGTGACGGTGTAAGGGTGTAGCAGCGCCGCGCTGCTACACCCTTACATTTCCCCACCCGGCGGCCTAATTCGCTCCAGAACCAGAAAACTCGCACCGGTAGTGAGCATGAGGATGCTGCTCATGGCCATCGCCTGACCGTAGTTGACCGCACCGGGCTGGCCAAGCAGGCGGAAGATCATCACCGGCAGAGTGGGCGCATCGGGCCGGGTCAGCAGCAGCGAAGCCCCAAACTCGCCCAGGGAGACGGTGAAGGCGAACACGGCTCCGGTGATGATCGCTGGAGTGATCAGCGGCAGTTCAACGTAGAACCAGGCCCGCCAAGGACTCGCACCTAGCAGGGCGGCGGCCTCGATCATGCGCGGGTTACGTCCGCGCAGGGTCGGCAGCAGGCTGCGGATCACGAAGGGCAGGGCCACAAGGCTATGCACCAGCGGGATCAGCAGCGGTGAGGAACGCAGCCCGGCCAGCGCCGGAGTCGCCAGAGTTACCAGATAGCCCAGCCCCAGAGTGACGGCGCTCGTGCCCAGGGGTAGCATGAATAACGCGTCGAGAAAGGTAAAAGGTAAAAGGTAAAACGTAAAAGGCACAAAGGCTTTTGTGCCTTTTACGTTTTGCCTTTTACTTTTTGCCAGCAGATACCCCGCCGGCACGCCCACAACCAGAGCAATGCTGGCCGTCGTCGCTGCGATGCGCAGGGAGTTGATGATGGCCGTGGTAGGCGTCACGAAGAAGGCTGAGCCGGTACGGTTCTCACCAAGGGTCAGGTAGTAGCCCAGGCTAAGACCATCGGGGCCAATGATCGAGCGCAGGACGAGGGCCGCCAGGGGTGCGCCGAGCAGCAGCAGGATGAGCAGGGCGTTAACGCCAACAAGAATCTTCTGCCACACCCCGCGTGATCGCCGAGCCACCGCCGCATGCGGCATCTGATCGAGAGGCACCGCGCTACGGGCAGCTAATCGCGTGTAGGCCACGCTCATGGCTAAGGTGCAGGCCGCCTGGATCAGCGCCAGACTCGCCGCCACATCCAACTGGAGCAACTGGGATGTCTGTCGGTAGATCTCGACCTCCAGGGTAGCCATGCGTGGCCCGCCCAGAATGACCACCACCCCGAAGCTGGTGAAGCTGAAGATGAAGATCAGCAGGGCCGCTGCGCCCAGCGCCGGTGCCAGCAGCGGCAGCGTCACCTCCCACATCACCCGCCGCCGCGAGGCTCCCAGCATCGCCGCCGCCTGCTCCAGCCGTGGATCGAGGTTGGCCCAGAATCCGCCCACCAGCCGCAGCACCACCGTGTAGTTGTAGAAAACATGGGCCAGCAATACCAGCCCGATGCCGTTGGGAATGCGGAGAGGCGGCTGCTCCAAACCGAACACCACCTGGAGTCCGGTGTTGATCAGCCCGTGCGGGCCGAGCAGCGCGCCCAGTGCCGCCGCCACCACCACGGTGGGCAGTACAAAGGGCACCCCGGCCACGGCCCGCAGCAGCCGCTTACCAGGGAAGTCGTAGTGGGCAAAGACATAAGCCCCCGGCAGTCCCGCCACCAGAGTCAGCAGCGTCGAGAGTGCGGCCTGACCTACGCTGAATCCCAGCACCCGCCAGGTGTAGCCGTCGGTCAGCACCGCCCACAGCCCAGCGAATCCGTCGGCGAAGCTCAGGCGCAGGATGGATGCCAGCGGATAGAGAAAGCAGAGAGCGATGAAGAGGATCGGCAGGGCTGATCCGATGATCTCAGCGATCCTCGCTGGCCACCGACAACCGACGACCATCCACAACCACACACGTCCATACGCGGGACTGCTGCCAGTTCTGAAAGATGGGTCAGTGATTGGCGGTCGTTCGTCGCTTATCACCGCAGCATAATCTCCGTCCACGTTTTGATCCACCCCTCACGCCCGGCCTCGATCTGTTCGGGGGTGAGCCCGACGGCCTGAGTGGGTACCTGGGCGAACTTCGCAAAAACTTCGGGCTGGGACGTGGTCGGCAGGGCCGGGTAGACAAACATCTGGAGCGGGATGTCGGCCTG